>NZ_AYXJ01000015.1:0-352558 GCF_000681415.1 Pandoraea sp. E26
GGGAGGTGCGACACCTGCCACCGCCACGCCCTGTCCGTGCAGACGTGCGCCTACCCCGCGCAGCGGCGGCGATACAGCGAGTCGGACGGGCGATCGAGCAGTCATGGATCGATGAAGAGGGTTGGCGCCTGTCACTCGACAGGCGTGGACACACTGTACACGGCGCCGACCGGAGCGGCAAGCCATGAATGGTCGGTGACGGCGAGGTCGTGGGACATGCCGGCGTTGGTCACGGAAGTCGAGTTTCCCGTCGCGCAGATCGCGCCGCGACTTGCCTCGGGGCCATCGCCAGGGCGTCAGGCCCGATCAGGCGGTCGGCCAGGCGCCGGTGCGCTCGAGCGTGGGCGAGGTCTCGCCGTCGCGCCACGCCGCCGGCAGTGCGCGTTGCACCCGACGAACTTCACGCACGTGAAGACGCACAAGCCGCTGCGCCCCTTCGAAGCCGCTCTGCATTTCGTCTTGCCAAAGAATTTCCGCGTCGCCCGCCACGTGAAGGAAATCGCCCGAGGCGAAGTCGACGAACAGCAGTCCGGCGCGCGGGTTGGCATACAGGTTGCCGAGCGTGTTGTAGTAAGCGTTGCCGCGGAAATCCGGCCACGTGAGCGTGTTGGCGCCGTCAACCCGCACGAAGCCCGGCTTGCCGCCCCGATGCGAGACGTCGGTGCCGGCGCTGCGTTCGGTCGCGCCATCACCCGCGTAATGCGTGGCGATGAAGAAGGTGTCGGCGCTCGCGATCTGCCACCGGGCGTCGTCGTCGAGCGACGGCCGCGGCAATTCCGCCAACGGCGGCGCCTCATGCCGTTGCGACGTGATCTCGCGCTTGCGAATGTACTGAGGACAGTTGCCGAAGCTCTGTGCGACGCGGATCGCAAAGCCGCCGTCGTCCACGTCGAAGACGCGCCCGTTGACGCGATTGCGCCGTCGCGTCGACGGTTCGATCCCGAGCAGTCCGACCGACGCGGCCGGCGTCACCGCGCGGTGCAGCGGGTCGGTCGTGGGCGGGAGCGCGTTCACGCGCAGCACCGTGGGGTCCGGCGACATGACGAAGCCGGGCGCGCCGCTCAGAAGCGTTGCCCACGGCTGTCCGTGAGCGTCGAGCGCGCCCATCGCCAGAAAGGGCAGTTGCGGGAAGAACTGACGATGCTGCTCCGGCATCGCTGCGCGAATCACGCGCACACCGACCTCGGCCATGGCGTCGCGCGAGCCGGCCAGAGTCTGCACGGCCAGCTCGCCAGCGTGGAACGGTTGCACTGGCGACGCTGCCGGTGTCGCCGGCATCGGGGAAAGCTCGGGCGCGTTCATGTCGTCCTCCCGGGACTCAGGCGGCGTTCAGGCCGCATGCCGAGGCGGCCATCGGCACGAAGCGCGGAAGGGCGGCCACGCGGGCAAGCCAGGCGCGTACGGCCGGATAGGGGGCGAGGTTCACGTTGCCTTCCGGGGCGTGCGCGATGTAGGCGTAACACGCAACGTCCGCGATCGTCGCGGTGTCGCCGGCGAGAAACGAGGTCCCCTGCGGGGCGGCGAGATGCGCTTCCATGCGCGAGAGCAGCAACGCCGCGCGTTCGATCATTGCGCGCGTATCGACATCGCGCTTGAAGACCTCTGCGACCCTGGCCGCGGCAGGACCGAACGCGATATCGCCTGCCGCGACCGACAGCCAGCGCTGCACGCGGGCAGCGGCCACGGGGTCACGCGGCAACCAGACGCCCTGCGTGTCGTAGCGACTCGCAAGGTAGACGAGGATCGCGTTCGAGTCGGCGAACAGTAAGCCGTCGTCGTCGATCGCGGGCACCTGGCCGAATGGACTGATGGCGAGAAACGCCGGCTGCTTGTGCTCCGCGGAAGCGAAATCGATCTCCACGGTCTCGAAGGGCAGCTCGAGCAAACTCAGCATCAACTCCACTCGGTGACAGTGACCGGAGAGCGCGTGCCGGTACAGACGAATCGGCCGGGCGGGCCGTACGGTGCGGGATGTCGTCGCTTCAACGGAATGGGGCATGGCGGATCTCCGATAGTCAGGGGCCGGCGCCGTCTCGCAACGCGAACCGACGACCGATGTAGCGATTCTCTATCTGACCGAATTTCGGATAAATGCCGCGAAGTTGATTTGACTACTCCGATATTCGGAGTAATGATGCGCGGCATGGATAAACTTCGTGCCATGCAGACGTTCGTCGCCATCGTCGATCAGGGCAGCCTGAGCGCCGCGGCGCGCGCGCTCGACGCTTCGCTTCCTGCGGTGGTTCGCACATTGGCGGCGCTCGAGGCGTCGCTGGACGTTCGCCTGCTCAACCGCACCACACGGCGCCTGGCGCTCACCGAAGAAGGGCGCAGCTACCTGGAGACGTGCCGTCAGATCCTGAGCGAGTTGCACGAGGCCGAGGCACGCCTTGCGGCACGGCACGAGGCGCCCAGCGGCACGCTCGTGGTGACCGCGCCCGTGCTATTCGGACAACTGCACGTGGCGCCCGCGCTGCAGCGCTTCCTGCGCGCGCATCCGGCCGTCAAATGCCGTCTGCTGCTCAACGATCGCGTAGTCAACCTGTGGGAAGCGGGTATCGACGTTGGCATTCGCATTTCTCCGCTGGACGACTCGACCCTCGTTGCCCAGGGGATCGGTGCGATTCGTCGTGTCGTCGTGGCGAGTCCGGCGTGCATTGCGGAGCAGGGCGAGGTCACGCATCCGCGCGATCTTGTGAGCAAGAACTGTATCCGCTCGCACGGCGGCGGCTACGGGCAGTGGCGATTCTGGGAGAACGGACGGGAGTATGCGGTGGCCGTCGACGGCAATCTGGAAGTCAATCACGGCCTCACTGCGGTGGAGGCTTGCCTGAGCGGCGTGGGCTACGGATGCTTCCTGTCGTATCAGGTCGCGGCGCCACTGGCCGACGGGCGACTGGTGCGAGTGCTCCAGGCATTCGAAGGGCCGGCTCGGCCGGTCAACATCGTGTACCCGCACGCGCGGTTGTTACCGTCGCGCACGCGGGCGTTCGTCGACTGGATGAAGCGGGAGTTGCGAGACGTGCCGATGATGTGAGCGGCGCGCCGCTCGTCCGGGCTGGCAAGGAAGGGTGCATCAGAGAAAAGAACGCGGAAAGCGACAGGGCCGCTTCCCGCTTAAAAAGCCCGCCGACGCCAACCGGCGGGCCGCTTCGTTCCTCGTGAAATCAGTCGCGGTCGTAGTCGCGGCGCCAGCCACGATGCCAGCCGCGATCGTGACGCTCTTCCCAGCGGCGCTCGCGCCAGTCGTCCCAGCGATCGCGACCGTAGTACACGACCGGGCTGGGCGCTTCATACACGCGAGGCTGCACGTAGACCGGTTGCGGCGGTTCGACATAGACCGGCGTGGCAACGACCGGTGCCGGCACGCCGAGATAGAGGCCGACATCCACGCGGGCCGAGGCGGCCGTCGAGGCGACGGCGGCTGCGGCGCCGAGGGCAGCAATGATGAGAATGCGTTTCATGGTGTCCTCCACCAAAGAGCGCGCTGTCGAGGCAGCGTGCGTGGGCAATGAAGCCGGTAAGTCGGATCGGTTCGCGAAGGGGAGGCGTTGCCGTGGCGAAATCCTGCACACACATCGTCGAACCGTTGATGCCAGTGTATCGACGCGATCGCGTGGGAGGTGCTACGAGTTTGTCTGGGATGTGTCGTTTTGTAACGCGGCTGGACGCGCCGCACGGCGTGTCTGCCCGCGCAACTCGCCATCGATCGGCTCGATCGGCGCGGTCGACACGATGGAAAAGCGGGGCTCGGAAAAAACAAAAGGCGTCACGCGAAAACGCGGGACGCCTTGTGCTTTTGTTCGTTGGTAGGCTCGATTGGACTCGAACCAACGACCCCCACCATGTCAAGGTGGTGCTCTAACCAGCTGAGCTACGAGCCTAGAAAGACCGCGAGTATAGGGTGAATTTCCGAGGCTGGCAAGCGTTTCGCGCGATATTTCTCGAAAAATCTCCCGGGCACGCTCATTCGCCGCGCTTTGCCGTGCCGCGCTTCGGCTTGATTCTCACCCAAAGGCCCTTGTTGCCGCCGGTGCCCGCCCGCTGCTCGACATCGAACAGACCGATGGTCGCGACCAGATCGCTAAGCTTGCCGAAGCCGTAGTTGCGCGAGTCGAATTCCGGGGCCTGTTTGGCGATGTGACTGCCGATGGCGCCGAGGCTTGCCCATCCGTCCTCGTCGGACACCGCGATCACGGCGTTGCGCAGCAGCCGCACGAGCCGCGTGTCGCGCTTGAGCTCCGACGCGCTGCGGCGCTTGCGCGGCGCGGGAGCTTCATCGCCGTCCGGTTCGTCATCCTGGCGCAGCAGCTCCGTGTAGATGAACTTGTCGCAGGCGGTGACGAACGGCTGGGGCGTCTTGCGCTCGCCGAAGCCGTAGACGATCAGTCCCTGTTCGCGAATTCGCGAGGCGAGCCGCGTGAAGTCGCTATCGCTGGAGACGAGGCAGAAGCCGTCGAAGCGCCCCGTATAGAGCAGGTCCATCGCGTCGATGATCATGGCGCTGTCGGTGGCGTTCTTGCCGACGGTATAGCGGAACTGCTGAATCGGCTGGATCGAGAACTCGAGCAGGCACTTCTTCCAGCCGTCGAGATTCGGTTTGGTCCAGTCGCCATAGATGCGCTTCACGCTCGCCACGCCGTACTTGGCAACTTCGGTGAGTAGTCCTTCGACGATGGCGGGGGCCGCGTTGTCGGCGTCGATGAGCACGACGAGCGTGGGGCCCTGGGCGGCCACGGGCGTTGTCACTGGCATGGCGGGGTTCCTTGAATGCGAAAACCTCTCGCGCGGTGTCGCGCGAGAGGTCTCATTATCACCCGGAACGATGGCCGTCATGTCACCGGCGCGGTGTCCCGCGCGGTCAGCGCCCGCGCGCGTCCCCCAGCGGCGCGAACCACAGCACGGCAATGCCCACGAGCAGACTGGCCGCGGCGAACAGCAGGCCGGAGGTGAACGAATGCGTCCAGTCCTTGAGCGCGCCCACGACGATCGGGCTGAGCGCCGAACCGAGATTGCCGACGGCGTTGATGACGGCGAGCCCAAGCGCACGCGTGTGCGGCGCGAGGTTGCGATCGGGCACGGTCCAGAAGATCGCCATGGCCGTGTAGGCGCCTGTCGAGGCCATCGCCACACCCGCGAGTCGCACCGACGGTTCCGGCGCGAAACACGTCACCACCCAGCCGGCGGCGGAGAACAGCATCGGCAGCACGAGGTGCCAGCGCCGTTCCTGGAGGCGGTCCGAGCGGCGGCCCCACCAGATCATGCCGGCGATGGTGCATACGGAGGGAATCGCCGCGAGCAGGCCGATGGTCACGTTGCTGCTGGTCGTGCCGAAGCTCTTCACGATCTGCGGAATCCACAGCGAGGCGAGCGAGAGCGTGTTGACCAGACAGAAATACCCGAGCGCGAATTTCGCCACGCTCGGCGTGAGGATGGCGCGCCACATGCCGGTGTTCTGCCCGCGTGCGTCGTGCCCCCGCGTGGCCACGACGGCGGCGCGATCGCGCGCCAGCATCGCGTCGAGCGCGCGCTTCTCCGTGTGGCTCAGCCAGCGTGCGTCGGCGGGTTTGTCGTCGAGATACCACCAGGTCACCACGCCGAGCAACACCGTCGGCAGTCCTTCGAGCACGAACAGCCACTGCCAGCCGGCAAGGCCGCCCACGCCGTCGAGGCGCAACAGGTAGCCCGACGCCGCCGCGCCGAGCGCCGACGTCACCGGCATGGCGATCATGAACCACGCGTTCGCACGCGCACGGGCGGCCGAAGGGAACCAGTCGCCCATGTACAGCAACATGCCCGGTAGAAAGCCCGCCTCGGTGATGCCGACGATGGCGCGAATGAGATAGAGACTCGTGGCGTCATGCGCGAACATGGTCGCGCTCGACGCCAGTCCCCACGCAATCAGGATCGCCCCGATCCAGCGGCGCGCGCCGAACTTCACGAGCATCAGGTTGCTCGGCACGCCGCAAAGTACGTACGTCAGATAGAACACGGTCGATGCCATGCCGAACATCGTGCTGGTGAGCCCGAGGTCCTGACTCATCGTGAGGGCGGCGAAGCCGACGTTGATGCGATCGAGAAACGAGAACAGGAAAAGCACGAAGAGGAAGCCGAGCAGGCGACGCGAGATCTTGCGAACCACCTGGCGCTCGAGATCCATGTCGTGCACGGCATGCGAGGCGGTTGTGGCGCCATCCTGGGCGCCGGGCAGCGATGCCGAAGGGGCAGATACGGCGATGCCGCCGCCGGACTGGGCGGCAGGGGTGATACGACTCATGATGGGTGTCTTCTCCAACGCTCCCCGCCTTGGTTGTGAGATGGCGGTGTTATGAAAACGGGCCCGCCGTCGAGGGCGGGCGCCGAAGGGAACGATGCGGGTATGGGCGGGGGCGAGTCGCTCAGTGCTGTGTGCTGCGCGCGGCCTGCTCGATGAGATGCAGCACGCGAGGCGCGTCCTGGATCTCGTTGGCCAGCAGCAGGGCGACCTTGGCGAGCAAGCGCTCGCGCCCGTCGTCGGGCGCGTCGTCGATGGCCAGGGCAAGCGCGTCGTAGATCGCTTCGAGACCCGCGATGTCGGTGTGTGGGGTGGTCATGATCAAGCTTCCTTGAGTATCGTGGCGGCTCACGCGCGTGCCGTCGCCTGAGCGAGGGCGGTGGCGAGGCGCGCGGCGTCCAGGCGCAGCCAGCGGGCACAAATGTGGTGATCGGGACGCACGAGGTACGCCGTGCCGTCGGCCGCGCCATATTTGGCGGCGGCGTGCCCGTTCGCATCGCGCAACGTGAGGTCGGCGCCGGCCACGGCGTGGAGCGAGCCGGAAAGTGCGATGACCGTGATCGGTACGCCGCGTTCGCGCCAGGTGGCGACTTCATGGCGCAGCACGTCGTCGAGCGGCGCGTCGCCGAACGTCAGCAGATGGAAGGCGGCGCCAAGGTGGTCATACAGGTAGTCGTTTTCGCCGAGCCGCAGATTCGGCGCCGGGGCACCCACGCCTGGGCCGCCAGGCATCGTGGCGTTGTCGTCGTCGGGACTGTTGAGCGGCGAGTCGCGGTAGTCATGCGCGCGCGACGTGCGCCAGTGAAACAGGGGGCGGACGAATTCGTGCGCCAGCGAGAGATCGAGCACGGCGTCGCGCAGCAGACGAAAGCCATGCGACGGCGGCGTCATGAAGCGCGTGCTCTTGCCCGCTTCCGAGATGATCTCGCGCGCGGCGCCCACGCGATCGTGCGTGTACGACGCCAGGAGTTCGGCCGGGGCGGCGCCTCGCGCCACGGCGGCGAGCTTCCACGACAGATCGATGGCGTCCTGAAACCCGGTGTTGGCGCCGCGTACGCCGAAGATCGGCAGCAGGTGCGCCGCATCGCCCGCAAACAGCACGCGGCCATGCACGTAGTCGGGCAGCGTGAGCGCGCGAGCCGAATACACCGAGCACCAGTCGAGCTCCCAGGGCGTGCCGCCCAGTCCCATCATGTCGAGTTGTGCGTTGATGCGCTCGCGGATGGTCTCGGGCTCGAGCGCGTGCTCCGACGTCTCGGACGCCGGCAACTGGTAGTCCACGCGCCAGATGCCGTCGGGCTCGCGATGCATGAGCACCGTATTGCCCGGGTTCCAGTCCGGCGCGAAGTAGGCCAGGCGCTCGGTCGGCAGATCGAGGTCGATGCGAATGTCGGCAATGACGAAACGGCCTTCGTAGCTCGCCCCTTCGAAGCGCAGGCCCAGTGCCGTGCGCACGGTCGAGCGCGCACCGTCGGCAGCCACCAGCCAGCCGGTGCGCTGCGTATATTCGCCCTCGGGCGTGTCGATCCGCAGCGCGACGCCGTTCGCGTCCTGCGTGAGTCCGACGAGCTTGTTGCCCCAGCGCATCTCGACGAGCGGTTCGCGCTCGATGGCGTCGACCAGGTAGCTCTCGAGCACGTTCTGTTGGAGGTTGATGAGCGGCGCGAAACGGTCGTCCTCGTCGACTGGCGATTCCATGCGGAACACGCGCTGGCCGCGATAGTACGAATTGCCGCTGGTCCACGGCAGTCCCTTGGCCACCACGGCGTCGGCCACGCCCACCGCCTGCAGAATCTCCTGCGAGCGGCGCGTGAAGACGATGGCGCGGCTGCCTTCCGAGACTTGCTGCTCGGCCTGCAACACGACGCAGCGCACGCCGTGACGTGCAAGCGCGAGTGCCGTGACCATGCCGATCGGGCCGCCGCCGACGATCGTGACGGGGACAGTACCGTTCCCGTCGGTGTCGGCCGCTGCGGCGTTGCCCGTCGCGAGGGACGCCGGAGCATAGTGGGGATAGACGCGATACGTGTGATAAAGCGACGCGCGCGGGGTGGTCTCTGGTCGATGCATGGTCCGGCACCTGAAAAGCCGCTCGGCGCGCGGGGCGTGGCGTCTCGTGTCAGCGGGGAGACAGCAGCCGCACCTTGCGCAAATGACGCGGATCGTCATCGAGCATTTAGTTGCTAACACAACCATTCTAGTGTGCTAAGGTTGCGTTCGCAACCAAATATCGACCCCTTTCGACTAGGGGAAAACACTGAAATGCGGCCAGTCCACAAAACGCTCGACCAGTTCCTGACGTACAAGATGCACCGTCTGATGAAGCAGCACGACAAGCGCATTGCACAGTCGTACGCGGAGGCCGCGCAGCTCAGCCTGGCCGAGTCGCGGGTGCTCGCGGCAGTGGGCACGGCGGGCGCGTTGTCGAATTCCGAGCTGGCGCGCCGCGCGAATCTGGACAAGAGCCAGGCCAGTCGCGGTGCGGACGGATTGGTTTCGCGCGGACTGGTCCGGCGCTCGCCTGACGAGCACGACGGTCGCGCGGTCAAGGTCACGCTCACGCCGGACGGCGAGCGCGTCTGGCGCGTGGTGATCGATGCGGCGCGCACGCACTACGAGCGCTTGTTCGAAGCGCTCACGGACGAGGAGATGCTCGCCTACGAAACGCTGCTCGACAAATTGCTTGTGCGCTCCGACGAACTCGACGATCAGGCGTAAGCCGCCACAGCGACGATGCACAAAGGGCGCCCTCGGGCGCCCTTCTTCATTGCCGGCGACGTGTGCCGGCGCGCGCTGCGCATGCGCTTCGCCCGACGATCAGGCGAACGACAACGTCTTCGTCAGGTCGCCCGGCGGCATGGCGCCGCGAGCGGCGAACGCCGCATTGCGATGCGCGATGCCTTCGAGCGTGGGCAGATCGTGCAGGCGCGTGACGAAGCGCAGGATCGACGTGGTGTCGTAGAACGTGTGATCGACGTTGCCGCGCCTGGCGAACGGCGAGACCACGATGGCGGGGATGCGCGAGCCCGGGCCCCAGCGGTCGCCCTTCGGCGGCGCAACGTGGTCCCACCAGCCGCCGTTCTCGTCGTACGTGATCACGACCATCATGTTCTGCCATTGCGGCGACTTCATCAGGTGCGCGAGCACATTGCCCACGTGCTGATCGCCCGACGCCACATCCGAGTAGCCGGCATGCTGGTTCAGGTTGCCCTGCGGCTTGTAGAACGTCACGGCCGGCAGCTTGCCCGCGACCACATCGGCAAGGAATCTGTTCGAGATCGGGCTGTCGCCTTCGCCGCCGTCACGCAGGTGTTCCGTACGGGCGGCCGTGCCCGGCGCGAACTGTGCGAAGTAGTTGAACGGCTGGTGGTGATACTGGAAGTTCGGCCTGTCCGCTCCCCCCTTGTGATCGAGCGCCGACTGCCAGGCGCCGGCGTACCAGGCCCATGACACCCCCTTCGACGAGAGCAGATCGCCGATGGTGGCGAAGTTCTGCGGCGGCAGCGTGGCAGGATTCGACGGATCGGCAAAGCGCTTGTCGCCCGAGGCGGCGGGCTTGACCGGAGACGGCTGATACGCGGGCATCATCGTGTTCACGGCAAACCCGTCGGGCGTGATCGCACCGTCGCGCACGAACTTCGGCTTGCCGTCGGCGGCCGAGGCGGGCGACTCCGCGGACACGGCCAGACGCACGCCCTGGGGGCCGTCGGCGAGCACGGCGATCTTGTCCCTGGCCGGACTGCTCGCGGCATTCGGATAGACGGGCGGACGTGCCGAGACCAGGAACTGGTGATTGAGGAACGACCCGCCGAAGGCGGCCATGAAGAAGTTGTCGCACATCGTGTACTGCTGCGCGATCTTGTACAGGTCAAGCGTCTTTGCCGTCTCGCCGTAGTAACCCATGACCAGGCCGCCCGAGTCGGCCCATGCAGCGAACTGATTGTTCGCGCCGCCGTTGATCTGCATCTGGTTCTGCCAGAACAGGTGCCACAGATCGCGCGTGATGACCGACTCCGGCAGCAGCTTGCCCTCGGCGTCCTTGAGCATGTACGGCGCGTTCGGCTGGCGGGGAATGTCCTTCTCGCCGATGTGATACTTCTTGCCGCCGAGCATTTGCGGGCGCGGCACCAGACCGTCGAAGACCGGCGGCAGCAGTGACATCGGCGTCTTGCCGTCGCGATCGAGCTGCGTGTACGCCGACGCGGGCACTTTCGACAGCGGCTTCTCCACGCCGGGGAAGTCACCGAAGAGATTGTTGAAGCTGCGATTCTCCAGGTAGATCACGACCACCGTCTTGATGTTTGCCTTGAGCTGCGCGTCAAACGTGCCGCCCGGTGCGACGGCCGTCGGGGCGCCTGCACCGGCGTCGGTGGCGCAGCCGGCCAGCGCGGTGGTGGCGCCCGCCGCACCGGCCGCGCCGATGGCGGCCAGACCCTGGAGCAGGCGGCGGCGCGACGGGTCCGACGGGTTGTCGTCGTTCGGACCGGCGGCGGAATCGTGGGGCGTGGTGTCTTGCGTCATGGTGTCCTTGGGTGTCCTGGTTTGGCGTGTCGCGCAATGCGGCGCGTGCGCGCGGGCGCGACCGGTCGGCAAGGACGGACGTACGAGAGACCTTGTGCCGTCGGCCGGCCCGGGCGGGTGAGGCAGACGACGTTTTTACGCGGGGACTGTGACAAATGGGTGACATCGCCGGGATGTCACCGCACGCGTGCCGGCCGCGACCGGGGTGCGACGCCGGGTGTCAGGCCGGAGGTGCTGCAGGGGCGGGCGGTGCCAGCGGTGCCAGCGGTTTGGAACGCGAGGGAAGGCGCCCGGGATAGCCGGTGTCCTCGAACAGACCGGTGCGGAACTGTTCGACCAGATCGTCGAGCAGCGCGCGCAGGGCGCTGGGCATTTGCTTGCGCGAGATGTATACGCCGTAGATCGTCATCTCGCGCGGCACGTAGTCGGGCAGCAGGGCGCGCAGGGTGCCGTCGCGCAGATACGGCAGCGCCGAATAAACGGGCTGGAGGGAAATGCCCGCGCCGGCGAGCGTGGCGGCGAAGACCGCGCTGACCTCGTTGGCCGACAGATTGCCTCCCACGGGCACGCCCAGCGGCGCACCGTTGTGCGTGAACTGCCAGAGGCTCTTGCCGAAATACGTGTAGGTCAGGCAGTTGTGAAGCGCGAGGTCTTCCGCTCGTTCGGGCGTGCCGTGACGCTGAAGGTAGGCGGGCGCGGCGCAGACCACGGAATGGCAGGTCGCCAGCCGTCTTGCGATGAGACCGGGCGACGGCTCGCTCGTGACCCGAATGGCCAGGTCGATGCGTTCGTCCACCAGGTCGATGGTCCGATCGGCCACCACGAGATCGATCGCCACGCCGGGGTGTCGCACGATGAACCGAGTGACAGCGGCCGCCAGGAACGCCTGCGCGAGCGAGGTGCTGCAAGCCACACGCAGCAGACCGCGCGGCGTGCTGTCGGCCTGCGAGGCGCAGGCGAGATCGTCCGCGATCCCGAGCATTTCCCGGCAGCGCGGCAGCGCGTCGTTGCCGGCGTCGGTCAGGCTCACTGCGCGGGTCGTTCGGTGCAGCAGCCGGGTACCCAGCCATGCCTCCAACTCCGCCAGATAGCGCGAAACCATCGCTCTCGACATGTCCAGCCGCTGTGCCGCCGCGGTGAGAGAGCCGCGTTCGGCCACCTCCGTGAAGACGCGCATCGCCGTAAGACGGTCCATGATTTGCTCGATCGATGCAACAAAGAGATCGTCATTATGGGCTTTTTTTGCGCGACTGGCGCGACTACGATGGCATGCATCACAAGCGCCCTACGACGGCTACGACGGCCATGACGGCGCGACACGACACAGGACAATCGAGATGACCTACGCGACCTTGCATTACATCGCCGATCCGCTTTGCGGCTGGTGCTACGCGGCGGCGCCCCTCGTGCGCGCGGCGCGTGACGTGGCCGGCCTTGACGTGGCGCTGCATGGCGGTGGCATGATGGCCGGCCCGAACGCGCAGCCGGTCACGCCGCAACTGCGCAGCTACGTCATGCCGCACGACCACCGTATCGCGGAGCTGACCGGTCAGCCGTTCGGCGACGCCTACTTCGACGGATTGCTGCGCGACGGCACCGCGGTCTTCGACTCCGCACCGCCGACGGCCGCCGCGCTGGCTGCCGAGGCGCTGGCCGGGCGCGGACTGGACATGTTCGCCGCCATGCAGCGCGCGCACTACGTCGACGGCAAGCGCATCGCCGAGCGCGACGTGCTCGTCGACATCGCCGCCGATCTCGGGCTGGACCGCGCTGCGTTCGCGAAGGCGCTCGACGCCGTCGATGCAAACGCGCTCATGGCGCATTTTCGCGAAAGCCGTGCGTGGCTCGCGCGCGTGGGCGGCAGCGGTTTTCCGACCTTTGCGCTGGAAATCGACGGCCGCCTGGAGCGTCTCGAACCGGGGCGCTATCTCGGCCAGCCCGACGCATGGCGCGACGCGTTGCGCGAGCGTCTGATGGCCGCGCAGGCCACGTCCGCCGCCGCGGGCGACGCCGCCGCGTTGCCGCAGTGCGGGCCCGACGGCTGCACGATCTGAACGTGCGTCGCCTCTCTCCGAATTCCCCCTCAACTGCAGGAGTCGTCTGATGAAAGTCGCATTGATTGGTATTACCGGTCGCGTGGGCACGCGCGTTGCCGAGGAACTGCGCCAACGTGGCCACACGGTCACCGGCATCGCCCGAAATCCCGAGCGCGTCGAAGCGCAGTCGGGTCTGAGCGTGGTCAAGGGCGATGCGTCCGATCCGGCGTCGCTCGCGCCGTTGCTCGCCGGTCACGATGCCGTGATCAGCGCGGGCCGCTTCGTCTCGATGGATGCCGCGAAACTCGTCGATGCCGTCAAGCGCGCCCACGTGCCGCGTCTGCTGGTGGTAGGCGGCGCAGGAAGCCTCGAAATCGCGCCGGGCAAGGCACTCATCGATACGCCGGACTTCCCGCAGGCCTACAAGCCGGAAGCCGCCGCCGGACGGGACTTCCTCCAGGTGCTGCGCGCCGAGCCGAAGGATTCGGCGCTGAACTGGACGTTCCTGTCGCCGTCGGCATTGTTCGAGCCGGGTGAGCGCACCGGCAAGTTCCGTCTTGGCGACGACACCCTGCTCGTCGACGGCAACGGCAAGAGCTGGATCTCGATGGAGGACTACGCCATCGCGCTGGTCGATGAACTCGAGAAGAACGCCCATCCGCGCGCGCGTTTCACGGTCGGCTACTGACCGACCGGGCCCTCGCACGACGGCGGCGCGCGCGTCGCCGGGCGATCAGCGCGCCTGCCGGAAGGTAAGGTTGTAGCGCACGGCCTGCGCGTCGAAGCTGCCTTCGACGCCTGCAATGCCGTGATAGACCAGCCGCGACGGGCCGCCCCACACCACGACGTCGCCAGGTTCGAGGCGCACGCGCCGGGTTCGGTCGCTGCGATGCAGGCCGCCCCACAGGAAGGTCGCCGGCAAGCCGAGCGAGACGGATACGATGGGCGCGTCCAGGTCGCGCTCGTCGCGATCCTGATGCAGTGTGAGCCGGGCGTCGGGCGAGTAGCGATTGATGAGGCAGGCGTCCGGCGCGAAGCCGCGATAGCCGGCCGCTTCGGCCGCCTCGCGCGCGAGTGCGGTGAACGACGCCGGCATCGACGGCCACCGTTGCTTCGAGAGCGGATCGTGTGAGCCGTACCGATAGCCGGCGCGATCGCTGATCCAGCCGACGTCGCCGCAATTGGTCATGGCGACCGACATGCGTTTTCCGCCGGGCGTGAGCCAATGCCTCAGCGGCGCCAGTGCGACGACCGCGTCGATATCCCCCTGCAACACCGAAAGGCGCGAGCGCGCGAAGCCGCGCAGCAGGAAGGCGCCGGGGCCGAGGACGTCCGCCGGTGCCTGCCCGGTGTCGGTGTCGTCGTGGGCTGTGGCGAAGAGGTCGAGTGTCATGTGGCGTCGTGCAGGATCACGCCCAGCGTGTGCCGATGGCCGCTGCGCACCCGGCTCACGCCGTGCCGCATGTTCACCCGATACACGCCGCGCGTGCCGTTCACCGGGCGATGACGTACCGGGAAGACGACCGCGTCGCCACGCATGAGCGGCACGACTTCGGCACGCGATTGCATGCGCGGGCGCTGTTCCGTGAGCACGAACTCGCCGCCGGTGAAATCCTCGCCCGGCTGCGAGAGCAGGATGGCCACCTGCAACGGGAAGACATGATCTCCATAAAGATCCTGATGCAGGCAATTGTAGTCGCCGGCTTCGTATTGCAGCAGCAGTGGCGTGGGTCGGCGCTGACCGGCCGCATGACATTGCGCGAGGTAGGCGCGATGCGTCGGCGCAAAGCGTGTGTCGATGCCCATCGCGGCATGCCAGCGATGCGCGATGTCGCGCAAGGGCGCGTAGAACGCCTCGCGCAATTCGGCAACGAGCGGCGGCAACGGATAGGCGAAGTATTGGTACTCCCCCTGGCCGAAGCCGTGACGCGCCATCACGACGCGGCTGCGAAAGCGTGGCGAAGTGGGCGTCACGCTCATGCGCCCGTGCGTCGGGCCGTACATGTCGCGCAGCGTGGCACACGCCTGCGCGTCGAGCAATTGCGCGATGCGCGCGGCACCGTGGGCGTTGAGTTCGTCTTCCAGCGCGGCCCAGTCGAGTGATTTGACGCGATCGCTCACCGCTTTCCCCCGTTGATAACCGGTACGCACGAAGCATGCGCGTCGGGTGCGATTTCCCCGTCGCCCGTCTCACCTTCGGCACGTTCGTTCGCGAGCAACGCGCGCTTGCGCTCGACACCCCAGCGATAGCCCGAGAGCGCGCCGTCGTTGCGCACGATGCGATGGCAGGGGATCGCCACCGCGAGCCGGTTGGAAGCGCATGCCTGTGCCACTGCCCGCACGGCGCGCGGGGCGCCGATGCGCTCGGCGATCTGCGCGTAGCTGGCGGTCTCGCCCGCCGGTACTTCGCGCAACGCCTGCCAGACGCGCTGCTGGAACGCCGTGCCGCGCACGTCGAGCGGCAGTGACAGGCCGAGGCGCGGCGACTCCACGAATCCCACGACCTGCGCGATCCAGCGTTCGAATTCGGCATCCGCGCCGACCAGTTCCGCCTTGGGGAAACGATCCTGGAGATCGTGCAAGAGCGTGTCGGGGTCGTCGCCGAGCGAAATGGCGCACAGGCCGCGCGAGGTGGCGGCAACGAGCAATGCCCCCAGTGAGCACTGGGCCACCGCGAAGCGGATCGACTCGGCCTGCCCGCCTGCGCGGAACGTGGCGGGTTTCATGCCGAGCAGGGCGTCGGCGCTTGCATAGAAGCGGCCGTTGGAGTTGAACCCCGCGTCATAGAAAGCGGATGTGACGCTGCCCGAGGCGGGCAGCGCGTCGCGTACGCGTTCGGCGCGCCGGCCGTTCGCGTACGCGCGAGGCGTCACACCCGTCACCGCCCGAAACAGCCGGTGAAAATAATGCGGGCTAAGGCCGGCTTCGGCCGCGAGCACGTCCAGACGGGGCGGGACTTCGGCCGTCTCGATGCGTCGACACGCGGCGGTGATCAGGGCTGCGTGTCGCGCATCGAGGCCGCCCTGATCCGGTTTGCATCGCTTGCACGGTCGAAAGCCCGCACGTTCGGCAGCGGCAATGTCTGCATGAAAGGCGACATTCTCGCGCCGAGCGAGGCGGGCGCCGCACGACGGGCGGCAAAACACGCCGGTCGTGCGCACAGAGTAGAAGAATTCACCGTCCGCCTGCTTGTCGCGTGCGACAACGGCGGCCCATTTGGCGTCGTCGGTCGCATAGCGCGCGCCGGACGTGCGGTTCGCGCTATCGGTGGCGGTGTCGCTTGAACGCGGCGCGCGTTGGGTGGTCATGGACTGGGTACGCATCACGATAGTCTCCCATGGACTGAGGCTGTGTCTTCAGTGTAGGGAGCGGGTCTCGTGGCGGCGCTCCGTTTCTTGCTATCGAATTCCACCCGCTATCGAATTTGCCGCTTTCGACGGGGCGGCGCGTCGCGTCACACGCCGGGCGGCATGGTCGTGCCGAGCTTGGCGGCCAGGCTCATCACCATCACCAGCACGAGCGCCTCGATGCCAACCACCCGCGCGAATGCCGTGGTGTCGAGCGGCGTCTCGCCGGTGTCGAGGACGAGGCGAGGCAGGAAGTGCCAGCGGTTCCACGCACCCAGCAAGGCGGCGCAGCCCACGAGCACCAGTTTCGTCACCAGCCACGCGAGATACGGCGCGTTCTGATCGGCGAACCACAGCGACGGCGTTTCGCCGAGCGTGCGCCACGCATTGAAGGCCCCTGTCACGAGTGCGACGAACATCGCCAACGTCGCCACCGACGACAGGCGTTCGCCATACGCCGCGCGGGCACCGACAGGCCAGTGGCGCCAGCCGGGGATGGCACATCCCGCCACGAGCAGCACGCCGGTCCACGCAGCGGCTGCCGCGACGTGCAAGGTGTGAATGCCGACAGCGAGCGACGGCATCGATGCATCCGCCGCATGTCCGGTTCCGGCGCGCGCGAGCGCGAGCACCACGGCGCCGACGGCGTAGATCGCACGCGCATGACGTTCCTGGCGATGCTCGCGACGATGGTGTCGGTCGCGCGGATCATCGGCGATGGGCAATACCTGCCGCAATCGGCGCCGTGCGTCGTACCAGGCCCAGGCGCCCCCGCACAGCAGGGCGGCGCCCAGACCGGCCACCCACTGCATTCGGCCGTAATGTGTTTGCGTCAACACCAGCGACACGTCGCCGAGCATGGCCGACGCGCTTTCCCATTCGCCACCGGTCATGGCCTCTGTGCTGGCCACGACATACGCGACCCAGGCCAGCAACGCGAGCCCGGCCGCGAAGGCGGGCAGCACGCGCAAGGTAAGTCCGCGCTTCACGGCGTGAGGGCTGCGCAACAACAGTACGCCGGCCGCCAGCGCGAGGGCCAGATCGAGCAATCCGGCGGTGGCGGGCTGCCACGTGCCGGCGGCCATTTCCGCCGTCATCACTTGACGGCGAAGCGGAAATTGCCTTGCGTGCGATGGCCGTCGCTCGCCACGGCGACCCAGTTCGCCTGGTAGTCGCCGGCGGCGAGCGCGGGTAGCGCGAGGGTGAGCGTCTTGCGCGCGGCGTCGAGTGTCGGCTTGGCCGTTGTGACGGGTTGGCCCTTGGCGTCGACGACGCTGAGTTTCGACAGGGCGCCCTCGAGTGCCGAGTCGAACGTCACGCGCACCGACGTCGGGGCTTCGACGCTCGCCTGTGCGGCGGGCGCGCTCGAGACCACGTGGGCATGGGCCCATGCGCCTTGCGAGAGGCCGGCGAACGCAATGGCGGTCGCCAGGGCGATACCTTGCGCGGCGCGGCGCAGTCCATGGGCGTGGCAAGAGGCGTTGGCGCGGATCTTTGAATTACGCATAGGGGGGCAATCAGAATGAAAAAGGGGCTCCTGAAGCTTGGGCCAACGCTGCATCGACGAAGATCGGCACTGAAAAAGGCCGACGTCGGCAGACGGCCCGCGCCAGCGAGTGAATGGCCGGGGCATGACGCGTCGCAAGGCGTCTCGCGATGCGTATGCGGACACGCGAATCCATGACGGATAACGCAGTCTGCGCTGCTTGCGCAGTATCGCAGACCTTGAAGACTGGCGCAGCCGGCAAGGCAGGACAGGCATGATATTTTTGCAACTCAGTTGCAAATGTGTGGCCGCCCCCGTATCATCGCATCTTATTGCAACCAAGTTGCATTAGTGGGGTGCGGACGGTCGACCGTCCACGCGCCGCCCGCCGCCCGCCGATTACAGGACATCGTTGCCATGACTCCCCCCCTCGCGAAATCCGGCGACGTCGATCGTCGCCTGCCCGTCACCGTCCTTTCCGGGTTTCTGGGCGCGGGCAAGACCACGCTGCTCAACCATGTGCTGCGCAACCGCGATGGGTTGCGTGTGGCCGTAGTCGTCAATGACATGAGCGAGGTGAACATCGACGCGTCGTTCGTGGCGCGCGACGCCGCCAACGCGGGGGCGGCACTATCGCGCACACAGGAGCGTCTGGTCGAAATGAGCAACGGCTGCATTTGCTGCACGCTGCGCGAAGACCTGCTGATCGCCGTGCGCGAACTCGCTCAGGAGGGACGTTTCGACTATCTGCTGATCGAGTCGACCGGCATTGCCGAGCCGATGCCGGTGGCGGCGACGTTCGAGTTTCGCGATGACGAGGGACAGTCGCTCGCCGACATCGCGCGCCTGGACACCATGGTGACGGTCGTCGACGCGTTGCACGTGCTGGAGGATTTCCACGGCTTCGACACACTCGCACAACGCGGCGAAGTCGCCGGCGACGAAGACGAGCGCCGTCTCGCGGAGTTGCTCACCGAGCAGATCGAATTCGCCGACGTGGTGATCGTGAGCAAGGTCGACTGCGTGGATGCGGCACGGCTCGATGCCGTCAAGGCGCTGATCGCGGGACTCAACCCTTCGGCGCGCATCGTGCTCGGCGAGCGCGGCCGGGTACCGCTGGCCGACGTGCTCGGCACCGGGCGCTTCGACCCGGCGCGCGCCGGCCAGATGGCCGGCTGGGCACAGGCACTGGCGGGCGGGCACGCGTCGGAGGCCGACACTTACGGCGTGACGAGTTTCGTCGTGCGCCGGCGCGAGCCGCTGCATCCGGGGCGCTTTGCCGCGTTCATGTCGATGCCTTTCGATGGCCTGATGCGTGCAAAGGGCTATGTCTGGTCCGCGAGCCGACCCGCGTGGGCGCTGGCCTACTCGCGGGCAGGCAATACGGCCACGCTCGAGCCGGTGGGGCAATGGTGGGCGGCAGTCGATCCGGACCAGTGGCCGCCGCTGGACGATCCGCAGCGCGCGGCGATCGAGGCGGGCTGGGAAGCCCCGTGGGGCGATCGCATCAACGAAGTCGTGTTCATCGGTCGCGACATGGACCGCCGCGCTATCGAGGCTGCGTTCGATGCCTGCCGTCTGAGCGCGGTCGAGCTTTCGCAGGGCGAGCGCGCCTGGCGCGATCACGCTCACGCGTTGCCGCTGGCGATGGAAAGCGAAGACGCATGAGTGCGGAGCGCCAGGACGTGCGGGCGCGGTTCGGGCTGCCACGCAATTGGCAACGCGCCTGAGCGGGCGCCGTCGCCCACGTTGGCGGCGGTGTCGCGCGGAGGCGTTGGGGAAAACGCGGCCGGCACCTTGAGGTACCGGCCGCGCGGGCGCCGAGGGAAGGCGGCGCCCATGACCGGCATACGCAGGGAGGCAAGCGTATGCCGGGTCAACCTGCCTGACGTCAGAAGTCGGGCGTTTCCACCGGGCGCAGATCGAACACGAGGACCTCGGCGTCGCTGCCCTTCGAGAGGGTGAGCGCCGTTTCGTCGCGCACCCGCACCCCGTCGCCTTCCCCCAGCGCCACACCGTTGAGTGTCACGCTGCCGCGCGCCACGTGCACGTAGGCATAACGGTTCGGCGCCAGCGTGAGCGTGGCCGACTCGTCACCGTCGAACAGCCCGGCGTACACACGTGCGTCCTGATGGATGCGCAGCGAGGCGTCCTGGCCGTCCGGCGAAATGATCAGCCGCAGGCGACCGCGCTTTTCTTCCGGCGTGAACCGTTGCTGCTGATATTCCGGAGCGATGCCCGCCTGGTTCGGCACGATCCAGATTTGCAGGAAGTGCACCGGCGAGGTGTGCGAATGGTTGAACTCGCTGTGCGCCACGCCCCGCCCCGCGCTCATCAACTGCACGTCGCCCGGCTCGATCACCGACCCCGTGCCCATGGTGTCCTTGTGCTCGAGCGCGCCTTCGAGCACGTACGAGAAGATCTCCATGTCGCGGTGCGGGTGCTTGCCGAAGCCCTGCGCCGGTGCCACGCGGTCGTCGTTGATCACCAGCAGATCGGAAAAGCCGACTTGCTTCGGATCGTAATAGTTGGCAAACGAGAAGGTATGGCGCGAGTTGAGCCAGCCGTGATTTGCAACGCCCCGGTCCGCAGCCTTTCTGATGTCCAGCATGATGTGCTCCTGTCTTGTCTGTTTCGTTGGGAGGCTGTGTGTGCCTCGATGAATGTCATTTTAGAGTCCTGAGCGATAACCACAATCCGTCTGAATTGTGAATTATTGTCATCTGAAACGAGACAATTGGGCGGTTCAGTGCGATCCAGGCCGGTGGAGGGATCGGACGATTCCGGTGGCTCGCGGACAATCGTCCGAAAGCGGGAGCTGTCGTGCGCATGCCGGGGCGCGATGTGCGAGACTACGGGCCTTCCTTTGCAAGGCCCGCGGGCCGGTCGCCAGTTCCGACCGGATTCGGGAGCCGCGCCGCCAACGACCTACCCCCACCGGAGATTCGTCATGAGCCGCACCTACGCATTTCGCATCGTCAATGTGTTCGCCGAAACCACGTTCGGCGGCAACCCGCTGTGCGTGTTCGAAGACGCGCGCGGTCTGAGCGACGATGAAATGCGCGCGCTGGCGCGTCAGTTCAATCTGTCCGAGACGACCTTCATCCTGCCCTCCGAGACGGCCGACGCCCATGTGCGGATCTTCACGCCCGGCTACGAAATGCGGTTTGCCGGACATCCCACGCTGGGTACGGCGCATGTGCTGCGCGCCATGCGTGGTCTGGGTGATCAGATCACGCTGCAATTCGCCGCGGGCCGGGTTCCGGTTGAAGCGTCGGGCGATCACTGGACGTTGACGGCGCCGTCGTCTGGCGAGCCGAAGATCTCCAAGGCCAGCGAGGCGGACGCCGACATCGCCGCGCTCGTGCGGCTCGGCCGGGACGATCTCGCGCAATCGCCGCAGTGGGTCGATACCGGCGCCGATCAGTTGCTCATTCCGCTGCGCAATGCCGAGACTGTCGCGCGAGCGCAACCGGACAGCGCACGGCTCGAGCGCTGGCCGCTCTCGAGTCTCGGGCGCAAGACGGGCTACGTTTTTTCCATCGATGGCGAGAGGGGCGGCGAGCTGGACGTGACGGCGCGCTACTTCTTCACCACCCAGGGTGGCGGCGTGAGCGAAGACCCGGGCACGGGCTCGGCTTGCGCCAATCTCGGCGGCTGGCTGATCGGGCAGGGATACCCGCTGCCGGTGCGTGCCCGCGTGTCGCAGGGCGACGCCGTGGAGCGCGCGTGCCGTCTGACGCTCGAAGTCACGGCGGATCGGCAGATCCGGGTCGGCGGCAACGTCATCGAACTCGCGCGCGGCGAGGTGCGCCTGTAAGGCGCCGGGAGACGACAGCCGTATGTACGCATTGGCAGCGCCGGTCGAGACCGAGCTGGAAATCAGGAAGAGCCGGTTCATCGGCATCGTCATGCCGGCGGCGTCGCGCGAGGCGGCCATGCGCGAACTCGACGCACTGCGCGTGCGCTACCCGAACGCCACGCATTACTGCTGGGTGTTGCTGTGCGACGGAGCGTCGGGCTTCGACGACGATGGCGAACCGGGGGGCACCGCCGCCAAGCCCATGTACAACGTGCTCATGCACAAGGGCCTGACGAATGTCTTTGCGGTGGTGGTGCGTTATTACGGCGGCATCAAGCTTGGCGCGGGCGGACTGACCCGCGCGTACGGTCAGGCGGTGAGCGAAGCCCTCAAGCTGGCCACGCTCACCGCAGTCGAGCCGATGGCGAAGATGCGTTACCGCTGTGCGTTCGCCCACGAAGCGATGCTGCGCCGGCTGGCGGAGCGTCATGCCGCGCAAGTGCTCGATGTTGCCTACGACGACGCGGTGACGTTGCAACTGTGCCTGCGAGCGCGCGACGTCGCTGCGTTCGAGGCCGACGCGACAGAGGCATTGAGCGGCGGCCTCGAACGTTGCGGCGCGGCCTGAGGCGACCGGCCGGGCGAGCCCGGTCGGTCCGGCCAGTCCTGCCTACCGCACATTGACCACGCCGCGCATGCCGGCCTCGAAGTGCCCCGGTTCGAGACACGCGAATTCCACGGTGCCGGGCTGCGTGAAGTGCCACACGAGGGTCTTGCGCTGACCGGGATCGACCGTCACCGCGTTGGCCTCGGCGTGCTTCATGTCCGGCATCTGCTGCATCATCTTCGCGTGCTCGGCCAGCGCCGATGCCGTGCCCAGGGTCATCTCGTGACGCACCTTGCCGTTGTTCGTCACGACAAAACGCACCGTGTCGCCACGGCGCACGGTGATCGTGGCGGGCGAGAAGCGCATGGTGTCGCGCATGTCGACGTCCACGGTGCGGGTGGCCTGCGCGTCGTCGCCGGCCTCGCCGATGGCCGTCGCCGCCGCGTTGCCCTGGCCGTGCTGCATGTGCATGGCATGCATGTCGTCGGCGAGGGCCGGCACGGCGAGTGCCAGGACGAGTGTGCCGAGCGCGAGTTGCGCGGGCGCGGTGCGATGAAGAAACGAACGCATCATGATTTGCCTCCGGTTTTGCCTGCCTTGCCCGGTGCAACGGTGTGACCGGAGTGGGCGGGTTGACGATGAGAAGAGGGTAACGCGGAACTGCTGCCTTGCCACGGGCTCGCCACCGAGCCGCGCGGTGCGCGATACCAGCCGGGATCGCGATAACTGTCGCGTGGCAGGTCATGCCGGACTTTCAACGTGGTGAACATGCCGCCCATCTCGATGGGACCGTACGGGCCCGTGCCGGTCATCATCGGTAACGTATTTTCCGGCAATGGCATTTCCATGCCGTTCATGGAGCCGCCGGTCTCGCCCATTGCCATGTAGTCGGGAATGATGCGCGAAATTTTTTCGGCGATCTCGCGCTGGTTCACGCCGAGCATGGTCGGCACCTCGTGGCCCATCGGGTTCATCGTGTGATGCGACTTGTGACAGTGAAACGCCCAGTCGCCGGGTTCCGTTGCGTCGAACTCGATGGCGCGCATCTGTCCGACCGCGACGTCGGTGGTGACTTGGGGCCATTGGGCGCCCGGAGGAATCCAGCCGCCATCGGTGCCCGTCACGTTGAATTCGTGGCCGTGAAGGTGGATCGGGTGGTTGGTCATCGTGAGATTGCCGATGCGGATGCGCACCCGATCGCCCTGGCGTGCGACCAGCGGATCGATGCCGGGAAACGCGCGGCTGTTCCACGTCCACAGATTGAAGTCCGTCATCTCGTTGACACGGGGCGTGCGCGTGCCGGGGTCGATGGCGTAGGCGTTGATGAGGAACACGTAATCGCGATCGACCGGCATGAACGACGGATCTTTCGGATGCGTGACCCAGAAGCCCATGAGGCCCATGGCCATCTGCATCATTTCGTCGGCGTGCGGGTGATACATGAAGGTGCCGGGCCGCTTCGCCTCGAATTCGTACACGTAGGTCTGCCCCGGCGCGATGGCGCGCTGGTTGAGGCCCGCCACGCCGTCCATGCCATTGGGCAGTCGCTGCCCATGCCAGTGCACGCTGGTCGGCTCGGGCAGACGATTTGTCACGTAAAGGCGAACGCGGTCGCCTTCGACGACCTCGATGGTCGGACCGGGACTCTGGCCGTTGTAGCCCCACAGATTCGCCTGCATGCCGGGGGCGATCTCCCGCACCACGGGCTCGGCGACCAGGTGGAACTCCTTGACGCCATTGCGCATACGCCACGGCAAGGTCCAGCCGTTGAGCGTCACGACGGGCCGGTATGGCCGCCCGGTGGGCGGGGCGAGGGGTTTGGCGGTACTTGCATCGCTGCGGGTTGCCGCGTCGGGCAGCGCGGCGAGGCTGGCCCGCTCGACGGCGGCGGCGCCCATGACGGCGAGACCGGCGTCACGCAGGAATCGTCGGCGCGAAGTCATGCGCCACCTCCGTGTGTGTGAGATGAGGACGGTTCGGCCCCGCCCACGCTCTCGCGCAGTGCGGCGTCCGCCAGCCAGAAATCGGCCGTGGCGTCGATGTAGGCGAGCACCGTATCGCGCTGTTCGCGTGCATCGGACAGCAGATCGAAGACGCTGGCGAGCATGCCGTTGTAACGCAGCAGCCATTCGTCGGAGACGCGCTGGCGCATCGGCAGGATCGTGGTGCGGTAGTGCTCCGCGATGTCCCAGGCGGCGATTGTCTGCGCACGGCGAGTGCGCACTTCGGCGCGCGCGGCCACTGCCGTGTCGGCCAGCCGGTCCAGGCTCTGGCGGTAGCGCGCCTCGGCGCCGGCCACTCGCGCGCTACCCCAGTCGAATAGCGGGACCTCCAGCGAAATTTCGTAGCCGCGTTCGTTGGGCGAGCCCGTGGCGCTATTGTCGCGATAGGCCGTGTCGAGCACATTCACGAATCGGGTCACGCGCGTGAGCCCCAGATCGCTCGACATGCTCTCGAGGCCTGCGCGAGCGGCGCGAATGTCGGCGCGCTCGCGCATGGCTTGCGCCTCTGCGTCGGGCCAGGACGGGCGCTTGCGCGGAAGCGCCGGCAGGCGCTCGGGGAGCTGGAAAGTCAATTGCTGCCCCCACAGCCCCATCTGCCGCGCCAACTGCTCGCGCGCGGTTTGGGACTGTTCGCGCGCGCGCGCCAGACGTGCCGCCGTGTCGGCATGCACGAGGTTCTCCTGCGTGCGACGCATCGCACTGAAGTTGCCGGCACGCGCCATGCCATCGGCCAGTTCGCTGGCGGCCTGTGTGGCGACACTGGTCTGCTCGAGAATCCTCACGCGCTCCTGGGCGGCGACGGCTTCGATCCACGCTCGCCGCGTGGCGGTCGCCTGCTCGACGACGGCCTGCGTGACCTGCGCCTGCACTTGCGCGAAGCGTCGGGCTTCGACGCGCGAGGCGAGCGGCATCGTCAGCACGCGAACGAAGTCGAGGCCCCACGTGCGTTCGATGCTGACGTCGCCGCCGCCCTGCACACGCTGAAACGAGAAGCGAGGATTCGGCAGGCGCCCGGCCTGCACGAGCGACGCTTCCGCGATGCCGAGCTCCGCATACGTGGCCTGCAAGCCGCGATGGTTGATCAGCGTAAGTCGCACCGCCGAGTCGACGTCGAGCGGGCGCGAGAGCAAGACCTCGCGTTCCTTGGCGAGCGCCTGCGTCGTGGCGCCGTCGCGAGCCCAGACCGCGCGCGTGCCCAGGCGCTGTTGCGTCGCGTCGGCGACCGGGCCGAAGCCACCGTCCTCGCTGAACGTCGCACACCCCGACAGGATGAGCATGGCAATGGCGGCGGTGGCGATCGCGGTTCCGCGTTGCACCCCGGATGAGGACGCACGCCGACGTTCTGGTGCCACAGCCCCGGCGCGCAAGACGAAAGTTGGCGAGGTCATCATTTCGGCGCTCCCGGCATGCGATGCGCTGCGTGAGGATCGGAGGCGCTGCCCGGCGCGGGCACGGCCGGCATGGGGTGTCCCATCGCCGCGTGATCCGGCGCGGTGGCGGCCGATGGCGGCGCCGACATTGTCATGCCGTGCATCTCATGCTCGCCGCCGGGGGCGGGCATGGCCGACGTGGAAACGTTGCCCGTTCGCATCGGCATGGTGTGAGCGGCATGTCCTGCGGGGGGCGTGGACGGCATGTCGCCCATGTCGTGGCCGCCACCGCCCATCCCGCTCATGCCATTCATGCCGGCAACACCGGCATTGATCTGGCGCCAGTCGCCGGTTGCCACCGACAGCGCGGGGCGCGAGTAGTCTTGCAGAACCCCTTGAGGTGGCGGGCCGGCGGGCGCGTCCGGGGCCGACGGATCGGCAAGGCCGGCGCTTGCCGGCGCCGGTTCGGCGCTCGCGGCGTGTGACGACCACAGCCCGGAGAGCGAAAGCATCAGCGGCACGACCCATGCGTGCCGTCGCAAAGAAGAAGACGTCATGAAAAGACTCGTCAGTCGGGCGACGCCGGACGTGCCGGCGGCGCGTAATTCGGGCGGACGGACCGGCGGCGCGGGCGATGGGCGAGTGAGGGCCGGTCGCGCGATGCGGCGTCAGGTCAGTCCGACGAGAAACGGAGACGGCACGCCGCCAGACGGGGAACGCGCGACAGCGATTCCCGCGAACGATGGACGACCGTCAGGCGACGAGAGATTTGGGGGGACGTTCGGGCACACCGACAACGGCACTGCTCGCCGAGGTGCGCAGGAAGGGAATGGGGGTGGACGGCTGAGCGTCCGGCGTACGCAGGACCATGCTCGCCGGCAATGCTGTACAGACGACGCAAGCCGCGCACGCCGAGCAACTCGCATGCAATGTGTGGCCGGCCGGCGAAGCCTTGTGGATGGACGGCTCCGATGTGGTCGAGTCCAGTTGCGCCACGTCATGCATGCCTTGCGCCATGCCATGCGCCATCTCATGTGACGCGTGCATCGTGTGTCGCCCTGTGTCCTCGGCCGCCGCCGGCATCATGCCGTGATGCCGGGCTGTCGAGTTGCCGTCTCCCGGCATGGCGGACGACGCCATCGTCGATCCGACGAGTGCGCTCGCGCCCGGCGATCCCGGCGCGCAATGCGTGCGCAGTGCGGCCATCGCCTGAAAGGGCATGGTGACGCACAACAGCCACAGCACGAGGAGTCTTCGCCAGCGAATCATGCCGCGCAGTCTAGCATCGCGGAGGTGACGCCCGCAAATGAACGTCGGCGGCGCAGCGGTGCGCCGCACAGCGTCGGCGTCGTCGCACGCGGTTCAATGCTCGAAAAGATGAAACGCCTCGAAGTGCGTTCGACGTCGCGAGAGGACAACGAGATTGACGATGCACACGATCGCGACCAGCGCGAAAAGCGAGGCCGAGACTTCGACGGTGTGGTCGCCGAGCAGCGAAACCGCGATCGCCGCGACCATCAACGCGAGCAACACCCGGTGAAGCCAGGACGCGAGCCGAAGGTGGCGCTCCGATTGCGTGACGAGCACGACCAGCGACACGTAGAACGGCGCCGCGAGCATGGCCAGCACGCATAGCGCGAGCAACACACCGAGTACGCTGGCAAGCAGCGCGTGGCCGTCGGCGGCGCTCGATTGCACACCAACGACAGTGGCGGCGGCAAGGTAAAGCAGCATCAGGCCGTCCAGAACGATCGCGAGTCGGTTCATGACATCTCTCCGGCAAGTTGGGGCGGAGGTGACATTGCCCCGCGGCGGCGGGGTCCGGTACAGCGGGGACAATCCAGGCAAGGGCGGGCGAGGGCCACGCTCGAGGCCGGCGTCGCGGTGCGACGGCGTCAGCGTGGCGGCTTCGGGGTGGTCGGTGCCCCGGGAATCTCACCACGCGCCTGGGTGGGCGAGTGCGCCGCCGGACCCGCGAGTCCAAGCCAGGCGGCAGCGACGTCGATGCCCACGGTGTCCGGCACGGCCTGCACGCGGTAGATCGACACGTTGCCGCCGTCGTCCGCGCAGAACAGGTCGCGCTCAAGGTCGGTCAGAACGTCGAGATGCTGCTGCAAACGGTAGAAGCCCGATGGTGTCAGGTCCTGCACGAGCGCGGCGAGTGTTTCCGGATAGAGGTAAAGGCGGCTGGGCCAGTGGCCGTGCCGAAATCGAAAGGTGCCGAGCGCGCCAAGCACATGCGCGAGCGTGCCGCCGTGACCGCGAACCGATTCGATCAACTGCGGCCACGCCGTGGGTGATCCTTGCTCAGGATTGGCGGGGCGCAGGCCTCGAGGCGGTGTTGGGTATCCCATGGATCACCCCGAGCAACGCGCGAACAGGCAGGCGCGCGGTGTGCCGCGCGCTGCGGGAGACTGAAAAGTTTCCACAAACCCTCCGCTGACTTCCGAAGGTGAGTGCCCGAGCGATATTGGTCTTGTGATTCGATAGTTGCAGAGCGCCGACGCGGGCGAAATCCGCACTTTCGCCTAGTCCATCGGCATGAGGTCGCCACGAGGCGCCTTGGCTGACGCGAGACGGGGGAAAGACGGGGGGAGAGACGCTTGGCGACGCCCCAATGAAAACCGGCGGCCTAGCCGCCGGTTGAGGCCCCATCAGGGCATCGCCAGCCGCGTGTACCGGCGCGGCATGGTAAGGGCCAAGAAGACTTGGCACCGAGGGGCATTGCCGTGCTGCGTCGAACCACCATCGGTTCCCGGCCGCGCCCATGCAGTCTGACTGCGCTTTGAGTATAGGTCGACCGCCGTCGAATGGAATCGGCTTTTCGGATGAGAGACCGCCGCGTGCGAACTATCGCGAAACCGTTGACTCGAATTGGCGCACGATTCCCCCTGTGTCGATGGTTTCGTCCGCGCCCAGTTTGCGTTCTAATGGCAGCATTCATGGCGATGGATGGCGATCCCGGAAGGAAAAGTGCTCCGGCCCGGGCATCGCGCCGCCGTATACCCGTCAAACATTCCAACGATGGCAAAACATTCTCTACAACAATGGGCCCTGCTTGCCTGCCTGTGCGCCGCGCAGTCGGCCTTCGCCGCCGACCAGTGCGAGGGCATCCTGCTGCTGGCCAAGAGCGCGCAGGGCGGTTTCGAAGATATCACCGGCCCGCTCGCGGCCAAGAACGAGCGCGGCGAAAGCTATCAGGCCACCTACTCGGTGCCGGGCGGGGACTGCAAGGTGTTCCGGGCCACGGGCCTCGCGCCGACCTATGAATGCGTGTGGGACTACCAGAAGATCTCCGCGATGGACCTGCGTCAACAGGCGCAAAGCTTTGCGACGCAGGTCTCGCGTTGCACTCGCGGCGTGACCACGCTACGGACAACGACCACGAATGCGGCAGGTCTGCCCGCCGAATGGCAGAGCGCGAGCCGGAAGTACGCGCGTCCGGTGAATTTCACCATCACGGCGCAGGACCTGGTCACCCAGCGCGGCGAGCGTCTGCGCGAGATCTCGCTGTCGGTCGAGAAGCAGGTCGAGAAGTAAGTGGCCTCGCCGGACGGAACGCCGCGTGATCTGGCGAGGCGTGCGGACCTGTGCGGCGCCGGTCCGGCGCGGTGGTTACAAACGGTTGCAGACCGCGCCACGCATTAACATCTTTTCAGTCGACGCTCGTTCGACCGACCCGGTACAGTCATTCATGGGGTGTATGGCGCATCTGCCACCCGCAGATGCTGACAGCGCCCCGTGCGAACCGGCCCCACCTTCGGGCCGGGGCTGTGGCTGAACCGAAATGAGTACCCGACTTCGTTATTGCTTCCTGTTGATACTCGTATGCGCCTACCCCGCTTGGGCGGGAGGTGGGCGCGGACGCGACATGCTCGACGTGAACAAGGCGTCGCTGCGTGAGGACATCAGCCGGTTCAGTGCCGACCGCGGTCGGGGGCAGGCGGCCTATCCGAATTGGGCCGCCCCGGCCGAGCCGCGCGAGCGGCAGTACACCCCGCAAGGGGAGCCGCGCGGACCTCGCGGTGGCGGCGGCGGTCGCCGCGGTCGCTGATTTCATCTCGCTGTTCCCCCGCGCCCCGCATGCGATTCGCCGTTCCCGGCGCATGATCGAGGCGCGGGGCGTATCCCCCTCTCCAGCCTCGCCCATGCACCGGATGTTGCACATGTGCAACATTGGATGCGCCGCGTCATCCCCATCCGCGTCTTCAATTCGGGCATGTTCATGGCCCGCCATTCTCGCTAATTTCCGCGAATGTGAGCGTTTGCTAACCTGCTGACGCAAGCACCATATCGATTTCGTTATACCGGGATTAATTGTGGCGCGGGTGTTCGGCCGATTTTTGTCTCCCCACCATTTCCCAGCCATCGCATACGGCAGATTTTTCGGTGCGGTTCCGGCCTTTCTGCGCATGGCGGGGCTGTGCGAGAATCACGGCCGTTTATCAGGGAGGCGCTTCTCGACGGGCGCCAGCAGGTCCCGCGTCGGGCGGGCAAACCGGCACACAAAAGACATAAACCAAGGAGAAGTCAATGAAGCGGAGCATGGCCAAGGGCATCGGTGGGGCACTCGTATTGGGCGCGTGTGTGAGCGCACCGGCATTCGCACAATCGAACGTCACGCTGTACGGTCAGGTCGACGCCTGGATGGGGGCGGTCAAGAATCCGGGCGGCGATCGTGCCTGGACGCAGGGCGGGGGCGGCATGTCGACCTCGTACTGGGGCATGAAGGGCAGTGAGGACCTGGGCGGCGGCCTCAAGGCGGTATTCGTGCTGGAAGACTTCTTCCGTCCGCAGAACGGCCAGTACGGCCGCTTCCAGGGCGATACGATGTTCTCGCGCAACGCCTACGTTGGCCTGTCGTCGGACACCGCCGGTACGGTCACGATGGGGCGCCTGACCACCTCGTATTTCGTGTCGACGATTCTGTTCAACCCGTTCGTCGATTCGTACACCTTCAGCCCGATGGTGTTCCACACGTTCATCGGCCAGGCTGGTCAGGGTATCGTTGGCGATTCCGGCTGGAGCAACGCCGTGATGTACACCACGCCGAACTTCAAGGGCCTGTCGGGCAGCGTGTCGTATGCGTTCGGCAACAAGGCCGGCGAAACCGGACAGAACAAGTGGAGCGCCTCGGCGCTGTACTTCAACGGTCCGTTCGCGGCGACGGTGGCCTACCAGCAGGTGAAGTTCGATTCGCAGCCGGACGACATGGCCGGCATGGCGGGCTTCCGAAGCCAGCAGGCCGTGCAACTCGGCGCGACCTATGACCTGCAGGTCGTGAAGTTCTTCGGTCAGTACCAGTACATCCGAAACAACATCACCGGCGGCGGCGTGTCGGAGAACGGCGGTCAGCTTGGCGTGTCGGTACCGCTGGGCAACGGCAAGGTGCTCGCCTCGTATGCGTACACGAAGAGCTCGGGCGCGAGCAACGTGAACCGCAAGACGTGGGCGCTCGGCTACGACTACAACCTGTCCAAGCGTACCGACATCTACGCTGCGTACATGAACGACAAGGTAAGCTCGCTCTCGGGCGGCGACACCTTCGGTGGTGGCGTGCGCATGAAGTTCTGAGGCCACGCGGCGCGCCTGTCCGACAGGCGCGCCGTCGAACCGATCCGGAGGGGGCAAACGCCGCGCGCGTCTGCCCCCTTTGTTTTGGGGCGTCAATTCCGCGCGTCGCATCGTGGACGATCCGTGCCCGTCGTTTCGCACAGCGGTTCCATGTGTCACCGATCCGGCGTCTGCGCGCTATGATTTGTGCACCGCGCAAAGACGGTATTTTCGCCACCTTCCCGCACAACCGGAGCAGAGACGACATGACGATTCAACACGTAGGCATCATCGGTGCAGGCACCATGGGCAACGGCATCGCACAGGCCTGTGCGGTGGCCGGGCTGCCGGTGACGATGGTCGACATCAGCGACGCCGCGGTCCAGAAGGGCATGACGACGATTGCCGGCAGCCTCGAGCGCCTGATCAAGAAGGACAAGATCACCGCCGCCGACAAGGACGCCGCGCTCGCCCGCATTACCCCGTCGACCGACTACGCGTCGCTGGCCGATGCCGACATCCTGATCGAGGCCGCTACCGAAAATTTCGACTTGAAGGTCAAGATTCTCAAGCAGCTCGACGGCATCGCGAAGGAAGGCGCGATCCTCGCCTCGAACACGTCGTCGATCTCGATCACCCAGCTTGCCGCCGTGCTCGCACGGCCCGAGTCGTTCATCGGGATGCACTTCTTCAACCCGGTGCCGCTCATGGCGCTGGTGGAAATCATTCGCGGCCTGCAGACGAGCGACGACACGCACGCCCGCGTCGATGCGCTCGCGCGTGCCCTCGGCAAGTCGCCGATCACGGTGAAGAACGCGCCGGGCTTCGTGGTGAACCGGATTCTCGTGCCGATGATCAACGAGGCTTTCTTCGTGCTGGCCGAGAACCTGGCCTCGCCCGAGGAAATCGACGAGGGCATGAAGCTCGGCTGCAACCACCCGATCGGCCCGCTGGCACTGGCCGACATGATCGGGCTCGACGTCTGTCTGTCGGTGATGAACGTCTACTACGAGCAGTTCGCCGATTCGAAGTATCGTCCCTGCCCCCTGCTCAAGGAGATGGTGGCGGCGGGCTATCTGGGCCGCAAGACCGGGCGCGGTGTCTACACGTACTGACTGTCCTCGCGGTTCCGGTTGAAACGTACCGCCGACGTGCGGGTCCGGCGCGCATATTGCCGCGCCGGACCCGCGTGTTCGCGATCTCCGCGCGCAGCGTTAGCCTGCGGATGAAGCTTCGGCGACAGGCGATAGCGGCCGCGCGGCGTCGGGTGATCGTCGCACATGAGAGGCATGCGGCGTGTGGCGTGCGCTCGACGGTGCAAACGCATTGAATGCTGCGGACGCACCCGATGCGCCCCATGCACCCGACGCACCGGATCCGCCGGTGCTGCCGGATGCGCCTGACCAGCGTCTTTCACCTTTCTCCGGTTTCGCGCTGTTCGAACTGCGCGCGCTTGCCGCACTGCCGAGGCTGGTGCTGCTGCTCGTCTGCCCGATCACCGCGTGACGCCGCGCCGCGAGCGGCCGGGTGACCGACACGGTGTACGGGTATCCGGTGCGGTGTCCGATCTCGGCGAATGCGCTGTCGAGAATATCGACTGCGTCCTGCGGCGTGTCGGCACGCGCAAACGAAATCGCTTTGTACCGGCTCCAGGGGTCAAGCAGTACGGTGGTGTCGCGCGCCAGATAGGCGCCCCAGGCGAACTGCGACGACGTGACGCCATCTTCACGCAGCGGCGCTTTGGGCTGCGGCGTCGACCGGTCGAGGATGTCGATGAACTCCCGTGACTCCGAGTAGAGCACCATGACGTGCGGCGCCCGACCTTTTGGCTGCACGGTGATCATGCGCAGATTGTCCTGATCGACGCCGTCCTGAAGCAGGAAATAAAACAGGACTTCCGCGTTCTCCTGGCAGAACGCCTCCGCGAACGGCCGTGAGTAGTAATACATCGCGGTGGCTTCCGCGGCCTGGCGCTGTTGCTTTCTTAACGACGCACCGCGGTTGATGTCCTTCATCGCAACGCTCAGCGCGGCCCGGTGGTCGACGATCGAGTTGTCGCGCAAGTCGCGAAGATCTTCGCGATTCGAGCGCAACAGGCGCAACCGACCGACGTCGGCGAACGCATTCTGGATCGCCTCCTGCGCGGACTCGTCGGGCAGGTGCCGCGTGGCGGCGAAGATGTCTTCGTAGCTGCTTGTGATGCTGTCGGGCGTCATCGGACGGCTCGGGCCGCATCCGCCGCCACATAGCCGCAGGGGGGCGTGTGCCTGCCACCGCCCGGTGGCAGGGTCGAACGTCACCGGCACCTGCGCCTGGTTTCGGCGAGGCGCGTCGACGAGCCAGTGATCGTCGCTGAATCCGCGTGTGATGCGGTAATCCCCGGCCTCGCCCCGAAGGTAGTGGTGGCCACCCGCGACGAAGAGTCGAGCCGTTTCGTCCTTGGGCCGCCAACGTTCGGGCAAGGTTTGTGCATAGCCTGAGAGGTGTCGCCGCTCATCCTGAATGAATCGGGGGCTCGCGGGCTCATCATGCAATGCGATGTCGAGGCCGGAGACTTCCGCAAAGCTGTCTGGCGCGGTGTCGTAGCCGGCGCGATCGCGCTCGGGCGCGGCGCGCGATTCGGTGAGGCGGCCCGGTGCGGCATCGCTTGCGATGGCAGCGTCGAACGCCGGAGATCCGGGGGCGTCGCGATCCGGCAATACAGGCGCATCGCGCCACTCAGGTACGTCATGCATGGCCTGCCCACGTGGCGAGGCGAATTGCAGCACGCCGCTCAGACGGCTCGTGTCGAGCGCGCGGCCCTTGATCCGGTCGGCGGCGATGTCGGCGATCTCGGCGGGCATTCGCAATGCCTGAACGTCGGGAACGATGCCCGTGGCGGTATCGAGCGTGCCCGTCAGCGCGCGCAGCATGCGGCGAAAATCCGGGGCAACCGGCTGCCCGCTGGCGATTTCGTACACGTCGGCGAGCGATTCGCCGGTGTTCAGGAACGGCGAGCGCGCCGCGGCGACTGCCTTGAGTATGTCGAGCATCGCGTAGCCGGATTTGATGGCAGTGCGCGTCACCGGCCGCACGATGACCTGATCAGGCAATGGCATCGCCGTGAGGTTCGATGTCGGCGCTGACGTGCCTAGCCGCATCGTCGCAGTGCCATGCCCGTAGTCCTCGTTGTTGTCGTGCCGGACACGACGATCACTCGGTGGCAATGCGGACGTCGCCGGTGTCGCGAGGTTGGCAGCCAGCAGCACCGAGAATGCGACAGGCCAGAACGCATCGCGCGCGGCGGGCCGGCTTCGATGCGTGTCGTTGATGTCCCGTGCGGCGTGCGCTGCACGCGCGTGCCGGAAGGTACCGCGAAATTCGAAGGCGGTGGGTGTCCGATGGTGGGCGAACCGCGCGTCGTAGCGGGGCGCTGGGGCGATGGCACGAGCGTGTGTGGTCGAATGCATTTGGCGATCCGTCTCCGATGAAATCGATGGGGGAGTCAGGGAGTCAGTGAGTCAGGGCATGGCGGGAGCGTCAAGGGAGAATGGCGCCCTCCCTGCCGCTGTCTCGCGCCGCCGGGGCTGACGAGCCTCCGGAGAGGCTGCTCCCACTTCCCGAGCTGCCTGAGCCGTCCGGATGGCCGGATCTCCTGTCGCTTTCCAGGCTGTCCCAACTGCCCTGCGTCTCCCGGTTGTCGCCACCCGACAAGCTGACGACGCTTGCCCGGGGCGTCCCTAGCGGGCGTGTGATCGAAACGGTGTAATCGCTGCCCGGGCGATGACCGATGTCGACGAATGCCGCATCGAGTGTCTCGACGAGGCTGATCGCGTGATTGGCGTGGAAGAACGAGGTCGCGCGTGCGTGACTCCAGGGATCCAGCAACAAGGTGGTGTCGCGCGATTCGTAGATTTCCCGCGCAAAGACGCCGTCCCGAATGCCGTCAGGACGAGCGCCGACGGGAGGCTGCGGCGTCGCCGCATCGAGCAGTGGAATCAACGTTTCGGATTCCGTATAAAGCACGAGAACATGCGGCGGGCGATTCTTGGGTTGAATCGTGATCATGCGAATTCGATCGATGGGGACATCGTTGACGAGCAGGTAGTGAAAGAGGATTTCGGCGTTCTCCTGGCAGAAGGCTTCCGCGTCGGGATGCCAGTAGTAATGCATCGCGGTAATCAGGGAGGCTGCCTGCTGCTGCCTGACCAGCGATGCGCCGGGCTTGATGTGCTTCATTGCCGCGCGCAAGGCCGCACGGTGATCGACGATCGAGTTGTCTCGCATCATGTGCAGGTCGGGCCGGTTGCTGCGGGTGAGATGCAACAGGCTCAGGTCGGCAAAGGCGCGCTGAATGCCCTCGCGTATGATTTCGTCCGGGAGATGGGCGAGGGCGGATGCGACGCGATCATGGTCGAGCGCGATGCTGTCGGGCGTGGCTTCGCGGCTCGGCGCGCAGCCACCGCCGCACAGTCGCAGTGGTGCTTCGGCGCGCCACTGTCCGGTGTCGGCGTCGTAGTGCACGGGGACGGGGGCGCGGCGGTCCGCGCCTCTGGGGGCTTCGACAAGCCAATGGTCGGCGCTGCGTCCTCGTGTAGCGTGGTAGTAGCCTGCTTCGCCTGCGAGGTAGTAGCGTCCGGCCGCGAGTATCAGACGCTGGCGCGGGGTGCCCGGTGCAACACCGGGGGGAAGCGCTTGCGCGTAGCCGCTCAGATGCTCGTGTTCGCCCGCGATGCGAAAGGGCGTGTCCGCATCGACGCCGGGTGTGTTCCCGACGTGCGGCCGCGCGTCTCGTGTTGCGCCGACTGCGTCACGCCGCTCCGCCGGCGCGGCCCGCACCACATCCGATCGCGAATCCGGGAGCGCGTCCGGGCGTGCCGCAACACGGTGGGGGGCGGGCAGGGCGCCGCGCCCTGTCTGTCGGGACGCGCCCGCGCTCATCGCACGGGGATCGGCAACCTGGACGATCCCTGTAATGCCATCGGTGTCGACGTGGTTGTGTTCGACGGCGTCGGCACTGACATCCGCGACCTGTGCGCCGACGCGCATACGTTGTACCGCCGGAACGAGCCCGGTCGCAAGATCCATGAATGCGCCCACCTGCATGATCGTCTGTCGTGTACGTGGCGCCACATCGTTGCCGCTCAGCACCGCATAAGCGTCGCCGAGCGTTTTCCCGAGATTTCGAAACGGCGCGTCTGCGGAAGCCAGCGCGCGCAGCACATCGGATACGGGATAGTCGGTCTTGATGACAGGGGCGTGGATCGGCGCGACGTCGATGTCGATGTGTCCGAAGGCATTGGCCCTTGCCGGAAGGACGTCGTCGCTCGCGCGTTCGCCGAGCGCCGGACGGTCAATGCCGGCGGGCACAGCGGGGGTGGCGCGGGCGGAAGCGGCGGCGAGATTGGCGACCAGCGCTACGGCGAATATCGTGGATGCGGCGCAAACCGCGGTTGGCCTTTGCGTACGAGCAAGAGGGGGTATGGCTGCGGCGGCATCACGTGACGGAGCGTCGAATGTCAGGTTGCGGCGTCCGACGCGTGCGGCGCGAAACCGGCGAGGGAATTGGTGGGTGAGGTGAGGATTGCGGGTGCCTCGAGTATCGAGCCGTGGCGGTGCATAGCTCGGTGCGCAACGGATTGCGCGTCGATGCGAGGAAAGCGCCATGGGATTGCCTCCAGAGAACGGGGCGGGACATCAGCAGGCGTGGTTGACACGCAGGCGTCCCGTAGCCCGGAAGGAGGGAGATTGCCATTGACGCCCGTGGCGGCGCTTGCGCTTTGGCAGTGGACGTTGTCGCTTTTGCCGGAGCCGTTCACCCGGGCGCGGAGCACACCCGCAGCGCGCGTCGGCCGCGGGCGGCCCTTCGACGGCTCGTCCGGGAGATCCTCGCGAATCGTCAGAGAGACAGGCGCTTGCGCGTGTCGTTGTACTCCTGCTTCAGACGCGCGACGATCTCGGCCGCGGGCCGAACGTCGTCCATCAGCCCGACGCCCTGACCGGCACCCCAGATGTCCTTCCATGCCTTCGCCTTCGAGAAGTTCATCGTGCTCTTGTCGGCCGTGGGCAGGTTCTCCGGATCGAGGCCGGCGTTCACAATGCTCTGCCGGATGTAGTTGCCCGAGACACCCGTGAAAAGGTTCGAATAGATGATGTCGTTCGCGCTGGCGTCGACGATGGCCTGTTTGTAGGCGTCGCTCGCATTGGCTTCGGACGAGGCGATGAAGCGCGTGCCAATGTAGGCGAGGTCGGCACCCATGGCCTGCGCGGCGAGGATCGAACCGCCGTTGGCGATCGAGCCCGACAGCACGATCGGTCCGTCGAAGATCTTGCGTACTTCTCCGACGAGCGCGAATGGCGAGAGCGTGCCCGCATGCCCGCCCGCGCCGGCGGCGACGAGGATCAGCCCGTCCACGCCCGCCTCGAGCGCCTTGTTCGCATGACGCAGATTGATCACGTCATGCAGCACGATGCCGCCGTAGCTGTGGACCGCATCGAGCACTTCCTTGGGCGGCGCGCGCAGACTGGTGATGAAGATCGGCACGCGATGCTCAACGCACACGCGCACATCATGTTCGAGCCGCTGGTTCGACTGATGCACGATCTGGTTGACGGCCAGCGGTCCGACCACGGCATCCGGGTTCGCGGCCTTGAACGACGCCAACTCCTCGCCAATGCGCGAGAGCCAGTCCTCGAGAATCTGCGGCTCGCGCGCATTGAGCGCGGGGAACGAGCCGACGATGCCGGCCTTGCACTGCGCCAGCACGAGCTCCGGGTAGCTGACGATGAACATCGGCGACGCCACGACGGGCAACGCCAGGTTTTGCAGAATCTCGGGAAGGGCCATGAAGTCTCCTTGAGCAGAACGCCCGTACCGGCGGCCGTGGCGCTGTTGCGCCGTGTCCGAACGTCGGTCACGTGTCGAATTCGCGAATTTGCGATCTCGCGATTTCGCGAACGATCGTTCGATTATAGGGGGAATTGCCGGCTGCCCGGTTGACGCGCAATTGAGGAAAGCTTCGGTTCCGCATCGGGTTCGCGAGGTGCCACTGGCCGCATCAGGGAAAGTCCCCTTGAGCCCGAACCCGCGGGCCGAGTAGGATGAAATTGCGTGTCGGGCGTCCTTGGCAGCAGGAGGTCGCAAGGCGAACGCGGCGTTAGCGACCGCAGCGTTCGTCCGGCACGTCACGTCCTCAAACGCCGCTTGTCGACTCAGGCAAGCGGCGTTGTTTTTTGCATGACGCGCCAGGTCCCGTCAGACGGCGAACAGCGTGTCGGTCTCGGCGTCGAAGCGCACGGCCCCGGCCTTCGCAAGGTCGGCCACGAGCGTATCGAGCAGCGCCGGCCAGCCCGATGGCGGCGCGAGCATTGCCGCCGCGTTGCGCCAGGCGCTTGCCGTATCCATTGTTGCCTTGAGCGTGGCGCCCGCCATGCTGCCGTCGGCCATCAGCCGGAACACGATCAGCACCTTGAGCGCGTTGCGTGCGTTGCGCGCCGGGTCGGCCTGAAGATACGCAAGGCGTGCGCGCGACGCGGCCAGTGCGCCGTCGATATCGGCAAACGGCTTGCCGTGTCCGGGAATCACAATGGAAACGTCGAGTTGCTCGATGAGATCGAGTACCGCCGCCTGTTCGGCAAAGCCCGACGCTCCGTCGAGTTCCGGAAAGATCACGCCGAAGCCGCGCTCCCAGAGAGCATCGCCCGAAATCAGAATGCCGTGCGCGGCGTTATAGAGCATCAGCGCGTGGGGGTCGTGCCCCGGCGCGCCGAGTACCAGCCATTCGTGGTCGCCTAGCGTGATGGCGTCACCCGGCGAGAGCGTCTCGTCGAAGGTGAAGCGCGTGCATTGCTGGCCGGTGGCTTCGAACGACAGTCGGCGCTCGTCCCAATGGCGGACCGGATCGGCTTCGGCGGCAGGTACCCAGGTGCGGCATCCGTAGTGCGCCTGGAGCGCGGCATTCCCGCCGCAATGGTCCGAATGCAGATGCGTGTTGACGAGCCGCGCGAGCGGCTGTCCCTCGGGCAGCGCGTGGGCCACGAGCGCCACCGTTTGCGCCGCGTGCGATACGTAGCCGCTGTCGACGAGCGTCGGTTCGTCGCCAAGGAACAGGACATTGTTCGATGAGAGCCAGCCGCGCTCGAACACGCGCATCCCGGCGGGCAGGGCAAGCGAGGTCATGGGCGTATCTCGTGAGTTGACAAGGCGGTGCGACCGGGGAGCGTGCGTGCGCTGTACCGGCGATTCACGTCGGCCTGGCGGACACGAGGATCTTGGCCGTGGCCGCGATCACGGTCTCGCCGCGCTGATTGACGGCCTCGCCCTCGAGCGACACGATGTCGCCCGCCAGTTTCTCCTTCCACAGGCTGTCGGTGACGGTCCAGCGCACCGTGACGTCGTCGCCCGCGTGCACGGCACGGCGCAGCTTCATGTCGAATTCCAGTCCGAGCGGCTGAGCCGTCCTGGAGTAGTGCGTGGCGAGCAACGCGGCGAGGTACGACATCTGCTGCGTGCCCGACGAGATCAACCCGCCGAAACGCGGATCGGCCGCGGCGTAATCGGCATCGTGGTGCAGCGGATTGAGGTCGCACGCCAGCGTGGAAAACTCGCGGATCGAATCGGGCGAGAAATGATGGGTGGCGGAGAAGGTCTCGCCAACGGCAACGATTTTTCCCATATGCGGTAATGAAAAAGTGGTGCGTCGGAGCGCGTCAGGTGCTGCCCGCGCCGGGGTCGTCCGCGATCACGCGACGATGTTGCACCGGCGGCTCCTCGTGCTCGGCGCGTCGCGAGGGCAGCAGCGACCAGACGTGGCGTTTGTCATCGTCGGCCATGGTGGACCACGCGGCGATTTCCGCGAGCGTGCGCCAGCAACCCGAGCACCAGCCCGTCGCCGGGTTCATCCGGCAGATGTTGGTGCAGGGCGATGGAACGGGCGAGGCGAGTGGGAGCATGACGTGACAGGCAGAAGGTGACTACACGGAAAGGCCGAGCCGCGCGGCTTTTTCGCGCAGCTTGCCCTGGAAGCGTGCCTCGTCGACGATCACGCGCTCGTGGGTGCCGGCGCTGACCTTGTCGAGCCCGTCCCACGCTTCGACTTCGAAGCGCAGCGTGCGCCCGGCGACATCGACGAGCGTGCCCCGGATGCGCAACGTATCGCCCGCGGGCGTGGCCGCCAGGTGCGTGAACGAGACCAGCGTGCCGAGCGACTGTTCGCGCGGCCAGTCGAGGTACGGTCGAATCGCCTGCAGGCAGGCGCATTCGAGAATGCCCGCGAGATACCCCGTGGCGAGCACTGCGGGCATGTCGCGGCAGAGTTCGACGTCGTCGTACAGTTCGGGCACGACGGCCTTGCGCGGCACGCGATACGTCCATTCGAACGTCAGGCCCGGAACCAGTTCGGGACTCGGCATGGCGTGTCTCCTCGTTAAGGTTTGGGGTGCCGGCGCATGCGTGACCGAAGGCAACGACACGCATGCGCGCCACCCGGTGCCGTATTCACTTTCGCTGGCGCGAACGGTTCAACTGCGCAGCGCCACGTCCACGACCGGCGCGCCCGTCATCGCCACGAGCTGCTGCGGCGTGAGGTTGAACACGGCGTGCGGGTGACCGGCGGCGGCCCAGAGGCTGGCGAGCTTGAGCAGGTCTTCGTCGATCAGCGTGACCGGTGCGACCACGTGCCCGATCGGGCTCACCCCGCCGATCGAATAGCCGGTTTTCTCCTTGACGAAGCGCGCGTCGGCGCGGGCGAGCTCGCCCACCTGTGCCGCGACTTTCTTCTCGTCCACGCGATTGATGCCGCTGGCGATGACCAGCACCGGCGTGTCGTCGGCGGCACGGCGAAAGATGATCGACTTGGCGATCTGCGCCACTTCGCAGCCCAGGCCGGCGGCGGCTTCGGCCGACGTCTTGCCGGTCTCGGGCAGCAGCACGATGGGTTGATCGTGGCCCATGCCGGCGAGCAGTCGCGCCACGTGACGCGCGCCTTCGGGCAGGGTCTGTTCCTGGGCGGGTTCGGGAATGCGGGGGGTGTCGCTCATGGTCGTGTTCATGTCGTTACGCCACTCTCGCGGCGATGGGCGCCTGGTGCGATGCTTCAGGCGGCGGCGGTGTCCTGCATCTTCGCCAGAAGTGCGCGACCCACACGCGAAGCGTTCGGCCGTCCGATCGCCTGCGAGATGAAGTCGCCGGTGCGCACCACGGCGTCGAGGTCGATCCCCGTGGCGATGCCCAGGCCATGCAGCAGGTACAGCACGTCCTCGGTCGCCACGTTGCCCGTCGCTCCCTTGGCATACGGACAGCCGCCCAGTCCGGCCACGGACGAGTGGAAGATCGAGATGCCGGAGAGCAGCGCGGCGTAGATGTTGGCCGTCGCCTGACCGTAGGTGTCGTGGAAGTGCCCGGAGAGGCGCTCGATCGGGAAGACTCGGGCGCAGGCCTCCATGACTTCGCGAGTGCGTGACGGCGTGCCCACGCCGATGGTGTCGGCAATGTCGATCTCGTCGCAGCCGAGCGCGGCGAGGCGTTTGACCACGTCGACCACGCTCGCGACCGGGACCTCGCCCTGATAGGGGCAGCCAAGCGCGCACGAGATGCTGCCGCGCAGACGCAGTCCGGCGTCTTTCGCCGCGCGTGCAACCGGTTCGAAGCGCGCGATGCTCTCCTCGATGGAGCAGTTGATGTTGCGTTGCGAGAACGCTTCGCTCGCCGCCGCAAAGATCACCACTTCATCGGCCTTTGCCGCCACGGCGCCTTCGAACCCCCGCATGTTCGGCGTGAGCACGGAATAGATCGTGCCCGGACGCCGCGCGATGCCCGCCATGACCTCGGCGCCGTCGGCCATCTGCGGCACCCATTTCGGCGAGACGAATGAGGTGGCCTCGATATTGGCGAAGCCGGCGGCCGAGAGTCGATCGATGAGGGCGATCTTGACGTCGGTCGGTACGGGCTGCTTTTCGTTCTGCAGACCGTCGCGGGGGCCGACTTCGACCACTTTCACACGCTGCGGCAAAGGGGATGCGGACATGAGTTGTCTCCTCGGAGGATGTCGGGTGACGATGCTGGCGGGCAGTGGCTCAGTAGCCACGCGTCAGATCGACGATGCCGGTGATGGCCTCGCCGCGCTCGAGCGCAGCGATCTTGCCGGCGATTTGTGCGACGGTCTCGTCGCGCAACGTCATCGCTGAAATATGCGGTGTGATCGTCACGCGCGGCGTGCGCCAGAACGGATGGTCGGCGGGCAACGGTTCGGTGCGGAACACGTCGAGCGTGGCCGCGGCAATCTGTCCGCTCGCCAGCGCGGCCAGCAGGTCGGCTTCGACCAGATGTGCGCCGCGCGCCACGTTGATCAGGAAGGCGCCCGGCGCGAGTTTCGCGAACAGGGCGGCATTGAGCACGTCGACGGTCTGCGGTGTGAGCGGCAGCAGGTTGACGAGGATGCGCGCGCCGCTCACGCAGGCGTCGAAACCCGCGTCGCCATGGTGCAGCGCGACGCCGCCGTCATCGCTTCGCGGACTGCGGCTCCACGCGCGCACCGGGAAGCCGAATTGCTTGAGCGCTCGCGCGACGTGGGCGCCAAGCGTGCCATAGCCGAGCACCGCGACCGGAAAATCGGCGAGGCGGTTGGGCTTCTGAAATTTCCATTGCCCCTGCGCCTGCTGGGCGTCGAATTCATCGAGACGGCGGAAGTAGCGCAGCGCGGCGGCACCGACGTATTGCGCCATCTGGTCGGCCATGCCCGCGTCCTCCAGGCGCACGAGCGGCACACCCGGCGGCAGGCGGTGCGCGCCTTCGCCACGCGTGCCGAGCACGCCATCCACGCCCGCGCCCATGTTGAAGATCGCCTTCAGGCGCTCGCGAGGCTGCAGTACCTCGGCATTCGGCTTCCAGAGCACCACGTAATCGGCCGGCGCCGTGTCGCCAGACTGCCAGGCGCGAATCGTCGCCCGGGGAAGGTGCTCGGCGAGGCCGGTCTCGTAGGCGGCGGTCTTGCCGTCCGGGGAGAAAACAAGAATATCCATGAGTTGCGGGCAGACGCTGATAGGGACGAGGCGTCGCGAAGCCGGAAGACGCACAACGCAAAACCCGCCGCGTACGAACGAATACGGTCGTATGCGGACGGGCGCGGCGGGCGGACCGGCGAAGTCGCGTTTACTCGATTTACGTTAACGTCAAGTGTAACGCAGCTTGTGGGCCGGCGGGCATTGGCGCAGGGCGGCGCGCCACGGTTGGGGGCGACGGATCCGGCGCACACCGAAGTGCACGGGCCGGGTACCGGAACGATCGGACGCCGCGCCTTGTACGACTTCCATACCCGCGCCGGGGAAGCGGGATTGCGGCAAGCGCCGTGTCGGCACCCGCCAGCGGGCCGCAGGCGGGCTCAGTCGTTCGCCGCCGAACGCAAGGTGCTGAGATTGACCGCGAAGTTGTGGTTGTCGTCCGCGATCCAGACTTCGCCGTCCTGGATCGTGCATTGAAGGCGCATCGTGCGCGAGGCGAGTGCCGTGAGCGCTTGTGCCGAGGCGTCGTCGAGCATCCGCACCGTGAGGTTCGACAGGCGGTGGATTTCCTTTTCGGTGGCCTGCCACCAGATCGCGGCGGGTTTGCCGCCATAGGTGATCACGTCGACATGTTCGGCGCGGCCGGCGGCCTTGACGAGGCGGCGTGCGTCCGGCTGACCGACGTCGATCCAGCGCACGATATCGTTGCCGAAATCGTGCTCCCAGAGGTCGGGTTCGTCGGCCGTGGAGATTCCCTTGCCGAACGAGAGGCGCTCGCCGGCATAGAGCATGAAGGCGAGCACGCGTACCATCATGCGCTCATCGGTCTCGGACGGATGACGGGCGATCGTCAGGCTGTGGGAAGCGTAGTAGTGTCGGTCGAGGTCGGTGATTTGCACCTCGGCCTTATAGATGGTGGCTTTGAGTGCCATACCGGGAAAACCGCAGGAATGAAGAGAGTCGCAAGCATACACCAGGCGGGTGCGGCGCTCCGGCGGGAGTGCCGGCCCCGGGAACCGTGATCGGGACGTGTCGTCCGCTCTGGCGCGTTGCAGCAAGGCGCAGGCAAGCTCGGTATACTGGCGACCCGTCTCACTGATGTGTCCCCCATGCCGGTTCCCGCACCGCAAACGATCGACGTCAACGGCTATCCGATGGCGTACGTTGAATCGCCCGCTCCTGCCGACGCCGTCGGCGCACCCCTCGTGCTGGTGCACGGATCGCTGTGCGATTGTCGCTACTTCAAACCGAACATGGCGCCGCTCGGACAGCGGCGACGCGTCATCTCGGTGAGCCTGCGCCATTACTGGCCCGAGGCCTGGGACGGCCATGAGGGCATCTTTTCCGGCGAGCAACACGCGGAGGATCTTGCGGCGTTCATTACGGCGCTGGGCGTTGGTCCGGTCCACGTGCTCGGCCATTCGCGCGGCGGCTACGTCGCGCTGCGAACTGCGCTCCTGGCGCCGGATACCGTGCGCTCGCTGATTCTGGCCGATCCGGGTGTTGAGATCAGCGGCGGCCCGGTGCAGGTATCCCTCGACAGTGAACGTGGCAACTTCCGCGAGCGGGCGCTGGCGGCGATCGAGAACGGCGATGTCGACGCAGGGCTGGCAATCTTCATCGACGCCGTGAGCGGCCCCGACACCTGGCGCCGCATGGTGCCCTGGTTCAAGCAGATGGTGCGCGACAACGCGCGCACGCTGATCGGTCAGGTCGCCGAGCCACGCACGCCGCTGCCCATCGACGCGCTGGGCGCGCTGCATGTGCCGGTATTGCTCATGGCCGGCGCGCACAGTCCCGCGCCGTATCCCGAGGTGCTCAACGCGCTTGCGGCCGCCATGCCGGAGGCGCGCCGCATGGTGATTCAGGACGCCTCACACGGCATGAACCTCGCCAACCCCATTTCCTTTCACCGCGCCGTCGACGCCTTCCTCGGCAACGACTGACGCCCGCTGCGCGCCGCCTGTGCGCCGACGCGGATGCGTGATATCGCCGACATCGCCGACGTCGCGCCCGACGGCCGCTCTCGCGTCATTCATCGCGCAACATGCCGTGGCCCAGTCGCAGGCTCAGCGTGCGCACCAGATCGGCCATCCACGCCTGGTCGCGATCCGACAGCTTCTGCATGGCCCGATTCAGCGACGGATACGGATCGCATGGGACGGACAAGCCGGCGGCGCCCGCATCGGCCGCCACGCCGTTCGACGTGTCGAAGGCCAGCAACTCATGCGGAGGCAGTCCCAGGGTGTCGGCCAGAATGCAGATGTTGCGCAGCGAGATATTCCGCTTGCCACGCTCGACGCCGCTCAGATAGGAGCGCGCCAGACCGCTTTCGAGTGCGAGCTTGTCCTGCGCCCAGTTGTATTTCTTGCGCAAGCCGGCGAGGTGCCTGCCGAATCGGAATAAGTTGGTGTCCATAAAAAAGTTTTCCTTGTTAGGGACGAGAAGATTGAAACAAAAATCCGGCATTGGGGGAGGTGCCTCGGGTATCCCGCGTTTGCGAGGCACGAACTACCGGGGCGGTCACATGGATAATTCGTGGACTTTCGGAGAAGACTCAACGAAAGGGGACTCGCCAACGGTATCGGCGACGCCAGCTCGCGTATCTACATCCCGTGGTTAAGGAGACGATGCCGAGCCGGACGTTGCCGCATGCCGGTCAACCGGAGCCGCGCAGTGTGACACCGGACGCGCCGGATGACGTAGAGCCGGGATTCTGAAAGGTTGCGCGCTGGGATGTCACTTGATGTCGACTGAGCGAGCGGGAAGTGATGTCGGAACGCGAAGATTTGCGGTAGACGGCAACCTGCCGGGTTTCCTGTGCCGTCTGGGCGTATCCGTCACCGGGGCGATGCGCGGCGGTATCGCGGCGCGCCGCCCCCGACGGGCTTCAACGGTCAGATTTGATAGGTCGGTTGGTTACTCTTACTAGACGGACCACCGCGCAAACCCGTGCGAGAAATGTCGCGGACTTTGCGCGATGTCCTAAGAATCAATTCCGTGAAGTTCGCTCACTCGTCGTCGCTGATGGGAAAATGCCGCGAGTCTTCATGGGCGCCAGGGGCCTTCGGCGCGGTGCCGGATGCTGCAAATTGCGGTGTGACGGGCGAGCGAGCATCGAATCCCGGATCGACGGCCGCGCAGCGCACGTCGTGGCCGGGTATCGGGCGGCGTGTCTCGGGAGATGGATATTCCGGCCGCTCGGGGTTGTCTACCGCCATATCTGTCTCAGCGACATCGGGCACATCGGGCACATCGGCTACATCGGGCACTTCAACCGCTTCAGTCTCTCCGACCTCTCCAGTCATCTCGGCCGCCCTGATGCCACAGGCGTCTTCGGCACTCGTTCGAATGCCGGCTCGATGGTCGTTTTGGAGGCTCGCGCCGGCCGGCCCAACCGAAGGCTGTGCGATGGCGGAGTGCGCCCCAATGTCAGGGGCCGGGCTTGCATGGCTGAGCCGGGAGCTCAGGCTTCGAATGATTTCGGCGAGCCAGATTTGGTCTCGGTTCTCGAGTTTGCACAGCGAACGGCTGATTTGCGGCAGCGGCGTGCGCTCGGATGTCGCGGCAGCGTCTTGCGTCGTGGCGCTGGCCTGCGCGAAACGCAGCATTTCCGAGGTGGGCACACCGAGCGTGTCTGCCAGCACGCATATGTTGACGAGCGCGACGTTGCGTCGGCCTCGCTCGATACCGCTGACGTACGAGCGTGCCAGACCGCTCTCGAGCGCCAGTTTCTCCTGCGACCAACCGCGCGCCTTGCGCAAGCGGGCCAAATGGTCTCCGAACAGCGCGAGAGGATTCGTTTGCATGGCGGGACTCCGTTGACGAGTCACACAGCGTAATCAATCCCCCCGTGCGTTGCGACGTTATATCGCTCTCCTTCCCATGCGTTACAGGCGGGCCTCTATAAAGAGTGGGCGACGCCAAATGCGCAGAAGTTATCGGACACTTCCCAATTCATCCTGCATCGCCGGCAGCGGTTCGCGGGCTTTGCGAATTGGCAGATGCCAGTTTTCGCCGATCGCGACGCCCGTCAGAATGAGTGCGCCACCGAGGAGGTGGTAGGCCGCCAGATGTTCGCCGAGGCCGAATGCCGCGATCAGCGCGGTGAGAATCGGGACCAGGTTGATGACGGCGGTGGCGCGTCGCGGACCAATGCGGGCCACGCCGATCATCCAGATGAAGGGAGCGGCAATCGAGACGGGAATCGTGGCAAAAGCCAGTTGTGGGAGGTTGTCCATCGACACCCCGGCCTTCTCCGAAACGAGGTAGAAGGGTAGAAGCGCCACGATGGCGAAGAGAATCTGCGCGTACAGCGAGGGCAACGGTGCCAGCGGGAGCTGCCACCTGCGCAGGAGCACGCAGTAGATCGCATAGGCGAACATGGCCCCGAACATCATGACGTCCCCGATGCCGATACCCTGATCGGCGAGATGCATGAGGGAGCCGTGTCCCACGACGAGCAGCACACCAACGATCGAAAGCAGGCCGCCCGCGAGCGCGCCGGCGGTGAGGGCGTCGCCAAGCACCATCACGGCGAGCGCCAGCGTGGTGAGCGGCAGCAGCGCGAGGATGATTCCCATGTTGGTGGCACTGGTGTAATGCGCCGCGGAATAGGCGAGTCCCTGGTAGATGGCCATGCCGAGCACGCCGAGCGTGGCGTACTGCGCCATATGCCGTGCAAACTGGCCGCGCGCGCGCCAGAGTCCCGGCAAGGCGAGTGGCGTGAGGAGGAGTCCGGCTGCGAGCCAGCGCAGAAAGGCAATCTCGGCGGGGAAGATGTGGCCGACGGACAGCTTGTTGACGATGACGTTGGCCGACCAGATCAGTACGGCGGTCAACGGCAGGATGAAATTGAACATGGATCGGATTGGTGTACCGGTCGATCGGACGACCGGCGATTCAGAGGGGCGACGTGTTCGGGGCGTTCGACACGCCGGCGAGCCGCGGACAAGTTCCGGAGCCGCCCTCACGTGTCGTTTCCGGCTGGCGCGTGAACCCGCGGCCGATTCGAAGGGCGTGGGGAATCACTCGGTGAACCGGACCGCGACGCGAACCTGGGCATCGTCTTACCGTCGTCAGCCGTTGCCATGGCGTTCCTGGCGGGCGCGCTTCCATGGGCCTGAAGGGGATTCGACAAGCGAGTCGGTTCGTTCAGTCCTTCTCGTCTTGCATCGAATTGTCCGTCCGATCGGGAGATGTCGTATAGCGAATTTCGGACAAACGATAAGGAATTTCGGACTCGACGTCGATGCCGGCGGCGCTTAGCGAGCGCACAGACGATTGAGTGCGCCGCGCAAAGCGGCAGGTAGTGCGGCAGCGAAGCCGAAGGGACGAGCCAGGGCGGCGAGGCCCTCACCGTTGAGCACACGGGCACCTTCGAGGTGCGTGGCGAGCACACAGAAATCTTCCCGGTTCATGCCCACGCGCTGGCAGGCGTTGTCGAGCTGTTTCAGGTCGTTCGGGTGCAAGGTGAGAGTGACGGTGATGCGCTCTGGGTCGGTATTCATGTCTGGAAGTCTTCTCTTTGTTCAACGCATCGGGTCTGTCGCGCGGGTGACGCGCACGCCAAGCACCCACGCGATAACGCAGGCGAGCGTGATCCGATAGCGCGATACGTGAGCGGCATCGGAGTTTTGGGGTAACGCGTGGGCAATACGAGGCTGTGGGCGCGCGATCCGCCGCCTGACAAGCGGGCGGCGGTACGGCTCTGACGCGTGAGAGCGATGCCTCGTAACAGCAGGGAGGGATGACTCTCCATCCGGCCATCTGACCAGCGCCGGAATACAGCATGAGTACTGCGAACAGCAACTACGAACAGCAACTACGAACAGCAACTACGAACAGCAACTACGAACAGCAACTACGAACAGCAACGATGAACAACTGCCAACTGCAGGGGATGTTTGGATTCACTTCGACAACCGACGTTATCCGACTTCAATAACGTGACTTCTATGTTGCGGTGATGCAAGACCTTTGAAACTCAGGGCTGCCGGTGATGCGCGTACAGCGATGCAGACCTGGAACGACGGAAACTGCGACTTGCTGAACTGCGATTGCGGATGAAGCGGAGCTGCGACTTCTACTGCGAGACGACCTCGACCTACGCGGCGTCCTTGAACTGGACGCGGGGGCACGGCGTGCGGCGGTGACTGCGGCGATAGCGCAAGACCCGGTCAACGTGGCTTGCCGCCGCCGTGCGCGTTGCCCGACGATGCAGGTACCGTACCCTTGCCGCCGAAATACCGATGGCGACGATAGCGACACACAACCAACTAACGAGAATCACGGACCTTCTCCCCTGAATGGCGGCTGCGCAACCTCCCGTCGGCGCGCATCGAATTCGGAGGGAAATCAAAAGGCGTGAATGCCGCTGGTTGCGTCTGCAACGAACTTCAATGGAAACGAATTCTAATAAGAATCCCTAATGGGGTAAACCCTTAAATTGAAGATTGGTGTCTTTTTTTAGACGAAACGTCCTCAAGATTCCAAACGTTCGTTTGAAACATAGATCTTCCAAAGCACGAAAAAATCGACCCGAACCCGCATGGATTCACGCATTCGGGCCGACTTCGTCGATGACTCGGTGGGATCAGAACGTGTGCTTCAGTCCCATGCCCAGGAGCAACTGAGTGCGCGCACCCGCGTCGATCCCATACGAACCGACCGACGCATTCGCCTCCACCGTTCGTCCCTGACGGAGCGTCGTGCCGACCGCCTGTTGATAGCCGCCGATGACGTACGTCGATGTACGCTTGGACAGGGCGTACGTCACCCCTGCGTTGAACTGGTTGTAGTGGGCGCCCACGCCATCCGCGCGCATGCGCGTGTAGCTATAGCCGATGCCGGTGTTGAGCGCGGGCGTCAACGCATACGTGGCGAAGGCGTTGACGGTATCGAACTTCGCCACGCCACGGAACGTGGAAAGCGCGTCGCTCGAATACTGGGCGTTGGACAGCGAGACGCCGAAGATTGCCGGACCGACGGCATACTTCGCCCCGGCGCGCGCGATGCGTACCTTGCTGGCCGTGCGGAAACCATCGTTGATCGGCGAGTTGAACAACGAGCCGGCGCTGCCCGCCCACTCACGAGGCCCGGTCGCCGGCGCATCCGGCGCATCGCCGGCCAACCGTTCACGCTGATAGCCGCCATCCGCGAAGAAGTAACCTGCCGCGAGGGCAACCGGCCCATTGCTGTAGGCACCCGCGAGGCCGAACGAGCGCCCCGCGCCTGTCTTCCCCGCGACACCTCCCGTCGCATACATGCCTTCGAACTGCAGGCCGCCGAAATTCGGCGTGGCATATCGGATCGAATTGTTGATGCGCGCACCGTTGTCGTAGTTGTCGACGTCCCCCGGCGTGGCGAAGAAGCCGCCGAAGTAGCCATCGGCGGTCAGGCCCTGCACGAGATTGACCACGGGGTCGTATTGCCGGCCGATCGTGACTTCGCCCCATTCGTTGCCGCGCAAGCCGATGATCGCCTTGCGGCCGAATGCCAGGCCACCGTTGCCGAGTGCGCCGTTGACCCCGTTGAACCCGCTCTCGATCTGCCACAGTGCGGTGAGGCCGCGACCCAGCGACTCCGTGCCGCGCAGACCCCAGCGACTGCCGCCGATGATGTTGCTGGTGATCCCGGAGAGCGGTTGCGCGCCATTGTCGGTCGCCGTGTGATTGGCGTGCACGAATCCGGAATCGATCGTGCCATAGAGCGTGACGTTGCTTTGCGCGTTGGCGCCGGCCGGCAGGCCGAGCGCCGTGAGTGCCGCGGCGAGCGCAAGGGCGCGCAGGCCGGTGTTCGAGTGTGGACGTTGGTTCATGATGTCGAGCGCTTTGCCGCGCATGGTTGAAATCGACACCGAGAATATTTCCGATCACCTATTCGGATTCCTTATGAAAATTCCGAAAGCGGTGAAATCCACATGACAGCGACCGTCCTCCGAGGTCGCTGTCGAATTTTCTAGGAACCGTCCTCGCTCATTTCGGCAGAACGCCGCAATTCGCGGCGCCGCTGACAAAGGAGGGCGTCCAACGTCAATCCGTCGCTTTCACGTGGCCCGCGCGCCGCGCGGCCACACGCGACAGGGCCGCCCAGTCGAGATGCCCTTCGCCATGCGCCAGGCTGTCCAGATGGTTGTCGCGCAACACGCTGCCGAATGGCATCGGCACGTTTGCCGCCTCGCCAGCGAGCAGCGCCAGACGCACGTCCTTGGCGCCGAGCGAAAGCTTGAAGCCGGCCGGTTCGAAGACCTGTCGGGCGATGGCGCCACCGTAGCCGGTGTATGCGGGAGTCGCGAAGACCGTGCTCGTGATCATGTCGAGGAAATCGGCGCCGGACACCCCATGACCCTCGGCGAGCGCGGCCGCTTCGCTCATGGCTTCGATGGCGCTCGCGATCATGAAATTCGCACCGAGCTTCACGACGTTGGCCTGCTCAGGCACGTCGCCGAACCGCCAGGTGCGTTGTCCGAGCACATCGAATATCGGCTGCACACCCTCGAGCGCGGCGGCGTCGCCCGCCGCCAGGATGTTGAGCTTGCCGGCCTCGGCGACGTTCACGCGGCCGAGCACGGGCGCGGCGACGTAGCGCAAGCCGAGCGACTCGCACGTCGAACGCATTTCGCGCGCGAAATCGAGCGATACGGTAGCCATGTTCACCACGATGGCATTGCGTGTCAGGACATTCAGCGCACCGCCGTCGAGCAGCACGGTGCGCGTGGTGTCGTCGTCGGCCAGCATGGCGATGAGCACGTCGACGCCGTGCGCGGCCTGCGCGGCACTCGACGCCGGCGTGGCGCCCTCGGCGCTCAGGGCGTCGACGGGGCCGTGCGAGCGGTTCCACACACGCACGGAGAAGCCCGCCCTGACCAGATTGCGAGCCATGGGGGCGCCCATGGTGCCAAGCCCCAGAAATCCGATGTTCATCAATGCTCCCGATGTCAAAAGTGTCGTTGCCGCGCCGGAGAAGGACGTTGCGCAAGAGGAGCGCCCGTCCTGAGTTGGCTGCGTGAGCGACAGCATGACACCGAACGCGCGTTGCCGCAGAGAAGACAATGGGAGGTGAATTTCGTGATAGGCGGCGGGCGTCGATTCTGTGCAGGTATCGACCCGCCATCGTGCGGTGTCGCCCCCGGCGCAGCCGACGCCTTCGCGTGTCCCTGGCATGCCGGCGGGGCGGCGGTAAGATGCGGGCTATGGCGTGTCGCGAGGCGCGGCGCGCGACGCACGCGTGTCGTCCGCGCTTGCCGGGGGCCTGCCGCCGGCAGGCCTCGATTGTGCGAACTGTGCCGATCGTGCCAATTGCCGCCGCGAGCGCCGCGAATGTGCCGAGCTCGCGGAATTTTTCCAATCTACATCGCTCCGACCCCGTCATGACCGTTCGCAACAACTGGCCGAGCTTCAAGACGTTGCCATATCCGGTTTACTTCCGCTACGACGAGTTCGCGGCGCAAACGGCGTGGGTGCCGCATCGCCACGATTGGGGCCAATTGAATTACGTTGCCAACGGCGTGATGCAGTTGGAGATCGAGGGCGCGCGCTTTCTGTCGCCGCCGCAATACGCGGTTTGGATTCCGCCGAAGGCGGCACACGCCAGCTTCAACGCGCACGCGGTGGTTTATCGCTCCGTCTATATCGACGCTTCACTTGCTGCGGCGCTTCCGGCCACGGCGGCGACGTTGCGGATGAGCGGCCTGCTGCGCGCGATTCTGTCGGACTTCGCGGAGCGCGGGGTGGCGTGCCCGCAGACCGAAGCGGATCGGCGGCTCGCACATGTGCTGGTCGATCAATTGGCGCTGGCGCCGGCCGAGCCGCGCTTCCTGCCACAGGCGCGCTCACCGTCGCTGATTCGCGTGCTCGACGCGCTGCAGGGCGAACCGGGCGACAATCGCACGCTCGCGCAATGGGCGCGAACGATGTCCATGACGGAGCGTACGCTGGCGCGTCATTGCCTGACGGAGCTTGGGATGACACTGGGTCAGTGGCGGCAGCGCATGCGGTTCATGCGCGCCATCCAGGGGCTTGAGGCAGGCCGAACCGTGAAGTCGATCGCATTCGATCTCGGCTATGCCACGCCTTCGGCGTTCATCGAAATGTTCGCTCGCGAATCGGGGCTCACGCCCGAGCAATTCCGGCGCCGGACGATTCGTGGGGAGAACGCGGGCGAGGCCGTCTGAACCCATCCACGTGCCACCCACGCTCCACCCACGCCGCATCCCTGTCGTGGCTGCCGCGAGCGCACCGCCCGCACGCCACGACGTGACCTTCACCGCTTGAACGCGAGCAATTGCGCGCCTTCGGGCACCTGATCGCCCACCGCGTACAGCACTTCCTCGATCTCGCCGTCGGCGGGGGCACTGATGGTGTGCTCCATCTTCATCGCTTCCATCACGAGCAGCGGCGCACCCTTCTCGACCTTCGCGCCGACCTGCGCGAGCACGGCGATGACCTTGCCCGGCATCGGCGCGGTCAGGCGGCCTTCGCCGCCTTCGTGCCCGCCGGCCTGGGCCAGCGGGTCGTGCCAGCGCAACGTCCACGACTGACCGTCGGCGAACACGTGTGCCGTTTCCTGTTCGAAATCGACGTGGCCCTGCACGCGCCGCTCGCCCAGCGTCACGCGATACACGCCGCCGTCGTGGGCATAGCGGTACGGGTAGGTCTGGCCGTCGACCGTGAGCGTGCTCGCCTGCGCGCCGCTCGTGAGCACGACATCGCGACGCGTCTCGCCATGATCGAAGGACATGGTGCGCTGGTAGTCGCCATTCAAGCGCCAGCCGGTGGCGAGTTGCCACGGCGAATGGTGGTCGATGCTGTCCTGATATTTGCGACGTCCGGTCACCGTCTCGCGCGAGAGCTGCGCGGCCACGGCCAGCGCCAACGCCGTTGCCGGCGCCGCGGCGGCTGCCGGGAACAGCGTATCGCGGTGCCGCTCGATCAGACCGGTGTCCAGGTCGGCGCCGGCAAACGGCTCGCTGGCGACCAGACGCCCGAGGAACGCGATGTTCGTCTGCACGCCGACCACGCGGTACTGCCCGAGGGCGCGGCGCATGCGGGCGAGCGCTTCGTCGCGGTCCTGGCCCCACACGATGAGCTTGGCGATCATCGGATCGTAGAACGGCGAGATCGTATCGCCTTCGCGCACGCCCGAATCGATGCGCACGGCGGCCGGGGTGGCGCCGCTGCCGATCTCGAACTGCACCGACGCGGGCGGACGCAGCGTCGAGAGCGTGCCGGTCGACGGCAGGAAGTTGTTGTCGGGATTCTCCGCATAGATCCGCGCCTCGAGCGCATGACCGTGAATGCGCAGTTCATCCTGCTTGCGCGGCAGCACTTCTCCGGCCGCCACGCGCAGTTGCCACTCCACGAGATCGAGGCCGGTGATCATCTCCGTGACCGGGTGTTCGACCTGCAGGCGGGTGTTCATCTCCATGAAGTAGAACGAGCCGTCCTGATTGGCGATGAATTCGACCGTGCCCGCACCGACATAGCCCACGGCGCGCGCGGCATTGCACGCCGCTTCGCCCATCGCGCGGCGGCGCCCTTCGGTCATGCCTGGCGCGGGCGCCTCCTCCAGCACCTTCTGGTGACGGCGCTGCACCGAGCAGTCGCGCTCGAAGAGATACACGCAGTTGCCATGGGTGTCGGCGAACACCTGAATTTCGATGTGACGCGGACGCGTCAGGTACTTCTCCACCAGCACGCGTTCGTCTCCGAAGCTGCTCGACGCCTCACGCTGGCAGGACGCGAGTGCGGCGCGAAACGCGTCGCTGTGCTCGACCACGCGCATGCCCTTGCCGCCGCCGCCGGCGCTGGCCTTGAGCAATACCGGGTAGCCGATCTCGTCGGCGCGCGCGTGCAGGAACGCCGTGTCCTGGTTGTCGCCGTGATAGCCCGGAACGAGTGGCACCGCCGCGCCTTCCATGAGCGTCTTCGCGGCGCTCTTGCTGCCCATGGCCCGGATGGCGCCCACCGGCGGGCCGATGAAGACGATGCCTGCCGCCTGGCACGCGGCCGCGAAGGCCTCGTTCTCGGACAGGAAGCCGTACCCCGGATGGATCGCCTGCGCGCCCGTGGCCTTGGCGGCGTCGATGATGGCTTCGATACGCAGATAGCTGTCGCGTGCGGCGGCCCCGCCGACGTGCACGGCTTCGTCGCATACGGCCACATGCTTGGCGTGCGCATCGGCATCGGAATAGACGGCCACGGTGCGAATGCCCAGCCTCGCGGCGGTGGCTGCCACGCGGCAGGCGATTTCGCCACGATTGGCGATGAGGATCTTGTCGAACATATTGCCTCCGGAAAATGATCGATTGGGGCGGTGCCCACGCCATTGCCCCGCTTGTGACGAAGCAACGATGCATGCGCACCCGTCTTTATTGCTGTGCAGCTTCGCCGCCACGGCGGATCGTCTTCGCGATCTCACCGCCGTTGCGGCGCATGACTTTTCAATACCTCCTCACCGCCCGCCGGCACTCCCGGGCAGCCCGCGCTCAATGGGTGGCGCAGGCCGACGTCGCGCCGCAGTCGTCCGCCCCGCCAGCCGGGCTCAGCTTGTCCTCGGTCGACGTACGCATGCCCAGGCGCGCAAGCAGCGCGCGGTCGTGCTCGGCTTGCGGGTTTTGCGTGACGAGCAGCTTCTCGCCGTAGAACATCGAGTTCGCGCCGGCGAGAAAACACAACGATTGCAGCGCGTCGTCCATCATCTCGCGTCCGGCCGACAGGCGCACCATCGCGCGCGGCATGGTGATGCGCGCCACGGCGATCATGCGTACGAAGTCGAACGGATCGACGCTCTCGTTGTGTTCGAGCGGCGTGCCTTCGATCTTCATCAGGTTATTGATGGGCACCGACTCGGGATACGGCGACATGTTGGCGAGCTGCGCGATCAGACCGGCGCGCTCGCGCTGCGTCTCGCCCAGGCCGACGATGCCGCCGCAGCAGACCTTCAGGCCGGCGTCGCGCACCCGGGCGAGCGTATCGAGGCGATCCTGGTACGTGCGCGTGGTGATGATCTGGCCGTAGAACTCCGGCGAGGTGTCGAGGTTGTGGTTGTAGTAGTCGAGGCCGGCATCGCGCAACTGCTCGGCCTGACCGTCGCGCAGCATGCCGAGCGTCACGCAGGTCTCGAGACCGAGCGCCTTCACTTCACGCACGATCTCGCCCACGGCGTCGACCTGATGCGGCTTCGGGCTGCGCCAGGCGGCGCCCATGCAGAAGCGGGTGGCGCCGGCCTCCTTCGCGCGCTTCGCGGCGGCCACGACTTCGTCGACCGGCATGAGCTTCTCAGCCTGCACGCCCGTGTCATACCTGGCCGACTGCGGGCAGTACGAGCAGTCTTCCGGGCAGCCGCCGGTCTTGATCGAGAGCAGCGTGGAGAGCTGCACGGCGTTGGCGTCGAAGTGTTCGCGGTGCACCTGCTGCGCACGGAAGATCAGATCGTTGAACGGCAGTGCGAACAGCGCCTCGATCGCGTCGACGGTCCAGGGCGTGTCATTGCGGCGCAGGGCTTCATCGTGTCCGTGTGCGGCGGTGTGAGCGTGAACTTGCATGGTGAGATTCCTTGAATGCTTTGAAGTCGGGGGAGGCCGTCGTATGTCGTAGCGTCACGATCGGGACGCATCGGACGATTGCGCGGCAAGCGGCGCTTGCGCATGGCGATGCGGCGCCGAATCCACGAGCGGTGCAATGTCGAGATAACCCGAGGCCGTCGCGGCGTCGGGATGCGGCAGGTGCGGCACGCGGCCGAGCAGCGGGGCGCCGATGCGCGCGGCAATGGCGTCGACGTTGGCGTCCACGTGACGCATGTCCGGATCCACGTGATTGGCGACCCAGCCGGCAAGCGTCAGGCCGCGCGCGGCGATCGCTTCGGCCGTGAGCAGCGCGTGGCTGATGCAGCCCAGGCGCAGCCCGACGACGAGCACGACCGGCAGGCCGAGCTGACGCGCGAGGTCGGCGGTGTCGGGCGCGCTCGCATCGGGGCCGAGCGGCACGCGGAACCCGCCCACGCCTTCCACGATCACCAGGTCGGCGCGCACGGCGATACGCGCGTAGCCATCGCGAATCACGCGGCAGTCGAGATCGATGCCTTCGGCCGCGGCGGCAATGTGCGGCGCGGCGGCATCCTTGAGCACGTACGGGCAATACCAGTCGTCGGGCAGCTTCAGATTGCTCGCGGCGTGCAGCTGCTCGACGTCGTCGTTGACGAACCGGCCGTTATGCTCCGACGCCCCGGCGGCCACGGACTTGAGGCCGGCACACACCAGACCGCGCCGCGCGGCGGCCTGCAGCAGCGCCGACGACACGAGCGTCTTGCCGATCTCGGTGTCGGTGCCGGTGACGAAGAATGCATGGCGCGCGGGCGTGGCGCGCTCGGCGATCGCAAGCGTTTGATCAGTCATGGTCGTGCGCCGTCCAGTCGCGGTCGAGCTGGTTGATGGCCGCTGCCAGGCGGGCGATGTCGTCTTCCGTGTGCGCGGCGCTGAGCGTGACGCGCAGTCGCGATGTGCCGGGAGCGACGGTCGGCGGACGAATCGCGGGTACCCACAGTCCCGCCTCGGCCAGACCGGCCTGGGCGTGCAGCGCCGCGGCGTTTTCGCCAAGGATGATCGGTTGCACGCCCGTGGGCGAGGCCATGTGCCGCCAGTGGCGCAACGCGAGGGTGTCGCGCAGTTGCGCGATGCGTGCTTGCAGCGTGGCGCGGCGCTCGCGTCCCTCGTCGCCGGCGATGATCGCCAGGCTCGTGAGCAGCGCATGCGCCTGCGACGGCGCGGCCGCCGTGGTGAAGATGTACGGACGCGCGCGATTGACGAGCCATTCAATCACGCGCCGGTTCGCGGCCACGTACGCGCCGCCCACGCCCGCCGCCTTGCCGAGCGTGCCGATGATGACGAGGTTGGGCGAGCGCAACGCGAAATGCTCGAACACGCCGCGTCCGTTTTCGCCCACGACACCGAATCCGTGCGCATCGTCCACGATCAGCCACGCATTGTGGCGTTCGGCCAGCGCGAGCAGTTGCGGCAGCGGCGCGATGTCGCCGTCCATGGAGAACACGCCGTCGGTCACGATCAGCTTCGTCTCGGCCGTGCTGGCGGCGAGCAACGCGCCCAGCGCGTCGACGTCGCCGTGCGGGTAGATCTGCGTGCGTGCGCGCGACAGTCGCGCGCCGTCGATGAGCGAAGCGTGATTGAGCGCCTCGGAGAAGATCTCGGCGTCCTTGTCCGCGAGTGCCGAGATCGTCGCCAGGTTAGCCATGTATCCCGTGCAGAAGTACAGTGCGCGGGCCTCGACCAGATGCGGCGACATGAACTGCGCAAGCGCGTCTTCAAGTTCGGCATGGGCCTGGAAATGACCGCTGATCAGGTGCGAGGCTCCGCTGCCCGCACCGTATCGCTGCGCACCGTCGATCAGCGCGGCCACGACCTTCGGATGTGCCGCGAGTCCGAGATAGTCGTTGCTCGTGAAGGCGAGGACGTCGCGGCCGTCGGCGCATACGTGCGGCTGGCACGGCGTGGAAACCACGCGATGACGGCGGCGCAGATGCGCGCGGTCGATTTCGGCGAGGCCCGCATCGAGGCGGTCGAAGAGCGGGGGGAGGGTGTGGGCGGTCATGCTGCCTGCTCCTTCCCGACCGTCGCGACACGATTGCCGCCGCCGAGGTCGCGCATCGTGGCATCGAACGCGGCCATCGTGCGGCTGGCGAGCCAGTCGATCGTCGCGTCGTCGAGCACGTACGGCGGCATCAGGTAGACGGTATTGCCGATCGGGCGCAACAGCACGCCGCGCGCGCGCGCTTCGGTGTAGAAGCGCCGGGAGAACGCACGGACCGCCTCCGCCGCCTGCGGCACGTCGGCGTCGAACGCCCAGATCATGCCGCGCTGGCGGAAATGCTTCGCGCGCGGGTCGTTGGCCAGCGGTGCGAGCGCATCGGACAGACGCCGGGCACGCAACGCATTGACGGCGAGGACATCGTCGTCCGCGAAGATATCGAGCGTGGCCAACGCGGCGCGGCACGCCAGGGGATTGCCCGTGTACGAATGCGAGTGCAGGAAACCGCGCGCGGTGTCGTCGTCGTAGAACGCGTCGAAGATGGCGTCGCGCGAAAGCACGAGCGAGAGCGGCAGGTATCCGCCGCTGATGCCCTTGGACAACGTCAGCAGATCGGGCCAGATGCCGGCTTGTTCACAGGCGAAGAACGTGCCCGTGCGCCCGCATCCCACGGCGATCTCGTCGGCGATCAGGTGTGCGCCATATTGGTCGCACAGCGCGCGCGCACGGCGCAGATACTCGGGGTCGTGCATCGCCATGCCTGCCGCGCACTGCACGAGGGGCTCGACGATGACGGCGGCAATGCGGCCCTCGCGGCGTGCCAGCAATGCCTCGAGTTCGGCGGCCGCGCGCTGCGCGACATCGATGTCCGATTCGCCGTCACGCGCGTTGCGCGCGTCGGGCGACGCCACGACGTGCGCGTGGCGCAGCAGCGGATCGTAGGCGTCGCGAAACAGCGCAATGTCGGTCACGGCCAGTGCACCGAGCGTCTCGCCGTGATAACCGTGGCGCACGCAAACGAATTCGCGCTTGTCGTCGTGCCCCTGATTGCGCCACGCGTGAAAGCTCATCTTGAGTGCGATCTCGACGGCCGAGGCGCCGTCGGACGCAAAGAAGGCATGGCCGAGCACGCCGCCGGTCAGCGCCGACAGGCGCTCTGCCAGCGCCACGACCGGCTCGTGCGTGAAGCCGGCCAGCATGGCGTGCTCCAGACGGCCGAGCTGGTCGACGAGCGCGGCGTTGATGCGCGGGTTGGCGTGACCGAAAAGGTTGACCCACCAGGAACTGATGGCATCGAGGTAGCGCTCGCCGTCGGTATCGACGAGCCAGGGGCCTTCGCCGTGCGACAGCGCGACGAGTGGCAGCTTTGCCTGTTGCTTCATCTGCGTGCAGGGGTGCCAGACCTGTCGCAGACTTCGCGCGGCGAGATCGCCGGGACCGGCGGGGGGGCGCGGGAAGGCGTCCATCATTGACTCCTTGGTTGGCCGCGACGCACGACGCCCGCCCGAAGGCGGCGGTCGATTGTCCGGCTGGCCCGCGGCAGGCATCGCGCGCAGCGGTGCCGCATGGGGCCGGAGGTGGGGGATGGGCGCATGGTAGGCAAAGCGATTTGGCAGGGCAATAGGCGGAAATGTGGCGAAAACTTGAGGTTTTGCGTGCCATAGGAAGACGTTATCGATAATTCCTCAAAACCCGCCGATAACGTTGCGGCATCTCCGTCGTTGCGTCTCCCCAAAAATATTTGTAACCGTTCGGGCGGCCGTCAGGCGCGCGCGGGCACAGCGCGCGCTCAGTCCTCGCTCAGTTCTCGCTACGCCACGACGGCGCGCGTTTCTCGAGGAACGAACGCACGCCCTCGCGGCCTTCCTCCGACGCGCGGATCTTCGCAATGCGCTCCGCGGTGTCGGCGATCGCGCCGTCGTCGATGACGCGGCTCGCGAAGTCCTGCACGAGACGTTTGCATTCCTTCACCGCGTTGGGGCTGTTCTCGGCCAATGCCTTGGCCAGCGCCTGCACCGTGCCGTCGAGCGCGTCGGCGCTCACCACCTCATGCACGAGCCCGTGCCGCTGCGCCGTCGACGCCGCGAAGCGTTCGGCCGTCAGGAAGTAGCGGCGCGAGGCCTGCTCGCCCAATGCGCGAATGACATACGGCCCGATCGTCGCCGGAATCAGGCCGAGCTTTGCCTCCGACAGACAGAAATGCGCCGTGTCGACGGCGACGACGACGTCGGCCACGGCCGCCAGACCGACGCCCCCGGCGTATGCGTCGCCCTGCACGCGTGCGATCACCGGCTTCGGGCAGCGGTAGATGGTGTTGAGCATGACGGCAAGCGTCATGGCGTCGGCACGGTTCTCGGCGTCGGAGTAACCGGCCATCTTCTTCATCCAGTTCAGGTCGGCGCCGGCGCAGAAGGCGACACCTTCGGCCGCGAGCACGATGACGCGCACGTCGTCGTTCGTGGCGAGCGCGCGAAACGCGCCCGTGAGTTCTTCGATGACCGTCTCGTTGAACGCATTGCGAACGTCGGGACGATTGAGCGTGACGGTGGCGACATGCGCGTCGACGCCGAATTTGAGCGTGGCGAGATTCATGACGTGGAAATCCTCGAATGGCCGGGCGTGTCGATCGGGGCGATTACATGCGGAACAGGCCGAAGCGCGATTCCGGAATCGGCGCGTTCAGCGAGGCCGACAGGCCCAGTCCGAGCACCGTGCGCGTATCGGCCGGGTCGATCACGCCGTCGTCCCACAGGCGGGCGCTTGCGTAATACGGGTGCCCCTGACGCTCGTACTGGTCGCGGATCGGTTGCTTGAAGGCGTCTTCCTCCTCGGCGCTCCATTGACCGCCCTTGGCTTCGATGCCGTCGCGCTTGACCGTGGCGAGCACCGACGCGGCCTGCTCGCCGCCCATCACCGAGATACGGGCGTTCGGCCACATCCACAGGAAGCGGGGCGAGTATGCGCGACCGCACATGCCATAGTTGCCCGCACCGAACGAGCCACCGATGATCACGGTGAATTTCGGCACGTTGGCCGTGGCCACGGCCGTCACCATCTTGGCGCCGTGCTTGGCGATGCCTTCGTTCTCGTACTTGCGACCGACCATGAAGCCCGTGATGTTCTGCAGGAAGATCAGCGGGATCTTGCGCTGGCAGCAAAGCTCGATGAAGTGCGCGCCTTTCTGCGCCGACTCCGAGAACAGAATGCCGTTGTTCGCCACGATGCCGACCGGGTAGCCCCAAAGATGCGCGAAGCCGCACACGAGCGTGGTGCCGTAGCGTGCCTTGAACTCGTCGAACTCGGAGCCGTCGACCAGACGCGCGATCACTTCGCGCACGTCGAACGGCTTCTTCGTATCGGCGGGAATCACGCCGTACAGCTCGCGTGCGTCGTACTTCGGCTCGACCGGGGGGCGCACGGCGACGGTCGCGGGTTTGCGCCGGTTCAGGTTCGCCGCGATGTTGCGCGCGATGGCGAGCGCATGCGCGTCGTTCTGGGCGAAATGATCGGCCACGCCCGACAGGCGTGTGTGCACGTCGGCGCCGCCGAGGTCTTCCGCACTCACTTCCTCGCCGGTGGCGGCTTTCACCAGCGGCGGGCCGCCGAGGAAAATCGTGCCCTGTTCCTTGACGATGATCGACTCGTCGCTCATGGCGGGCACGTATGCGCCACCTGCCGTGCACGAGCCCATTACCACGGCGATCTGCGGAATGCCCTTCGCGGACATTTGCGCCTGGTTGTAGAAGATGCGTCCGAAGTGATCGCGATCGGGAAACACATCGTCCTGGTTCGGCAGGTTGGCCCCGCCCGAGTCGACCAGATAGATGCAGGGCAGATGGTTCTGCTCGGCGATCTCCTGTGCGCGCAGGTGCTTCTTGACCGTCATCGGGTAATAGGTGCCGCCCTTGACCGTGGCGTCGTTGCAAACGATCACGCATTCCTGGCCCGACACGCGGCCGATGCCGGTGATCACGCCCGCGCCCGGGGCGTCGTCGTGATACATGCCGATGGCGGCGAGCTGCGAGAGCTCGAGAAACGGCGAGCCCGGATCGAGCAGTTGTTGAACGCGCTCGCGCGGCAGCAGCTTGCCGCGGGCGATGTGCTTCTTGCGCGCGGCCTCGCCGCCGCCACCGGCCAGTTGCGCGATACGCGCGCGCAGGTCGTCGACCAGGGTCTGCATCGTGGCCGCGTTGCGTGCAAAGTCTTCGCCGCGCGGGTTGAGTTTGCTCTCGAGAATCGGCATGTGACGAAATCCGGTGGAGGGTGAGTTGTCGTGAATTGCGTGGCCTGGGCGATGCGAACCGTCGCGCGGACGGTTCGCGCGCGTCGTCAGTCGTACAGGTCGCCGTCGACGTAACGCCAGCGTCCGTCGTCGGTGCGCTCGAAGCGGCTGCGCTCGTGCAACCGGTGCGCGCGGCCGCCGACCTTGTAGCGGGCGACGAATTCGACTTCAGCGTGCGCGTCGTCGCGTTGCAGGTGCGCCTTGACCTGGAGGCCAAGCCATTGGGGTGCGTCGTCGAACTCGAGCGAGGCGGGGCGCGTGCGCACCGCCCAGGTGTCGAGCAGATACGCCGCGTCGTGGCGCACGAATGCCGTGTAGCGCGAGCGCATCAGCGCCTCGGCCGTGGGCGCGAGGTCGCCTCGTTCGAGATAGCGTGCGCAACAGTCGTCGAACGCGAGACCGCCGCAGGGGCAGGCTTCGCGTCCGGTGTCCTGTGTCGTGTTGTCGCGCGACGGTTGGGGTCTTGCCATGATGTTGTCTTGCCTTGTTGTCAGAGCTTGCCGTGCTTCAGGCAGGCCTCGACCTGTGCGAAGCGGTCGAACCCCCAGAACGGCTCGCCGTCCACGATGACGAACGGCGAACCGAACACGCCGCGCGCCATCGCCAGGTCGATCTCGGCCTTGAGATGATCCTTCGCCGCCGGGGAATGCATGCCCGCGTCGAGTGCCGCGCCGTCGATGCCCAGCGACTCGCCGATCCGCACCAGTTCCGCCGGATCGCCGATGTTCACGTCGTCGACATACAACGCCGTGAAGATCGACTTGGCAAACTCCGCGGACAGGTCGCCGCCGCGATGGTCCTGCACCCAAAGCACGGCGCGCTCGGCCGCCTGGGTGGGAATCGGGAAATGCGTCGGGCGCTTGTACGGAATCTTGTGAAAGCGCGCGGTGCGCTCCACATCGTGCCGCAGATACTCGGTCTTGATCGGATGCTGCACCGGCGCCCCCGTGCCGTTCACCTTGTAGACGATGTCGAGCAGGATCGGATGCCACGCGACACCGCGCCCGTTCTTCGAGGCGATGTCATCGATGCAGGTACTCGCAAAATACCCATACGGGGATGCGAAGTCGAAATAAAAGTCGATAGCGGACGTCATGCTGGCTCCCGTTCCGAGTGACGTTTCTGGCCCGCGAATCAAAAGATACGGCGGTGTGGCACCACTGATACATACAGCTTGTTATTCGGTTGTGCGCCGGGCCATGTTCGCCCGGTCGCCACCCATCCATGTTTCGTCGATGCAATCCTTGCCGCCCGCCCGCCCGGCTTACCAGGCGAGCGCGTTGCCGTCGTAGTTGAAGAAGCCGCCGTTGTGCGTCGCACGCTCGCCCGGTGCACGGGTGAGTACGCGGCGCATGCCGGCGACGCTCGTCTGCACGTCGATATCGGCGTGCTCGCCGCCCATGTCGGTGCGGACCCAGCCGGGGTGCATGGCCACGCATGTGGCGCGCTGTGCTTCGAGCGACGTCGCCTTCACGATCGAATTCACGGCCGCCTTGCTGGCGCGATACAGCCAGCTGCCGTTCGATTCCATGAGCGCCATGCTGCCCATGCGACTCGACAGGAAACCGAAGGCGCCGCCGGCCGCCTCGACCAGCGGAAGCACGAGCGGCGCGGCATGCATGGCGCCGAGCACGTTCGTGTGAAACACGCGGTCGAATTCCGCCGTCGTAACCGGCGCGAGGCCCGCGGTGCGCTCGGAATTCACGCCCGCGTTGTAGACCGCAACGTCGAGTGCCACGCCGTCCAGTTGCCAGGACAGGCCGGAGATCGATTCGATACGCGTGACGTCGAGCCTGAGCGGCTCGGCGCCGAGTTCGCGCAGGGCCGCCAGTCCGTCGTCGTTGCGGGCGGTGGCGAACACGCGCCAGCCGTCTTCCCGGTATTGCCGCACGAACTCCATGCCGATGCCGCGCGAGGCGCCGATGATGAGTGCTGTTTTCATGAAGAGTGGGTTCCGAAGAGGCTTGAGAGACCCGTCACCGGGCTCAGACGAGTTCGATGGCCATCGCCGTCGCTTCGCCGCCACCGATGCACAGGCTGGCCACGCCGCGCTTGCCGCCGGTCTTGCGCAACGCGCCGATCAGCGTCACGAGAATGCGCGCACCGGACGCGCCGATGGGGTGGCCGAGCGCGCACGCGCCGCCATGAATGTTGACCTTCTCGTGCGGCAGGTCGAACTCGTGCATCGCGGCCATCGTGACGACGGCGAAGGCTTCGTTGATTTCGTACAGATCGACGTCGTTCGCCGACCAGCCGGTCTTCTCGAAGAGCTTGCGCATCGCACCGACCGGTGCGGTGGTGAACAGGCCCGGTGCCTGGGCGAACGTGCTGTGTCCGGCGATGCGCGCGAGCGGCGCGAGTCCGAGACGTTTGGCCGTCGACTCGCGCATGAGCACCAGCGCGGCGGCGCCGTCGGAGATCGAGGACGAATTCGCGGCCGTGACCGTGCCGTCCTTGCGGAATGCCGCCTTGAGCGTGGGAATCTTCTCGGGGTTGGCCTTGAACGGTTGTTCGTCCTGGTCGACGACGGTGTCGCCCTTGCGGCCGGGTACCGTGACGGGTGTGATCTCCCACGCGAACGAGCCGTCCTTCGTGGCGTTTTGCGCACGCTCGAGTGAGGCGATCGCGAACGCGTCCTGCGCTTCGCGGGTAAAGGCGTAGCGGTCGGCGCATTCTTCGGCGAAGGTCCCCATCAGACGCCCCTTGTCGTAGGCGTCTTCCAGACCGTCGAAGAACATGTGATCGATGACCTGGCCGTGACCCATGCGCATGCCGGCGCGCGCCTTGGGCAACAGGTACGGCGCATTGCTCATGCTCTCCATACCGCCCGCGACGATCACGTCGACGCTGCCGGCCACGAGCATGTCGTGCGCGAACATCGCGGCGCGCATGCCCGAACCGCACATCTTGTTGACCGTGGTGGCGCCGGCCGCAAGCGGCAGACCGGCGCCGAGCGTGGCCTGACGCGCCGGGGCCTGGCCCTGCCCGGCGGGCAGCACGCATCCCATGACGACTTCGTCGACCTGCTCAGGCTTGAGGCCGGCACGCTCGACGGCCGCGCGAATGGCGGCGGCACCGAGTTGCGGGGCGGCGACGTCGCCGAACACCCCTTGCAGGCCGCCCATCGGCGTGCGGGCGGCGGAAACGATGACGATCGGGTCCTGTTGCATGGCAATCTCCTGTAATCGGTGGCGGCCCCGGCGAGCCCGCCTCGCGGCGGATTCAGCGGCACCGGAATATCCAATGCTTCAATCGCTCCATCGTCCACGCGCCCGATCGCGGAACATCCCCGGGCGAGTCCGGCGTGCGCCGGACAGCGTCCGCCGTTCAGGCGCGCGGTTGACGTAATTCGGCCATCGCGGCCACGCAGCGGTCATAGATCCGCGGCAGGCTCTCGAGGCTGTTGACGGACATGCGCAGGTCCCGCACCAGCCCGTCGCGCAGGCCGTACACCCAGCCATGCACCGTGACCGGCTGATTGCGTGCCCAGGCGTCGCGCAGTACCGTCGTATGGCAAATGTTGACGACCTGTTCGATGGCATTGAGCTCGCACAGGCGGTCGTGGCGCGCGTCGCGCGAGGGCAGCGCGTCGATCTGGTCGACGTGGCGCTCGTAGACGTCGCGCACATGCCGCAGCCAGTTGTCGACCAGGCCCATCCTCTCGCCGTCGAGTGCCGCGCCCACGCCACCGCAGCCGTAGTGGCCGACTACCATGATGTGGCGAACCTTCAGCACCTCGACCGCGAACTGCAACACCGACAGGCAGTTGAGATCGCTGTGGACCACCACGTTGGCGATATTGCGGTGCACGAATACCTCGCCCGGCGCCAGGCCCGTGATCTGGTTCGCGGGCACGCGCGAGTCGGAGCAGCCGATCCAGAGATATTCGGGGGCCTGTTGCTTGGACAGCCGCTCGAAGAACGCGGGGTCTTCCGCGTTCACGCCGGCAACCCAGGCGCGGTTGTTGTCGAGCAGGTGGATGAGAGGCTGGTCTTTGTCTTCGGTCATGATCGTGTCATCCGGCGGGCGTGTCGTGGGCTGGGAGACGTCGGGCGCTCAAGCGGCCACCGCGTGGGGCGGGGCGCTTGCGGCACCGCTCGCGGTGCCGTAGCGATTGACGAAACGCAGCGCGACATCGTACGGATAGAAGTCGTGCATCTGTCCGGCCCGTACCCGGTCCTGAAAGTCCTGCCACAGGCGCGGGTCGAAGAAATCCGGATGATGCTGGCTCAGATAGTGACGCACGCGCGTGTCGCCCGTCAGAAACGTTTCGAACGTCTGCGGAAACACGTCGTGCGGGCCTACACGGTACCAGACTTCCCCCGACATCGCCTCTTCTTCGTTACGGGGCTCGGGCACCCGGCGGATGTGGCAATCCGTCAGGTATTCGAGCTCGTCGTAGTCGTAGAAAACCACCCGGCCGTGACGCGTCACGCCGAAATTCTTGTACAGCATGTCTCCCGGAAAGATGTTCGCCGCCATCAGTTCCTTGACCGCGTTGCCATACTCGCGCATGGCGTGATCGACCTGGGCGTCGGTGGCCGTTTGCAGCCAGAGGTTGAGCGGCGTCATGCGGCGCTCGATATAGCAATGGCGAATCACGAGCGCGTCGCCGTCGTATTCGAGCAGCGAGGGTACTTCGGCCTGGAGTTCGGCGAGCAGGGCGTCGTCGAAGCGCGAGAGCGGGAAGGCCACGCTCGAGAACTCCAGCGTGTCGGCCATGCGGCCCACGCGATCATGCTGCTTGACCATCAGGTACTTCGCCTTGACCTGCTCGCGCGTGGTTTCCTTGGGCGGCGCGAAGCGCTCGCGAATCAGCTTGAACACGTACGGATACGACGGCAGCGTGAACACGAGCATCACCAGCCCGCGAATGCCGGGCGCGCTGACGAACTTGTCGCTCGAATGCTTCAGGTGATGCAGGAAGTCGCGGTAGAACAGGTTCTTGCCATGCTTTTGCAGGCCCACGGACGTGTAGATCTCGGCCTTGGGCTTGCCCGGCATGATCGTGCGCAGAAAGTGCACGTAGGCCGACGGCACTTCCATGTCGACCATGAAGTAGGCGTGCGTGAAGCTGAATACCACCCGCAATGCGTCGCGGCGCAGCAGCGCGGCGTCGAGCGCCAGCTTGCCGTTATCGTCGTGCATGATCGAGATGGCCAGCGGCGTGGTCGTGTCGCCGTTCACGATACGGCCGACGATGTAGGCCGCCTTGTTGCGGAAGAACAGCGACGAGAGCACGTGAATCTGGAAATTCGGTGCGGGCTCGAACGCGCCGAGCGTCTCGTCGATGGCGCGCATCACGTAGTCGATGTCGCGCGGCAGATCGGCGAATGCCCGCCGGAGCTGGAAGTTCGTGACGATGCGCGTGAGCGTGGCGACCATCCCGTCCTGCGCCGGGTAGTAGACGCGGTACGTCGGCCTGGCGGCCGGCGCGTCGTTCTCGATGTACTCCGTCGCCACGGCCGGGCGCACGAAGATGAAGCGGTTGTTGAAGTACGAGCGGTGAAGGATCTTGCAGCACACCGAGTTGAAGAACGTCTCGGCCAGTTCGGGTTGACGATGCTCGGTGAGCAGGCCGATGTAGTGCAGCTTCACCTGCTGCCAGACGTCGTCGTCGAGCGACTGGGCGTCGAACTCGTCTTCCAGCGTGACGACGCATTCGCGCACGCGCTCGTCGTAATAGGCGATGCGATCGCGCTGGAGTTTCTGGATGCCCATGAAGTCACCCGCCTCGAAACACGCCTGCGCCGCGACACACACCTCGCGGAAAATGCGGTAATGCTTGTCGAAGCCGTCCAGCATCGTGCGGGCGACGTCGAAAGCAAACTGCGACGACAGGAGTTTCGGGAAGTGATTCATACCGGTCGGGACGGGCGCAGGTGCGTTTTCCTTGCTGTCTGAGTGGATTGTAGCGCCGCTGCCCGCGCCTGGATGTGGGTCGTTTTCCTGTGGTCGTTCGCCTGCTTACATCGTTTCCGCGAACAGTTCGCGGCCGATCAGCATGCGGCGGATCTCGGACGTGCCGGCGCCGATCTCGTAGAGCTTGGCGTCGCGCCACAGGCGGCCGACCGGGTATTCGTTAATGTAGCCGTTGCCGCCCAGGATCTGGATGGCCTCGCCGGCCATCCACGTGGCCTTTTCCGCGGTGTAGAGAATCACGCCCGCGCAGTCCTTGCGCACCTGGCGCACGTGGTCGCTGCCCAGCGAGTCCAGCTGGCGGCCCACGGCATAAAGGTACGCCCGGCTGGCCTGCAGGATCGTATACATGTCGGCGACCTTGCCCTGAATGAGCTGGAATTCACCGATCGACTGGCCGAACTGCTTGCGGTCGTGGATATACGGCACGACCACGTCCATGGCTGCCTGCATGATCCCCAGCGGACCGCCGGCGAGCACGGCGCGCTCGTAGTCCAGCCCGCTCATGAGCACCTTCACGCCGCCGCCGACCTGGCCCAGCACGTTCTCCTCGGGCACTTCCACGTTCTCGAACACCAGCTCGCCCGTGTGCGAGCCGCGCATGCCGAGCTTGTCGAGCTTTTGCGCCACGGAGAAGCCCTTCATGCCCTTTTCGACGAGGAAGGCCGTCATGCCGCGTGCGCCCGCTTCCGGATCGGTCTTGCCATAGACGACCAGCGTGTCGCAGTCAGGGCCGTTGGTGATCCACATCTTGGTGCCGTTGAGCACGTAGCGGTCGCCGCGCTTCTCGGCACGCAGCTTCATGCTCACGACATCCGAGCCGGCATTGGGCTCGCTCATCGCCAGCGCGCCGACGTGTTCGCCGGACACCAGCTTCGGCAGGTACTTCTCTTTCTGTGCGGCCGTGCCGTTGCGATGGATCTGGTTGACGCACAGGTTCGAGTGCGCGCCGTACGACAGGCCGATCGAGGCCGACGCGCGCGAGATCTCCTCCATCGCGATCATGTGCGCCAGGTAGCCCATGTTCGCGCCGCCGTACGCCTCCGAGACGGTCATGCCGAGCACGCCGAGATCGCCCATCTTGCGCCACAGATCCATCGGGAACTGGTCGGTGCGGTCGACTTCGGCGGCGCGCGGCGCGATTTCCTTCGCGGCGAAGTTCGCCACCGATTCGCGCAGCATGTCGAGGTCTTCGCCAAGCATGAAGTTGAGGCCGGGCAACAGGGTCATGACACAGTCTCCAGAGGGTGGCGCGTGGCGGCTCGCCCGCGCGCGTGTTCGATAAGGCTTCGAAATCGTTGAGTGGGTCGCTTCGATTGCGTCGACGGCGCAATGGCGTGCGCGCGTGGCTCAGCGCGCTGCGACGGGCGCCTTGGCCGCCGGGTTCGCGGGCAGCGGGAACAGCGTTTGCTGCATCAGTGCGCAAAGCGTCCACTGGCCATCGTCGATGACGAACAGTTCGGCGGTGGTGACGATGAGCGAGCGTCCGGCTTTGACGACCTGACCGCGTCCGATCAGTGTATCCCCCCTGCCGGGCGCCAGAATGTTCAATTTGTATTCGGCCGTGACCAGCTCCTGCTCCGGCGACAGGCGCGTGTAGCCCGCGTAGCCGCCCGCCGAATCGGCGATGGCGCCGATGACCCCGCCATGAAAGAAGCCATGCTGCTGATTGACCTTGTCCGAGAAGGGCAACGTGATCTCGCAGTGACCGTCAGCCAGGTGCGAAAGCCGCGCGCCCCAATGCGTCATGACGCCCTGTTGGTCGAAACTCGCGCGGATTTTCGCGGCGACGGCGTCGTCGAGCGGTGCGGCGTGGGAGACAGGGACGTTTGCCATGATCGGAAGGGGCGCGTCGAAAGGGCCAGGGTACCAGGTTCGAAGATACTACTTTACGTTTACGTAAACGTAAAGTAAGGGGTTTCCTGAGGGTGTCGTGGCTTCGGTATGGCCGCCCTGCGACTGGCCTGTCGCTTCGGGCGATGTCCGCCATCGTGACGTTGGCGGGCCTTGCGTGACGGACGGCGCCGGGCGCCGCCGTCGGAGGGGATCGATTCAGTGAGCGACGCTCGCCTTGCCGCGCCGGGCCGGTGTCGCGGGCACCGTCTCGCCCGCGGCTTCGAGCAGCGCGAGACACTGAGCTTCGTGCTGCGAGACTTCGTCGAGCGTGGCGTGAAGGTCTTCGAGTTGCTGCTCGAGTACCTCGCGATGCTGCGCAAGGGTGTCCAGGAACACTTTGAGTTGCGGCACCGTATCCTTGGGCGATTCGTAAAGATCGAGAATCGTCTTGATTTCCGAGAGCGTGAGCCCGAGGCGTTTGCCGCGAAGCGTGAGCTTCAGGCGTGTGCGATCCTGCCCGGTGTAGACGCGATGGCGTCCGCCGGGGCCCTCCCGGGCGGGCGTGAGCAGCCCCTGATCCTCGTAGAAACGGATCGCGCGGGGCGTAATGTCGAACTCGCGGGCGAGATCGGTGATCGTGTATGTGAGCATCGGGTTAAGCGGGTGCTTACCATTGCAGATAGAATTGCCGTTTACGTTAGCGTCAACTCGAACCGTATGCAATCGGTGACGGCGTCAACCCCACAACAAGAGAACAAGCCCTCTGGAGCGTGGCCCCCGTGAATGCCCTCGAACAACAACTGAACTATCCTCTCGGTGACTTTCTGCCTGACGGCGGCACGGTGCACGAAGTGGTGCCCGGCGTATTCTGGGTGCGCATGCCGCTGCCGTTCGTGCTCGATCACATCAACCTGTGGTTGCTGCGCGACGAAGTCGATGGCGTGAAAGGCTGGACCATCGTCGATTGCGGCATTACCCATCCGCAGATCAAAGCCTATTGGGAGCAGGTGTTCGACAGCGCGCTCGGCGGCGAGCCGGTGTTGCGCGTGGTGGTCACGCACTGTCATCCGGATCACCTGGGGCTTGCGCACTGGATCTGCAAGGGCGGCGACAAGGCCCGCTGGGACGCCCGTCTCGCCATGTCGCTGGGCGACTACGCATGGGGGCGTCTCATGTCGGAAGGCGACAACAACAACGCGGCGAACGCCGGCGGCGAATTCGCGGTGGCCCACTTCATTGCGCACGGGCTGGCCGACGAACGGATGATCGATCAGATCCGCAACCGCAAGACCTACTTCAGCGATCTCGTGCCGGAGGTGCCCTCGCGCTTCTACCGTTTGCGCGATGGCGGCACGCTGCGCATTGGCGGCAGCGACTGGCGGCTGATCGCCGGCTATGGACATTCACCCGAGCACATGGCGCTGTACTCGGCGCAGCACAACGTACTGATCTCCGGCGACATGGTGTTGCCGCGCATTTCGACCAACGTGAGTGTGTTCGACATCGAGCCGGAAGCGAATTCGCTGCAACTGTTCCTCGACTCGCTCGGTGTCTATCTCGAACTCCCCGCCGATTGCCTGGTGCTGCCCTCGCACGGCAGGCCATTTACCGGATTGCACACGCGCATCCGCCAATTGCGCGACCACCACGCGGCGCGATTGCAGGAAGTGCGCGACGCCTGCGCGCGTGCGCCGCAAAGCGCCGGTGACATCGTCCCGATCATGTTCCACCGCAAGCTCGATGCGCACCAGACGACGTTCGCCATGGGTGAAGCGCTCGCGCACCTTCACCTGCTGTGGCACGCGGGTGAACTCCGGCGCGCGCGTGACGAGAAGGGCGTCTGGCGCTTCAGCCCGGTCTGATTACCGCGCCGAGTCGAAAGCAAAAACGCCCCGCAGGCCGAAGCCCGCGGGGCGTTTTTGCCTGGTGTGACGCCGTCGGTGTCAGGCGTGTTGTGCCGCCGTCGGCAGGTGCCGTCCGTCGCGGCCGAGCAGGCCGTAGGTCACCAGGCTGATCGCCACGGTGAGCAGAATGTAATACGCGGGCGCGAGCGGATTCTGCGTCGCCTTGATCATGTACGTGATCCAGAACGGGGCTAGGCCACCGAACAGCATCACCGAGACGTTGTACAGAATCGAGACGCCCGTCGAGCGCACGCCGACCGGAAACACTTCCGTGACGGCCGTCGGGAACGCACCCCATACGAAACCCATGCACACGGCAGGCAGAATCTGGGCAAGCAGAAGGTTGCCCATCGACGGCGCGTTGTGCAGGCGCGTGAACATCCAGAACGACGTCAGGCCGTAGAGCAGCACGAACATCAGAATGAGCGGCTTGCGGCCCACGCGATCCGAGATCCAGCCGGTCAGCGGGCACAGTGCCGCGATGAGCATGGCGGCGACGAACGTCGACAGGCTGGCGGCGCCCTGAGTCAGGCCGAGTTGCTTGACGGCATAGATCGGCGTGTAGATGAGCGTGACATAGAACGACGTGGTTGCGGCCACGGTCAGGCCGAAGCCCGCGATGAGCGACCGGTAATGCTTCGAGAACACGTCGGCGAGCGGCGTGCGGCGCGTTGGCTCGCGTGCGGCGGCATATGCCAGGAATTCCGGCGACTCGGTCATGCGGCGACGAATGTAAAAGCCGACCGGCCCGATCAGAATCCCGAACAGGAACGGCAGACGCCAGCCCCACGATTCAAGGGCTTCTTTCGTGAGGCCCGTGTTGAGCACATAGGCGCACAGCCCGGCGAGCGCCACGGCCAGCGCCTGCGAGCACATCTGGAAGCTGCCGTAGAAGCCGCGCAGATGCGGCGGAGAAAACTCGATGAGCATGGCGGTCGAGCCGCCGAATTCCCCGCCGGCCGAGAAGCCCTGGATCACGCGCGCGAGCAGGATCAGCAGTGGCGCCGCGAAGCCAATGGTCGCGTATGTCGGCGCGATACCGATGAGCCCCGTGCCCAGCGCCATGAGCAGCACCATGACCGAGAGGGCGGACTTGCGGCCGGCGCGGTCGGCATACAAACCGAACGCCACGCCGCCAATGGGACGGAAGAAGAACGCCACGCCGAGCGAGGCCACGCTCGCAAGCAGCGAGTTCGTGTCGTTTTCCGCGGGGAAGAACAGCTTCGCGATGACAACGGCGAACAGCCCGTACACCGTGAAGTCGAACCATTCGAATGCATTGCCCAGCGTGGACCCGATCACTGCCTTGCGTCGCAGTGCAGGATCGATGACCGGCGCGCCGGTGGGGGTTGTCTGCATGTGCCTCTCCTGCGTGGTTGGGCCTGCCGCAGTCGGATCGGTACACGGCCCATGGGCCGTCGACACGCGTCCGCTCTTTGGCGGCAATGCCGGTTTAACGTCGTGTATACCTCATGCCAGTTGCACGCCCACTCTAGCGCAGGTTTGGAATGCACCACAACGGGTCAAAAATACCGCAGGATCTTGCGTCGAACAGCGGATTTTCCGCATGGAACGCCGGGACGGTGACGAACCTGAAGCTTTACCGTCGTTTCCGATGTCCTTTCCAGCGATAGTGCCGCTGGTCGACCCAGTCCCACGCGCCGGTGTACGGGTCGAACACGTAGCCGCCCTGATGCTCCGTGGTGTAGCACCCGCCCTTTTGCCGGTAGCAGCGCTCGCGCAGAAAGTGGGCGGTGTCGCGCGAACTGCGCGGCAGCGGCGGGGGCACCACGACGTACGGCGGGCTCAGCGGGGCGACTACCACAGGGGGCGGGGCGATGATGGTGGGCGCCGGCGTGACGATGCGCGGCGGCGGTGTCACGATCAGGGGCGCGGGCGCGACAGCGGCAGGGGGCGGGCTCACGTAGACGCCCGGTGGGCCAAATACTTGCCAGTTGCCGGCATCCAGTGCCGCACATCCGGCAAGCACCGGAAGGCTCGCGAGACATGCGAGCCATGCGAGGCGGTCGCGCGTACGGCAGCGCTTGCCGAGGTCCGCCTGCATCGCCGCATACCCATGCGGGACGGTGTTCGAGATGGCGCAAATACTGGCGGTGACGTGCCAAAGCGGTCCGGACGGGATGAGGGTGACGCCGCGCGGGGGGCAAGCGCGCGATGCGTCTTGCAGAGACAGGGCGTTCATGTGACATCGCGGGGTGGACGGAGCGAGGCACTCTAACGCGCAATGCCCGGTATCCCGATCGGTCGCGGCGCTTTTTGGGGGATGTCCGATTGGAATCTCGGAGCGAAGGGCGCACCGGATGAAGCGGTGAACCCAATGAAGCCGAGGAAGCAGGGCGCACCGGGATGGCGCGCCCATGCTCGGGGCGCGTCGTCCTAAGGCGTGTCGGACATCTTGCCTGTCGAGTCGTCCTTCGCGTTTTTCACGCCCTTCCCGGTCTTCTCGGCCTGCGAGGCGTCCGCCTGGAGCACCTCGGCCTCGCGGGCCTGACGTTGCGATAGCGTCGGCTTGCGCGGCGCCCGCGCGAAGAGCCTGTCATAGAGCCAGCGCGGCAGACGCCGCATCGCGCAGGCCACGATACCCATCTGCCAGGGCAGCACAACGAAGCGCTTGCCGCGTGCAATCGCCGCCGCGGCCTTTCGCGCGAACTTGTCCGCATCCATCAGGAAGGGCATCGGGAACGGGTTGCCGTCGGTCATCGGCGTACGGATGTAGCCCGGCGCGATCGTGACCACCGCGACCTTGTCGGCCCGCAGTTCGACGCGCAGGCTCTCCAGATAGGTCATCGCCGCCGCTTTCGAGGCGCTGTACGCACCATGACCCGGCAGACCGCGCACTCCCGCCACGCTGCCGATTCCCACGAGCGTGCCGCGCTTGCGCGCGCGCATGGGCGCCACGAACGGGCTGAAGGTGGCGACCATGGCCATCCAGTTGGTGTCCATGACGGACGCGAAATGCGGCAGATCCGCCGCATCTTCCGTATTCACGCCGTGGCTGATGCCCGCATTCGCAATGACGATATCCGGCACCCCGTGGCGCGCCATGAAGTCGCCCGCCGCCGCCCGCAGTGCCAGCGCATCGCGCACGTCGACAGCGTAGCAATGCACGGCGTGCGGATGCGGCAGCGTGGCTGCCAGATCGGCGAGCTTGTCGCCGCGTCGGCCGACCAGTCCGAGAATGGCGCCCTGCGCCGCGTAATGACGGGCGAGCGCCTCGCCCAACCCGCTCGAGGCGCCGGTGATGAAGACCTTCGGTGATGTCGTATGTGTGGCCATGTAACGCAAAAGCCCGGCCGGAGCCGGGCTTTGTCGGTGGCGAAGCTTACATCTTCTTCGCGCGGATCTGATTGATGATCGAGTCGGCCGTCTTCAGCGCCGCGTCGAACGTTTGCTGCTCGGTGGTCGCCGGCTTGCCGGCCTTTTGCAATGCGTCGCCCGAGGTTGCCGGCGAAACGAGATACTTGCCCTGGATCGCGATCGTCGGCACGCCGTCGATCTTGTAGTCCTGCCACGTCTTGTTGGCGATTTCCACGGGCGATTCCTTGCGCGCCATGGCCGGCTTGCCGGCGGCGTCGTACGCGGCGCCGTAGGCGGCCTTGTCGATGCCGAACTTCGAGAGGAAATCGGCCTGGGTATCCTTCGTCAGCAGATAGTTGTGCTTGACGTGGATCTCATTGAAGACCTTCGGCGTGAGCTCGGCTTCCTTGCCCAGCGCGGTCAGCGCGATGAACATGCGCGTATGCGGTTCGAAGCGGCTTTGGAAGGCCACGGGCACGCGCTTGAAAACGACATCCTTGCCTTGCTTCTTGACCCACGCTTCGAGCGACGGCTCCAGCGCATTGCAGTGCGGGCAGCCATACCAGAAGAACTCGGTCACCTCGATCTTGCCCGGGCCCGACGACGTCGGCTGTGCCTGCGGCAACACCAGGTAATCGGTCCCCGCGACCGGTGCTTCGGGCGACGCCGAGGCCGCGCCGGAGAGGAAACCGAAAGAAATCAGAACGGCACCAAGAAGTTTTTTCATGATCGTTATTGAGGAGTGAGGCGGACGCACCCGCCATCGTTGGCGTGGCATTCCCGCGAAACCATATCCCGAAGTCAGGCAATTGAATCGCCAGTGCGTATGACAGTCGATGCACTGCCGGGTTCAACACGCCGCCGACGCCGGTTCCCCCCGAATAATGCAGGGTTTTTCAACATCCTGCTCAGCCGACGGGAGATCGAACGGTGCAATGGGAAGAGACACAAAAGGCGTTGCCCTTTCGGTGCAACGCCTTTTGCCACGGGGCGCTTACTGCTTCGTGAAGCGAATCACCGCCGTGTCGTAGCCGCCGTCCTGCAACCGCTGACGCACGTGATTCATCTCGTCGAGCTTGCCGTACGGACCGAGGCGCACGCGATAGAGCGTGAGACCGTTCGCATCGCGCTGCGTGACCTTCGCCTCGAAGCCCGAGAGGGCCAGCTTGGCGCGCAGTTGCTCCGCGTCGCTTTGCGACTTGAACGCACCGACCTGCAGGTAGTAACCGGTGTTGGCGTTATCGGTCGCGCTCGCGGGCGGCGTGGTCGGCGGAGCGACGGGCACCGTCGACTTGCCGCTGAGGATATCCGCCGGTGACGGCTTCGTGTGGGCGGGCGACGTGGTCGGTGCGGTGGGCGAGGAGGCCACCGGCGGCGTGGTCGGCTCCACTGGCGTGCCCGGCACGAGCGGGGAGGTGGCCTGCGAGGACGGCTCCGTTGCCGCGGGCCCCGAAGCGGCGCCCGGTAGCGGCGTGCGCGGCTGCAATGACTTGTTCGGATCCGGCGCCTGGGCGGCCGGCGAATTCTCGGCGGGGCGCGGTGGCGTCTTTTCGACGAACGGGGTCGGCGTCTTCGTGATGTAGAGCGCGACGACGACGGCAACGGCCAGCCCGACGATCAGGCCGAGCACGATGCCCAGGAAAGTACCGCCCCGCTGGCGGGGTGGTCGACGTTTGTTTGCCATCGAGTCGATTCCGTCCTTACAGAGTTCCGATGCGATTGCCGTTCGGAGTGGGTTGGAAAGCTTACATCTTGGCCGGAGCGGACACGCCCAGCACGGCAAGACCGTTGCGCAGCACCTGACGCGTGGCCGCCAGCAACGCGAGTCGCGCATGCTTGACGGTTTCGTCGTCGACCAGCACGCGATCGGCGTTGTAGAACGAATGGAACGCGCTCGCCAGATCCCGCAGATAGAAGGCCACGGCGTGCGGCGCAAGTTCCTCGGCGGCGCGCGTGAGCATGTCCGGATACTCGGCCAGCAGTTGCAGCAGCGCGAGTGCGCGTTCGCTGTCGAGTGGCGCGAGGTCGGCATGCGCGAGTTGCGCTTCGTCGCCACCCCATTGCGTGAGGATCGAGCAGATGCGGGCGTGCGCATACTGCACGTAGTACACGGGGTTCTCGTCGTTCTGCTTGAGCGCGAGGTCCACGTCGAACACGAATTCGGTATCGGCCTTGCGCGAGATCAGGAAGAAGCGCACGGCGTCGCGGCCACGGCGCAGCGCGTCTTCACGCTGAACCGGGTCCGTGACCGGCGTTTCGGCCGTGATGCCGCCCGACCATTCGATGAGGTCGCGCACGGTCACGTAGCTGCCCGCGCGCTTGGAGATCTTCACCTCTTCGCCGTTGCGCATGACGGTGACCATCTTGTGCAGCACGTAGTCGGGATAGCCCTTCGGAATGCCAATGCCCAGCGCCTGCAGGCCGGCCCGTACGCGGGCGATGGTGCCGTGGTGGTCCGAGCCCTGCACGTTGATGACCTGGTGGAAGCCGCGCTCCCACTTGCGCGTGTGATAGGCGACGTCCGGCACGAAATACGTATAGGTGCCGTCGGACTTGCGCATCACGCGGTCCTTGTCGTCGCCGTAATCGGTCGTGCGCAGCCACAGCGCGCCTTCCTGTTCGTACGTCACTCCGGCGTCGACGAGCGCCTGCACCGTGCGCTCGACGCTGCCGTCCGCGTACAGCGACGATTCGAGGTAGTACTGATCGAAGATTACGCCGAATGTCTGCAGATCGATATCCTGCTCGCGACGCAGGTACGCCACGGCGAATGCGCGGATCGAGTCGATGTCCTCGATGTCGCCGCTGCCGGTGACGGGGGCGCCGTCGGATGCCTGGACGGTCTTGCGCGCGAGGAAGTCCTGCGCGATGTCGCCAATGTAGTCGCCGTTGTAGGCCGACTCGGGCCACTGGGCGTCGCCCGGCTTCAGGCCGCGGGCGCGGGCCTGCACCGACGTGGCGAGCGTCTGGATCTGCACACCCGCATCGTTGTAATAGAACTCGCGATGCACCGGGCGGCCCTGCGTGTCCAGCAGCGCCGAGATCGTGTCGCCGAGCGCGGCCTGCCGCCCGTGACCCACGTGCAGCGGACCGGTCGGATTGGCCGAGACGAACTCCACGAGCACCGGGGCGGCATTGCCTTCGACGGCGCGTCGGCCGAAGGTCGCGCCTTCGGTCAGGATCGCTCGGGCGACCGACTGCTTGGCCGTGTTGGCCAGACGCAGGTTGATGAAGCCGGGACCGGCGATCTCGACGGCGTCGACCAGACCCCCGGCGCGGGCGTCGGCGAGGATCGCGTCGGCGATCTTCTGCGCCAGTTCGCGCGGGTTGGCGCGCAGCGGCTTGGCGAGCTGCATCGCCACGTTGCAGGACAGGTCGCCGTGCGCGGCGACTTTCGGGCGTTCGAGCGAGATCGTGGGCGCGGCGGGCGCGGTACCGTCCGCGGGCATCAGGCCGGCGACGACATCGCCGATCAGCGCGACGAGAGCATTCTTTTGTGCGGGTAGCATTGGCGGGTGTTTCGGGGGCGACCGGACGTGTCCGGACAGGCAATTGAATCGTCAGCACCGGATTTTAACAGGTGTATGATGAAGTCACGGTACCCGCCGGTCCCCTCGTTGCGTGACATGTCGGGGACGGGGGTGGTGATAACTCGAACAGGGAGACAACCATGCTGGTAACGTTCAAGTCGCACGCCTCGCCAAATATCACGATGCTGGAAAATCTGGCGCAGTATTTGCTGGGAATCGTCGGCAAACAGGTGGGCGTAAGGGGCGCGATCGGCGACGACGAAACGGACGCCGCCGTCAAGAAGCTCGAAGCCGCCATTGCCGAAGACAAGGCCGTGGAACAGAAACAGAACGAAGGGAAGAAGTCCGAAGAGCGCGACGAGAACGATCGCGTTCGTCTGGCGCAACGCGCCTATCCGCTGCTCAACATGCTGCGCGAAGCCAAGAACGAAGGCTGTGCGGTGACGTGGGAGACGAGCGAGCGCTAAGCCGTCGGAATGTGCCCCGGCACAAAAGCAAGACGACACAAAAAAAGCAGGCCGCAAAACGCGGACCTGCTTTTTTTGTGTCGATGCCAGGAAGGGGCCGCCCCGGGCGAGGGGGAGGGTCTGAGCAGTGGCGGCACCGCTTCCCGCGGGCAGACCTGGCGCGGATTACTGCGCCTTGCCCGGCGCGTTGTCCGGCGCGTTGGTGCTGCCGTTGCCGGTGTTGCCGTTGTTCGGCATCTTCTTGGTGCTGTGACGCGGCTTTTGCGTCTTCGACGTCGGGTGCGGGTTCGACGGCGTCATGGTCTGGGCGCCGGGCGTGGGGGTCTGCGGCGAAGTCGGCGAGGCCTGGCTGGGCATCGGCACCGAAGGATCGGTCGTCGTGCCGCCGCCGGGGCCGGCCGCGCCGCCGCCTGCAGCGCCTTGGGCGAAACTCAGCGCCGAAGCGCCGGCGAGGGTCAGGGCGGCAACGGAAATAATCAGCTTCTTCATCAGATGGACTCCTTTGCTTTGCGCTGCACACCTAAGGAAAGTCTGTCGTGCAGGCATCACTTGCGTCAGTGAGATTCCAGTCTAAGAAAGCGCATCCGATGGTGCTGTAAGCCTTTGTAATGGTTTGTAATTCGGCTTTTTCAGTTAGTCATCCGAACGACTCGACCAGAACACCTGATTCACGCCGGGCAGCGTCTCGAGGTGATCGGTCAGCGCGTCGAGTTCGCCGGCCTTGACGGCGGTCGGCAGAAGCAGTGCCTCGATTTCGACTTCGGACTCGCCGAACGGGTGGATGTCCAGCGCACGCACCGGATAGTTCGAGGCTTCGAGCCATGCTTCGACCTTGTCGAGCACATCGCGCTGGACGGTGCGCGCGCAGATGACCGACAGCGCGTAGGTCGCTTCGGACGTGGCTTCGTTGATCGGCGCGCGGTTGATACGGTTGACGACCGGTCGCAGCAGCGTGTTGGCCGCGAGCACGAAGGCCGCGACCACGACCGCTTCGACGATCAGGCTCGCGCCCGCGGCGGCGCCCACGGCCGCCGAGCCCCACAGCGTGGCCGCCGTGTTCAGGCCGCGCACGGACGCGCCGTCTTTCATGATGGCGCCCGCGCCGAGGAAGCCCACCCCCGAGACGACGTAGGCGATCACGCGTGTGTCGCCGGGCATGAGCCGCATCGACAGGTCGACGAAGGCGGCGGCGCCCACGGCGACCAGCACGTTGGTGCGCAGGCCTGCCGTTCGCTGGCGGACTTGCCGCTCCACGCCGATGATCGTGCCGAGCACGAAGGCCACGAACAGGGAGATCGTCGTGTTGAGCAGCGGCAGGAGCTGGAAATTCTGGAGGCTTTGCAGTGCGTGCATGGTACGTCTCGGTCGGCGCCGGCAGGAGAGGGAGGTCGGAACAAGCGCAAGCGCAGGTCCAGGCGCGCTCGGGCGCGCAAGGCCTGCGCGTCGTGCACAACAGGGGCACAACAGGGAACAGCAGGGCACCACGGGCCATCGCGCAGAGGAAAGCGGCGACCCGAGGGGCCGCCGCAATTATGCCTTCAGTTCGTGACGAAATGCGTTACGGCAGGCGCGGGGGCATGCGAGAGGACATGGGTTCCGCGATCTTGGTCACGACAGTTGCGGCGCGAGCAGACGTCGTGCCGTCGCCTCGTCCACGCCCGTGCGTTCCATGAAGTCTTCGACCTGATCGGGGCCGATCTTGCCGACGCTAAAGTACGTGCTGTCCGGGTGCGACAGGTAGAAGCCGGATACGCTCGCCGCAGGCAACATGGCCAACGATTCCGTCACGCTCATGCCGATTTCGTGCGCCTGGAGGTAGTGGAACATCGGCCCCTTCACCGAGTGCTCCGGACACGCCGGGTATCCCGGTGCCGGACGAATGCCGACGTATTGCTCCTTGATGAGGGCGTTGTTGTCGAGTTGTTCGTCGCTCGCGTAGCCCCAGAAGTCGCGTCGCACGCGGGCGTGCATGCATTCGGCGAAGGCTTCGGCCAGACGATCCGCCAGCGCCTTGAGCATGATCGCGCTGTAGTCGTCGTGAGTGGCGAGGAACCCGGCCTCCCTGGCGTCCACGCCAAGGCCCGCCGTCACGGCGAACACGCCGATGTAGTCGGCCACACCGCTGTCTTTCGGCGCGATGAAGTCGGCCAGCGAACGGTTCGGGCGGCGCACGCCGTCGACCACCGGGCGCTCGCTTTGCTGGCGCAGGTTATGCCACGTGAACGCGACCTCCGTGCGAGATTCGTCGGTATAGATCTCGATGTCGTCGTCATTCACCACGTTCGCGGGCAGCATGGCGATCACGCCGTTGGCGGTGAGCCAGCGACCCTTGATCAGGCGATCGAGCATGTCCTTGCCGTCGGCGAACACGCGCTGCGCCGATTCGCCGACGATCTCGTCGTTCAGAATCGCGGGGAACGGTCCGGCGAGATCCCACGTCTGGAAGAAGGGGCCCCAATCGATGAAGTCGGCCAGCTCGGCGAGGTCGTAGTTCTTGAACACGCGCCGGCCGATGAACTTGGGCCTGGGCGGCACGTAGGACGACCAGTCGACCTTGAACTTGTTCTCGCGCGCGGTGGTGAGCGACACCATCGGCGTGGCCTTGCGGTTGGCGTGTTGGGCGCGCACGCGTTCGTAATCCGTCTTCACCTCTTCCAGGTACCGCTCGGCGGCGTCGTCGGAGAGCAGGTTCGAGGCCACCGAGACCGAACGCGAGGCGTCGGGCACGTAGATCACCGGGCCGTCATAATTCGGCGCGATCTTCACGGCCGTATGCACGCGCGAGGTCGTCGCACCGCCGATGAGCAACGGGATGTTGCGCAGGCGGAAATAGTCGTCGCGCTGCATTTCCGAGGCCACATAGGCCATTTCCTCGAGACTGGGCGTGATGAGGCCCGACAGGCCGATGATGTCGGCGCCTTCTTCCTTCGCCTTGGCGAGGATTTCGGCGCACGGCACCATCACGCCCATGTTGACGACCTCGAAGTTGTTGCACTGGAGCACCACCGTCACGATGTTCTTGCCGATATCGTGCACGTCGCCCTTGACCGTGGCGATCACGATCTTGCCCTTGGAGCGCACGTCTTCGCCGGCGGCCGCCATGCGTGCCTTTTCTTCCTCGATGAACGGCACCAGATGCGCGACGGCCTGCTTCATCACGCGCGCGCTCTTCACGACCTGCGGCAGGAACATCTTGCCCGCGCCGAACAGATCGCCCACGACGTTCATGCCGTCCATGAGCGGGCCTTCGATGACCTGAATCGGACGTCCGCCCGCCGCGGCGATCTTCTGGCGCACTTCCTCGGTGTCTTCCACGATGAACGTGGTGATGCCGTGCACCAGCGCGTGCGACAGGCGCGCCTCGACCGGCTGGTTGCGCCACTCCAGGTTTTCCTCGCGCTTTTGCGCCCCGCCCTTGAAGCGGTCGGCGATTTCCAGCAGACGCTCGGTGCTGTCGTCGCGCCGGTTGAGTACCACGTCTTCCACGCGCTCGCGCAGCTCGGGATCGAGATTCTCGTACACGCCGAGCTGGCCGGCGTTGACGATGCCCATGTCCATGCCCGCCTGAATCGCGTGGTACAGGAACACGGTGTGGATTGCCTCTCGAACGATGTCGTTGCCGCGGAACGAGAACGACACGTTCGACACGCCGCCGCTGATCTTCGCGCCGGGCAGGTGCTGCTTGATCCAGCGCGTGGCGTTGATGAAGTCGACCGCGTAGTTGTTGTGTTCCTCGATGCCGGTGGCAACCGCGAAGATGTTGGGATCGAAGATGATGTCCTCGGGGGGGAAGCCCACTTCGTCGACGAGTACGCGGTAGCTGCGCTCGCAGATCTCGATCTTGCGCTGGTAGGTATCGGCCTGCCCCTGTTCGTCGAAGGCCATGACCACGGCCGCGGCGCCATAACGACGGATGCGTTTGGCGTGCTGCACGAACGCGTCCCTGCCTTCCTTGAGCGAGATCGAGTTGACGATTGCCTTGCCCTGCACGCACTTCAGGCCCGCCTCGATCACTTCCCACTTCGACGAATCGATCATGATCGGCACGCGCGCGATGTCCGGCTCGGAGGCGATCAGGTTCATGAAGCGAACCATTGCCGCCTTCGAGTCGAGCATGGCCTCGTCCATGTTGATGTCGATGACCTGCGCGCCGTTCTCGACCTGCTGGCGGGCGACCGCGAGCGCTTCGTCGAACTGGCCGTTCAGAATCATGCGCGCGAACGCTTTCGAGCCCGTGACATTGGTGCGCTCGCCAACGTTGACGAACAGCGTGCCTTCGCCGATGTTGAAAGGCTCGAGGCCGGACAGGCGCATCGGCGGTACGAGGGACGTTTGGCTCATGGGGCGGATCCGTTCAGTGGAGGGCGCATCGCGGCTTCGGGGCGACGCGCCGGGTGTCTTGCTTTCAGACCTGTCGATCTATCGGACGTGTCGTCGCCGGACACGCCGGCGACGGCGGGGCGGCGCTCAGACGTCGGCGCTGCGGTATTGCGACGGCCAGCGGCGCGGCTTCACGTCGGCCAATGCCTTGGCGATCTCGGCGATATGCTCCGGCGTCGTGCCGCAACAACCGCCCGCCAGATTCACCAGCCCGGCCTGGGCAAACTCCCTGAGCAGGCCGGAGGTCACGTCGGGCGTCTCGTCGAAACCGGTGTCGCTCATCGGATTGGGCAGGCCGGCGTTCGGATAGACCGACACATACGTGTTGCAGAGCTTCGACAGCTCGGCGATGTAAGGACGCATCAGCGTCGCGCCCAGCGCGCAGTTCAGGCCGAACGTGAGCGGGCGGGCGTGGCGCAGCGAGTTCCAGAAGGCCTCGACCGTCTGGCCGGACAGAATGCGCCCGGACGCGTCGGTCACCGTGCCCGAGATCATGATCGGCAGCAGCTCGCCGGTGTCTTCGAACAGTTCGTCGATGGCGAAGAGCGCGGCCTTGGCGTTGAGCGTGTCGAAGATGGTCTCGACGAGAAACAGGTCCACACCGCCGTCGAGCAGCGATTTGGCTTGCGCATAATACGCGTCGCGCAACTGATCGAAGTCGACGTTGCGCGCGCCCGGATCGTTCACGTCCGGGCTGATGCTCGCCGTCTTGGGCGTCGGGCCGATGGCGCCGGCGGCGAAACGCGGCTTCTCCGGCGTGCTGAAGGCATTGCACGCCTCGCGCGCGAGCCGCGCGGACTCCCGGTTCATCTCGTCGGCCAGCGCTTCCATGTGATAGTCGCTCTGGGCGATCGTGGTCGCGCCGAAGGTGTTCGTCTCGATGATGTCGGCGCCCGCTGCCAGATACTTGCGGTGGATCTCGCTGATCACGTCCGGGCGGGTCAGCGAGAGCAGTTCGTTGTTGCCCTTGACGTCGTGCGCGAAGTCGGCAAAACGCTCGCCGCGATACTCGGCCTCGCCCAGCTTGTATTGCTGGATCATGGTCCCCATCGCGCCGTCCAGAATCAGGATGCGCGACTCGAGCAGCGCAGGCAGCGCCTGCCCGCGCGTATAGGCGCGCGTGGATGGCGTGGCGTTTGCGGCGGGTGGGGTTGCGGTGGTCATGACGGACGTCGCCTTGGAGTGGCCGGAAAACCTATAATTGTAATGGTTTTGGCGGCATTCGCCCGCGAGCCGCGCCGTTTCCCACTATTTCGATAACGATATGGAATTCCTTCTGCCGGGCGCCGCCCACCAGTTTCTGCAAGCCAATGCCAACGCGCTGTTCGTCGATTGCCGCAGCGAGATGGAATACCTGTTCGTCGGGCATCCGGCCGGGGCCATCCACGTGGCCTGGAACGACGGCCCGGACTGGGAGATCAACCCGCATTTCGTCCAAAGCGTTCGCAAGCTTGCGGGCGCGGGCGGCGACCGGCCGGTACTGCTGATCTGCCGCAGCGGGAATCGCAGCACGGCGGCGGGCGAAGCGCTGGAGGCCGCGGGTTTCCTGAACGTCTACGGTGTGCTGCACGGCTTCGAAGGCGATCTGGACGCCACGCACCACCGCAACGCCGTGAATGGCTGGCGCTTCGAGGGTCTGCCCTGGGAGCAGTGCTGAGCCTGACATGAGGTCAAGCCTTGGTGCCATGAAAAAACCCTCGCCATGGCGAGGGTTTTTCGTGTGGCTGCACCGCGTGCGGTGCCGACGTCAGTGGAGCACGACCGGATTCGTCATGAAGGTGTCGAACTGTCCGAGAAATTCGTCGACTTCGTCTTCGGAAGGCTCGGTGGCGATCAATTTCTGCACCTCTTCACGGAATTGCCGGGCAAGCGTGCCGTCGAGAAAGATCTCACGGCCAGCGGTCTTGTCCACGATTTCATAGCCACCGGCAGACAGCGAGTGATTGCCGTTATCCGCGGCAAACTCAACGACACAGTAATTCGGGCTGTTGTAAATCATGAGCATGGCAACTCTCCTGGTGTTCCTGCATGGTCCTTGGTACCCACATAGGGGCGACGCGGCGCGATTTCAAGAGGCAGTGCCCCATGATTCGCTTATCGGCACACCGGCTGACGAATTCAATGGCGAATTCAATGGTTTCGGCCCTCCTTGGTCAAAGGTCCCGCTTCAGGTCCCGCATTCTGCAGGGTTCATACGTTAGATGCGGCCCCTTGCAAAAACGTTGCAAGGGCATTGGTTACGAACTGTTTCTGCTCGACGATCGACAGATGCGCGGCGTCGGGCACGACCACCAGACGGGCGCCGGCGATACCGTCGGCAATGCGCTGCGCGACAGGTGGCGGGGTGGAGGGATCGTTTTCCCCTACCAGCACCAGCGTCGGCGTCTCGATTTCGTGCAACCTCGATCGCACGTCGAACGCGGCAAGCGCTTCGCACGCCGCGGCAAAACCCTCCGGATGGGCGCCGGCCACCAGCGCCCGAATCCGCTCGGCCCGATGCGGATGACGCTTGCGAAACCCCTCGCTCAACCAGCGGTCCAGCGTGCCATCCGCCAGCGCCTTCATGCCATGGTCGCGGGCCTGCGCGGCGCGCTCTCGAAAGCGTTTGGCGTCGGCCTCGTCGTAGCCGGCGGTGGTGTCGATCAGCGTGAGGCTGGCAATACGCTCGGGGGCGTCGAGGGCGACCTGCTGGGCGACTGCGCCGCCCATCGAGATACCCACGAAATGGGTGCGGGGGATTTCCAGTGAACTGAGCAGTGCCGTGGCGTCCGCGGCCAACTGCTTGACGGTGTAGGGCCCATGGGGCACGTCGCTGCGGCCGTGGCCGCGGCTGTCGTAGCGCAATACCCGGAAATGTGCCGCCAGTTCGGGCACCAGATCGTCCCAGACCGTCAGGTCCGCACCCAATGGGTGCGCCAGCGTCAGCCAGGGACCATGGCCGTCCACCACGTAATGCAGCGATGCTCCGTTGGCACTGACTTTCATATTGTCCGGCCTCCCGAATTTCGTCGATACATTGGCGAAGTGGCGTCGATGCACTGGGATGTTTCCGATTATGTCAGGAACACGTAACTTGTGCAGCGCGATTCGTAGTAGTGGGGCAACACTTCGTCGGGCGACCGCATGGCCGCTACATCCGCGCTGGGTTTGCGCAGGGTGTGCGCTGGATTTGCGAGAAATCGCTCGACAATCTAAGGAATTCAGGGCGCGGATTTCTGGGTGAATATCAACTCGAATTCGTTGCCTGACGGCTCGGTCTGCTTCACGCGCACCGGCATCCAGTCGAGCGACGGCGCGAGCCAGATGTCGACACGCCGCTCGTCGCCCGCCTTGCGCGGCAAGCGCGTGAAGTGGCGCGTCTCGACATACCCCTGCGGTGTGGTCAGCGTCTCGCTGCCCACGTACTGCACCGGCCACACTTCGCTGCTATCGGTGTCGACCACGGTGAACTCATGCGTGACGCCCACCTGCGTGTAGCGTTCGGGGTTGCCCCGCGCGTAGCTCGCCAGTTGCATCATCACGCTGAAACGGTCCTGGGCGCCAGGTGCGAGCGGCGCCGTCTGGCCCGAGCGCGAGAACGTCAGCGTCGGGGCGCCTTCGCGAAGGAAATCGGTGACGTACTCGGCCCGCCGCCCGCGTTTTTCCACGTAACGGGACGGCGCGATGCCGTTCACGTCGAAGCCGCCTTCGCTGATGAACTCGAACGTTCCGAAAAAGATGATCGGCACGGCAATGCGCAGTCGGTAGTGCCCGTTCTCGTTCACCCATTGCAGTTGGCCGGTCTGGTTGCGCACACCGTTCATGAGCGCGTCGTAAGTGAGCGTGGCGGATGGCGGCGGATCGAACCTGTCGCCATTGGCAGCCGCCGCCGTGAGCGGCGGGCCGGGCGGCGCTTGCGCCGCCGCATCGCTCGCTGCCGCGTCCGGGGTGTCACCCGCGCCGGCGACGGTCTCGGAGGCCGCCTGCGGACCGGGCGTATCGGCCGTGGCGGGGGCCGCCAGCGAGTCGGGCCGCGCCGGGGGCGCGGCCGGCTTGGTCACGGGCTTGGTCACGGGCTTGCGCACGGGGGGCTTCGTCGGCTTCGGGGGCGGTGGCGTGGGCGAGGCCTCAGGGGCAGGGGGCGCCACCGGCTTGAGTGGAATCAGCGTGATCGGAATGACGGGGATCGGCGTGTCATCGAGCGGCGTGCGATGCAGGGCGACCCACATGGCGAGGAGTCCGTGCGCGACGAGCACCGCCGCGAGCACGGCCGTCCAGACGAGCCATGGCCGGCGCCCGCCCGGCGGCCTGGCGCCGGACGCTGCATTGCGGGAGCGGCCGTTGGGATCGGAGTGATCAGGACGGGGGGGGCCGGAAAGGCGTGGGTCGCGCGAAGACACGGGAATCGAAGAGCCGGAACGTCAGTGCGTCAGCATCTCACATTGCGATGAATGTCGGTTCGACAGTTCGCACCCACCGCCGTTCAGACCGCGCCGCCACCTTGTGGCTCAGGGCCGGTGGCCGGGCGCCTGCGCATGGCCCAGATCCGCAGAGAGCTTTTGCGCGAGGGTGCGCAAGGCCGTGTCGATCGGTCCGCCCCAACTGGCGTCGAAGCGGCTTTCGGGGCCGAGCGCCATGAGCCCCATGACGAGTTGCCCTGTCGCGTCGAACACCGGCATGCAGAACGCATTGACGGACGGCAACACCGTGCCTTCCACGCGTGCCGCACGGTGTGCGCGCACATCGTCGAGCACCGCATCGTACTGCGCTCGCGTGGCCGGCAGGTGGTGGCGCGAGGCGTGCTGCAGGGCGGTGAGGGCCGCGTCGATGAGCGGCGCCGTCTGACGGGCCGGCAGGTAGGCGGCGAAAAGGCGTCCGGCCGCCGATTCGAGCATCGGCATCACGTCGCCCAGACGCAGTGGCACGCGCATCGGGAACGTTGACTCGAGCCAGTGCACGACGGTCGGTCCCTGGTTTCCCCAGACGGCGAGACCGACCGTCTGATCGATGGCGTCGCGCAGTTCGGACAGGGCAAACCGGGCGGCCTTGAAGGCGTCGATGCGCGCGAGATGGGCGAGGCCCATGCGCAGCGTGAAGGGGCCGAGGTCGTAACGGCCGCTCACGGGGTCCTGCACGATGAGCCCCAGCCGCTGGAAACTCACGAGATAGCGGTGCGCCTTGGCGGGATTCATGCCCGCGGCGTGGGCGAGATCGCGCAGCATCATCGCGTTCGACGCCTCGGTGAGAACTTCGATGAGCCGGAAGCCGACCTCGATGGACTGAATGCCCGAGCGGGTCTTCTCCTCGTCGGGCGCGGTGTCGTCGTGATCGATCTTGTTGTTTGGGTCAGGCGCTGTCATGTGTCTCCGTTGTTCTCGTGTACGTCGTGTGCGAAAGCGTCTTCGGCTTCGTCATTTTCCTTCAGCGGCGTTCGCGGCTCGCCGCGGATTGCCGCCGCCGTCGCGGCGCGGGGCGCTCAGGTAGAATCGTGCGCTTCAAGCGCCATTCTATCGGGCCCGAGACCGCCCGCAGACTCCCACACATGAAACTTGCCACTCGTAAGGACGGCACCCGTGACGGCCAGTTGATCGTCGTCTCGCGCGACCTGTCGACCGCCTGCATTGCCGATGCCATCGCCCCCACGCTGCAACGCGTGCTCGACGACTGGACCTTTTACGCGCCGCAACTGCAAACGCTTTACACCGAGCTCAATCATCATCGTGCGCGCAACAGCTTCGCGTTCGACCCGGCCGAGTGCATGGCGCCGTTGCCGCGGGCGTATCAGTGGGCCGACGGTTCGGCCTACGTGAATCATGTCGAGCTGGTGCGCAAGGCGCGCGGTGCGGAAATGCCGCCCGAGTTCTGGACCGATCCGCTCATGTATCAGGGCGGCAGCGACGACTTCATCGGTCCGACGGACGACATCGTGTGCGCGTCGGAAGACTTCGGTATCGACTTCGAGGCCGAGGTCGCGGTGGTGACCTCGGACGTGCCCATGGGCGCGAGCCCGGCGCGTGCCCTCGAGGGCGTGCGTCTGCTCATGCTGGTCAACGACGTGAGCCTGCGCAACCTGATCCCGGCCGAACTGGCCAAGGGCTTCGGCTTCTTCCAGAGCAAGCCGGCGAGCAGCTTCTCGCCGGTGGCGATCACGCCCGACGAACTCGGTGACGCCTGGCGCGACGGACGCGTGCATCGTCCGCTCACGGTGAAGTGGAACGACAGGAAGTTTGGTGCGCCGGAGTGCGGCGAGGACATGGTCTTCGATTTCGGTCAGCTCGTGGCCCATGTGTGCAAGACACGCAACGTGCGCGCAGGCACGATCGTCGGCTCGGGCACCATCTCGAACAAGGATCGCAGTCGCGGAAGCGCGTGCATTGCCGAGAAGCGCATGCTGGAGACGATCGACAAGGGCGCCCCGGAGACGGCATTCATGCGCTATGGCGATCGCGTTCGCATCGAGATGTTCGACGCACAGGGCAAATCGATCTTCGGGGCCATCGACCAGGCGGTCGCGCCGCTCGACGAATAACAAATAGCGCGCGCGCAACGTCGCGCGTTCGCGCCGTGCGATGCCCGGAATATCGGGCACGGCGGGTGTTTGCGCGGCGCGGGGCGTGGTATCCATAGGGTGAACCCGGATATGGCGGGCAATTCCGGCTCCGCTATTCTTTGTCTCCTTGAGTCGGTTCGCACCCCTAGCGGGCGAGCCGGCCCTAATTTTCGCCGGCGCGACGTGGGGCACCCATTCCGGGAGTCCTGCGGATAGAAAAAAACAGCGCAGGCCAGACCAGGAGATTTTCCATGCGAAACCCCGTGCGCACTGTCTTGTTGGGTGCGATGTTGCTGGCGCTGGCCGGCGGCGCCGCTGCTCAGGTCAAGATCGGCGTGAGCATCTCGCTTACCGGCCCCGCCGCCTCGCTCGGCCTTCCCGCGCGCGACACCATTGCCATGCTGCCGACCGAAATCGGCGGGCAGAAGGTCGATTACATCGTGCTTGACGACGCGTCGGATACCACGACGGCCGTCCAAAACACCAAGAAGCTCATCTCCGAGAACCACGTCGACGCCATCATCGGCTCGTCGATCACGCCGAACACGCTGGCCATGCTCGACGTGATCGCCGCAGGCACCACGCCGACGATCTCGCTGGCGTCGTCCGCGCGCATCATCGAGCCGGTGGACGCCAAGCGCTACTGGATGTTCAAGACGCCGCAGACCGACGCGCAGATGGCATCGGCGATCGCCGAGCACGCAAGCCGTCATGGCGTGAAGACGATGGCGTTCATCGGCCAGGGCGACGCGCTGGGCGAGGCGTTCTATGAAGAAGTGGCGAAGTTTGCCGGGCTGCACAAGATCAAGATGGTGGCGAGTGAGCGCTTCGCGCGCACCGATCCGAGTGTGACGGGGCAGATCCTGAAGATCATGGCGACGAACCCCGACGCCGTGGTGGTGGGCGCCGCCGGCACTCCGGCCGCACTGCCGCCGAAGGCGCTCGCCGAGCGCGGTTACAAGGGCATCGTGTATCACAACCACGGCGTGGGCAATAACGACTTCCTGCGCGTGTGCGGCAAGGACTGCAACAATACGTACCTGCCGGCCAGCCCGGTGCTCGTGGCGTCGCAGTTGCCCAACGACCATCCGGCCAAGGCCGTGGCACTCGACTACATCAAGAAGTTCGACGCCAAGTATGGCCCGGGCAAGGTGGCGGCCTTCGGCTCGTATGCCTGGGATGCCGGCATTCTGCTCCAGCGCGCGATTCCGATCGCGCTCAAGACGGCCAAGCCGGGCACGCCGGAATTCCGCAAGGCGCTGCGCGACGCGATCGAGAGCAGCAAGAACGTGCACGTGTCGAACGGCGTGATCAACATGAGTCCGACGGATCACCTCGGCCTCGACCAGCGCGCCCGCGTGATGGTGAAGATCGAAAACGGCAAATGGGTGATCGCGCCGTAAGCGGCCCGACGCCCCCGGATCCTTCATGGATGTGAGCGACCCGACGGCGCTCGCATCGACCTGTTGACCGTCGGCGGTGTCGGCATTGTCCGGCGCCGCCGTTTCCCATCCCCGCCTGTGCGGGGATATTTTTTTGGAGCGGTAAGCCATGTCGCAAGACCCCTATCAACACTATCAGTCGCTGCAATTCAAGCGGCATCCGAACGGCGTGCTCGAGCTGATCATGGGCGCCGGTGCGAACAAGAGCGGCCTGTCGACGGCCGACCATCGCATGCATCAGGAGCTGGCCGACGTGTGGCGCGACATCGATCGCGACGCGCAAACGCGCGCCGTCGTGATTCGCGGCGAGGGCAAGGGATTCTCCGGCGGTGGCGACCTCTCGCTTGTCGAGGACATGGCGGACGACTTCGCCGTGCGCGCGCGCGTGTGGCGCGAGGCGCGCGATCTCGTCTACAACGTGATCAATTGCAGCAAGCCGATCGTCTCGGCCATGCACGGCCCGGCCGTGGGCGCGGGCCTGGTTGCCGGGCTGCTGGCGGACATTTCGATCGCGGCGAAGACTGCGCGCATCATCGACGGCCACACGCGCCTGGGGGTGGCCGCCGGCGATCATGCGGCCATCGTCTGGCCGCTGTTGTGCGGCATGGCGAAGGCGAAGTACTACCTCTTGCTGTGTGAGCCGGTGTCCGGCGAGGAGGCCGAGCGCATCGGCCTCGTCTCGCTCGCGGTCGACGAGGCCGACCTGCTGCCCAAGGCATTCGAGGTGGCGGACAAGCTCGCGAGCGGTTCGACGACGGCCATCCGGTGGACCAAGTACGCGCTGAACAACTGGCTGCGCAGTGCGGGGCCGTCGTTCGATGCGTCGCTCGCGCTGGAATTCATGGGCTTCTCCGGGCCGGACGTTCGCGAGGGCATCGCGTCGCTGCGCGAGCGCCGCGCGCCGGACTACAAGGGTGACGCGCCGTTCTGACACACCAAGGGCACGGGCTGGGCGTATGATCGGTACAAGCGCCCCCCGGGCCCCGCAGCGCATGGCCTGCCGGTGAGCGGGCATGCCGTCCGTCCCGGACCACGACTGGAGACTGTAATGAGCGATTCGACGAGTGCCATGCCCAATGGCTTCGACATTCTCAAGAAGATGTGGGAGGCGTTCAGCCCGCCCGCGACCTTCACTTCACCGCTCACGCAGTTGATGCAGAGCGCCACACCGTTGCTCGATCCGAACGAGATCGAGAATCGCATTGCCGAGATGCGCGCCGTCGAGCAGTGGCTCACGCTGAATCTGAACGTGCTGCGCTCGACGATCCAGGCGTTCGAGGTGCAGCGCGCGACCTACGCCACGCTGCGCGCGTTCGGCACGGGAGGCTTCGGCGCGGCGAGCGACGCAGGCGACGCCGCGCATCCGGCACAAGGCGGCGACGCGCCTACGCCCCCCTTTGGGCAAACAGGCGTGGGGGACTTCTGGCGCTCCCCGTTCGGGGCGGCGGGCGCCGCGCAGGACGTGGAGGCGTCGTCACCGGCCGCGGCAGAGCCGGAGTCGGCGCCCGAGCTCCCGGCCGATTCGCAGGAGGCGCCACCCGAGGGCGACGGCACGGTGCCGCCGTTTGCCCAGGCGGGCAATGCCTATGGCGCGCTCGACCCGTCGCTCTGGTTTAACGCCATGCGGGCGCAGTTCGATCAGATCGCCGCCGCGGCGCAGGCCGCCGGCATGTCGGCCGCGCAAATGACGGAGGCGGCCGCTGCGCAAATGTCCGACGCGGCTGCCAAGGCGACTCAGGCGACTCGGGCGACGCCGTCGAGCGCCGGTGCGGCCAAGGCGTCGAAGACCACTGGCAAGACCGCAGGCAAGACGGGCGCGGCCGCAAAGAGTGGCGCGGCAGGCAAGGCGGCGGGGAACGCTGCCGGGAAGGCCGCTGCGAAAACGGCCGCCAAGCGCGCGCCCGCCGACAAGAAGACGCCCGCGAAGTCGGCCACGGCCAGGACTGCCGCGAAGACATCGACCCGCGCGTCGACCAAGACCGTGAAAGCCACCCGCGCCTCGACGGTGTCGGAGGGGGCGCCGGTCAAGGCGCCGGGCAAGCAGGCGGCGTGGAAGTGGTGACGCCGAAGGGCGCCATCGGACGCCATGACGCGCGCAACCGCGTGTCGCCGCCGTCCATCCACGCTCGGCCACCGCCCACGTGGCGCCGCGGGCAATAACGAAGGCAGGAGGACGCCCCATGATCTCTGGCGAACGCACCGGTCTCGTCCTGATGGGCGGGGGAGCACGCGCCGCGTATCAGGTGGGCGTGCTCGCGGCGATCGCGGCAATCCAGCGTGAGGTGCTGCCGTCGCGGCGCGCGATACCGTTTCCGATTGTCTGCGGCACGTCCGCCGGGGCGATCAATGCGGCGGCGCTCGCCTCGCATGCCGATGATTTCCAGCACGGCGTGATGAAGCTCGATGCGGTGTGGCGGCAGTTTCACGCCGGGCAGGTCTTTCGCGCCGACTCGCTGGGCATGGCGGGCACCGGGGCGCGCTGGCTCGCCGCACTCTCGCTCGGATGGGCGTTGCGCCGATCGCCGCGTTCGCTGTTCGACTGGTCGCCGCTCAACGAAATGCTGCGCAATGCGATCCGTCTCGACCGATTGCCAGACGTGTTCGCGTCCGGCGCGCTCGAAGCGCTTTCGGTCACGGCGCTGTCGTACTCCTCCGGCAAACACGTCACGTTCTATCAAAGCGCCTCGCCGATCCAGCCCTGGAAGCGTTCGCTGCGTCTCGCACGCGCCGTGCCGCTCACGGTCGATCATCTGCTTGCCTCGAGCGCGATCCCGTTCCTGTTTCCGGCCATCGAACTCGATCTCGACGGACAGCCCGAATACTTCGGCGACGGGTCGATGCGTCAGATCGCGCCGCTCAGCCCGCCGATTCATCTCGGTGCGACGCGCATTCTCATCATTGGGGCGTCGCACGGTCAGTACGGGCTCGACAGCAGCGGCGAGCGCATCGGCGGCTATCCCAGCCTCGCGCAGATCGGGGGGCAGGCGCTGGCGAGCGTGTTCATCGACGGCCTGTCGGCCGATCTGGAGCGGGTCCAGCACATCAACAACGTGCTGCGGCACGTGCCCGAGGCGCATCGCGAATCGAGCGGCTGGCGGCCGGTCGAAACGCTGCTGATCTCGCCCAGCCAGCGCATCGAACCGATTGCGTCGCGGCATCTGCAACAATTGCCGCGCGCGGTGCGCACGATGCTCGGCGCGATCGGCGCCGACGAAGCCCGCGGCGCCGCGTTCGCAAGCTACCTGTTGTTCGAATCCGCATACACCCAGGAACTCATCGCGCTGGGCGAGGCCGATGCCTACGCGCAACGCGACGCCATCGCCGCATGGCTGGTGGCCGAAGCCGACGGCACGAGCCCGCTCGACCACGTGGAAGCGGGGGCGGTGGGCGGAGCGGGCATGTCCGCGAATTCGCCGTTGTCCGTCGACGAGCCCGCAACGGTTGCCGACAGCGGCAAACCGGCGGCATGATTCGGTGTCCTCGCGGCTTCAATGTGCGACGTGCCGGCCGGCCCGGCGCCCCGGAAGTTGGTAGACTTCATGACCGACGATTCGATCACCCGCAAGCCTCGGCACCGCAGCACTGCGGTAACACCAGCCCTCTGAGTTCGCAGATAAGTTCGCACGCGCATGTCCAAAGCCACTGTTCCCTGTCCGTACCCGTCGACGTTTTGGCGCGACCCGGCATTGCCGTTCATCGAAGCGCGCGAAGTGCTCGACGGCCGTCGTGTGTGCTACGCGCTGCATAGCCACGAGACGTTCTCGATCGGGGTGGTGACGGGCGGCCGCAGCACGTATCTGAACGGGCGCGCGAGAGAAACCGTGGGGCAAGGCAGCGTCGTCGTGATGAACCCCGACGCCGTGCATGCCTGCAACCCCATCGGCGACGAAGCGTGGGCATATCGCATGTGGTTCGTGGATACGGCCTGGCTGCGCGATCTTCAGCGCGAACTGGGTTTTGGTCAGGGTCAGGATCTGCATCTGTTCGATCCGATGTCGTCGACCGATCCGGTGCTGTACGACGGACTGAACCGGCTCTACGACGTTTGTACCGACGCGTCGCGCGACCGGCTTGAACGGGAGACCGCGGTGCAGCAGTGCTTCATCGACGCGCACGAGCGTCTCAACCCGGCCCCGCGACCGATGCGCGAGGACGCACGGAAACTGCGCGACGCCGCGGACTTCATCCGCGCGCATTGTCGCGAGGCCCTGACCCTCGCGCAGATTTGCGCGGCGGCAGGATTGTCGGCGTCGTACCTTACGCGGGCATTCCGGGCGCAGTATGGCCTTACGCCCCACGCATTCCTGATGAACCAGCGGATCCAGTACGCCCGTGCGCGGTTGCGCCGCGGCCACGCCATTGCCGAAGTCGCGCTCGATGCGGGATTCGCCGATCAGGCCCACTTCCAGCGAACGTTCAAACAACTGCTCGCTGCGACGCCCGGGCACTATCGAGGCGCGCTCGACGCGCGTGGTGCCGGCGATTCGGGGCAGTCGCCCGATGCTGGCGAGGCGGCGGCGTTGCGCGCGTCGTGCGATGTCCCGCAGGCCCGGGCGGCGTGACAAGTCGCCCGGGCCTGCGGCGCTGAAGATGAATGGCCGTCGGGCCCGTGCCGCTACCCGGCTGCCACGAGATACACCGCGCTTCCTGCCAACAATGCGGCCATCACACGGTTCAGGCGTCGCACACGTACCGCGTCGCGCATATGGTGGCGGAGCATCGCGCCTGCCACTGCCCAGCACCCGACCGAGAGCCAGCACACCACGAAGTAGATCGCCGCGAACTGCCAGATGCGCAGCGGGTCTCCGGCCGTGTACGCACCCATCCCGGCGAGCGCGGCAAGCCACGCCTTCGGATTGAGCCATTGCATGACGGCGCCATTCGATAGCGTCGGGCCACGCGCCGTGTCGGAGTCGCCGAGTTCGCCATTGTCCACGGCCAGCTTGTACGCCATATACAGCAGAAACGCCACGCCGAACCACTGGATTGCGTGCAGGAGCCCCGGCACGCGCTGAAGCAGTTCGTACACCCCGAAGCCAACCGCAACGAGCAGCACGACGAAGCCGACCGTCGCACCGGTCACGTGACGCAGGCTGGCGACGAACCCATAACGGGCGCCCGAGCCCAGCGCCACGACATTGACCGGCCCGGGGGTAATGGACGCGGCCAGCGCAAAAGCCGCCATCGAATAAAAGAGTGTCATCGGAGCCCTCAGTGCCAAAACGATGCGAATGAAACGAGGTTCCGAGCGTAGCCGCACGGGCTGGCGGCGTATTGAACAAAACTGCCCTTCAACAGGCCCCGTGCAATTTCGTGCCGGTGGTTCAGCCAAGCAGGCGATGGCGTAACCATCTCAGCAAACGACCCATGAACGGAAGCTTGAGGTAGAGATCCTCCGTGGCGTCCCAATAGTCGCGCTGGTAGGCGACGCGACCGTCCACGGCGAGCCGGAGATGCGACGCGCCGTGGATGATCTGCTCGTCGTCGAGCCAGCGCCTCGCGTGAAAGTGCAGATTCCATATCAGCATCGCCTGATTGTGCTGCAGCAGCGTGGCGGTAATCTCGAAGCGCGGCACGTCGACGCGCTCGAACAGTTGCATGAGCAGCCCGGCGACTTCGGCGGCGCTGCGCACTTCGTGCAACGGCGTTCGAAGATAGACGTTGGGCGTATAGAACTCGCCCAGATTCGCAATGCTCTGGCGGGTGAGGGTCTCGAGGAAGCGCGTCAGGCGTGTCAGCGCCGCAGCATGATCGATATCCATGGGCACACTCGCATCGGCGCTGTCACAGCCGCGATTCGATGGACAGCCGGGAACGTTCGGACGACCGCGTAGCCAGCGCGCGACGCCTGCGGGCCTCGGTCCGTCGACTTGCCGACCCGCTCCAAGCGGGCCGGCGCCAAGGCCCGGTGGCAGCGCGGCCCTCTTCGTAACTTACCAGCCGGAACAACTGGATGCACCGGGGAGGTGCGCCGGTCGTGGCGCCGATGCGACATCGCGCATCGGATCAACGGGCGTCGCTGATCAACTCCGCACGTAGGTCGGGCGCGCTGGTGCGCGGGTCGAGCCAGATCGCGAAGAAGGCGCGGCCGAAGGCATCGCCCGCGATGCGCCCAATCAGTTTGCCGTCGGAAAAGAAGCGGGTGCCGTCACCGGGTCGGAACACCCCCGTGAGGTGCTGTCCGGCCGAGACGTCCGGCAGGATACGCGCGAGTTCGTCAGCCCAGTGCTGCCGCTCGGCATCGGTGGCGACCTGCAACTTGGTCATTTCGATCAGGCTGCGTTGCACCAGCGTATGCGACGTGAAACTGCGCGCATAGCGCAGATCGAGCACCAGCGGATGTGCACTCCAGTTCGCGCTCACGCGATCGGCGCCGGAAAACAGCTCGGCGTCGTAAAGATGGAAGCCCAGGCGGGTGAACGAGCCGTGGCCGACCAGACGTACGGCCGGCGTCTCCTGCGAGGCGAGTTGCCCAACGTCGAATGCCTGGGCGTGAGGGGCAACGGCGACTGCAGTCAACAGGCAGGCCATGCGCAGCCATAGGGCGAATGCGGGACGAGTTGCCATGCTCGGCTCCTTATCGGTCAAGGATTCCGTCGAGTAGGTTGGCCCGTGTCGTAGCGTCGAAGTTTCGGCTAGCGACTTGTTGCGAAATTGCGACTGAGAACTATCCTCAAACAAGGCGTCGGAATCCGGGTATGCGGATCCGCACCCCGCCGAAGGCCTCGCGTTCCTGGGATAGGTCCGGGTCTGCCATCGCGGTACGACGTTTCCAGCGTAGACCATGGACCGCCGTCCGCGCAGGCCCGTGGCACAAGGACTTACCCTGATGACCGGGGCGGTGTCGCATTGGATTCGCATTGGATCGACGTCCACCGGCGGCGGGCGAAGCGCGCGCAGCGACGGCCGGTGCGGGGAATGTCGCGAAGTGGATCGACGGTGACGTCGACGACGCTCGCCGCCATTCAAGCTTAGGCCCTCCGCGTGACATTTTGACGGCCGTCAAAATTACGACGTATTACCGTCACGTGAGTGTCAGACGCGCCGGGAATGAAAGATATTTATGTTATGATTCAAGAGTTTGCCCATATTTTAGTAAGGTCGCTCTAAGCCATATCGCCAGGATGCGGCCACGTAATAGCGTAATAGCGACGTAACAGGCGTAACATCGCCGTCCTTCTGCGACGGCAGGGTTCAAGACGTGAAGCCGGGACGGCGGGGGCCTCCCGCGACGCGCTCACCGTTTTGTCTGTCGAAATTCGGCGTAAACTTTCACAATACTATCTTGAGTCCTGGTGTAAGGTCTCGCGACCTTGGGGGTAATTGAAATGAACGAAATGCTGTATCCCGAACTTTACAAGTCGCTGGAGGCAGTGCGTTGGAACATGGAAAAGGACATTCCGTGGGACAAGTTCGACGCGAGCCAGCTCACCGACGATCAGGCGCGCACCATCAAGATGAACGCCATCACGGAATGGGCGGCATTGCCGGCCACCGAGATGTTCCTGCGCGACAACCGTGACGACAGCGATTTTTCCGCGTTCATGAGCGTGTGGTTCTTCGAGGAGCAAAAGCATTCGCTGGTGCTCATGGAGTATCTGCGCCGTTTCCGTCCGGATCTGGTGCCGACCGAGGCCGAGCTGCACGCGGTGCGTTTCCCGTTCGATCCGGCGCCGCCGCTCGAGACGCTCATGCTGCACTTCTGCGGCGAGATCCGTCTGAACCATTGGTATCGCCGGGCTGCAGAGTGGCACACCGAGCCGGTCATCAAGGCCATCTACGAAATCATTTCGCGTGACGAAGCCCGTCATGGCGGCGCATACCTGCGCTACATGAAGAAGGCGCTCACGAGCTTCGGCGACAACGCGCGTGCCGCGTTCGCGAAGATCGGCGTGCTGATGGCGTCGGCGCGCCGCACCGAAAAGCCGCTGCATCCGACCAACCTGCACGTGAACAAGGACCTGTTCCCGAACGACACCGTGCAGTCGCGTCTGCCGGAGCCGGAGTGGCTCGAGCACTGGCTCGACGAGCAGATCAAGTTCGACGACAGCTGGGAGAAGAAGGTGGTCGAGCGCATTCTGCACAACATGTCGCTCCTGTTCGAGCGTACGTTCGCGACGGCGCAGGACCTGAACCGTTACCGCAAGGAAATCACGAGCCGTCTGGCCGCTGTCACGGCCCCGGCGGCACCGGCCGTCGCAACGGCATCGTAAGCGGATCGCGCCCCGGAGAGCCGCGGGTCTTGTGGGGTGCGATGGACGTATCGACGAAAGAGGGGCTTCGGCCCCTTTTTTGTTGCCTCGCGCTCGACGTGGGACAATATCGCGTCAACTTCGATCGATCGTCATGTCATCTTCCCCCGTCATTCCTCAGGCCGATTTCGAGGCCAAGATCGTCTCGCGCGAGGCCCTCGCCGCGCTTGCGCCGACGCTGCCGCGTCCGTTGGTATTCACCAACGGCGTGTTCGACATCCTGCACCGCGGTCATGTGACTTACCTCGCGCAAGCGCGCGCACTCGGGGCATGTCTCGTCGTCGGCGTGAATACGGACGCTTCGGTGCGCACGCTCGGCAAGGGCGACGACCGTCCCATCAACAACGAACAGGATCGCGCCGCGCTGCTCGCGGCGCTGCAAAGCGTGGACTACGTGGTGACGTTTGGCGAGTCGACGCCACAGGCGCTGATCGAGGCGGTGCGGCCCGATATCCTGGTCAAGGGCGGTGACTACGACATGGACGTCCTTCCCGAAGCGGCCCTCGTGCGGGGCTGGGGCGGCAAGGCGCTGGCAATCCCGTTCGAACATCAGCGCTCCACCACGTCGTTGCTCAAGAAAGTGCGGGCCCAGTCATGAATCTTGCCCCGCTCGTCGAGGTCACCCGCGGCGCCCAGGGCGTCGATACCGTGGAGTGCGTTCATTACGGCAGTGTGGCTGTCGTTGATGCGCAGGGTCATTTGCGCTACGCGGCCGGCGATCCCTCGTTCCTGACGTTTTCGCGCTCGACCCTCAAGCCGTTTCAGGCGCTGCCCTTCGTCGAGGGCGACGGCGTCAGGCACTTTGGCCTGACGCAGCCGGAGTTGGCGCTGCTTTGCGCCAGCCATTCGGGCGAGAGCTTCCACGTCGAAGGTGTGGCGAGCCTGCTGACCAAGGCGGGCTGCGACGAGCATCATCTGCAATGCGGTTGCCATACGCCGACCTTTTACTCGGCGACGGGCAAACGAGCGCCCGCGGATCTGAAGCCGACGCCGCTGCACCACAACTGCTCAGGCAAGCACGCCGGTTTTCTTGCGTACTGCGTGCAGCACGGCTTGCCGCTCGATACCTACCTGGATCCGGCGCATCCGTTGCAGCAGGCCATTCGTGCGCGTGTGGGCGATGTCGTCGGCGTGAAGGGCGATGCCTTGCGGTTGGGGATCGACGGGTGCTCCGCGCCGAATTACGCGCTGCCGCTCGAGAAGCTGGCGGGCGCCTATGCGCGCCTTGCGGCAAGCGACGATGCGGCACTCTCGACACTGTTCGACTCCATGACGCAGCAACCCGAGATGGTGTCCGGTACCGCGCGCAACGATCTGGCGTTCATGCGCATGGCGCCAGGCGACTGGGTCGCCAAGATCGGCGCCGACGGCGTGCAGACGATCGGCGTGCGATCCGCCGGATTGGGTATCGCGATCAAGGTGGTCGACGGCAACATGCGCGCGCTCTACACCGCTGCCGTCGCCGTGTTGGAGGCCCTCGGTCTGGTGACGTCCGCCCGGACGACAGGGTTGGCGCCCTGGGTGACTCCGGTCGTCAGGAACGCGCGCGGCTTCCAAACGGGTGTCGTGCGGCCGGTCGTGGACCTCCGGCGTGTGTGCTGACGGCGTCGATGCCCCTCTCGTCTAGCGAACCCCGGCCGGCGGGCTGCCGGCGGGCGCCGGGCAGGCACGCACCATTTGCGCCGACCACTGTTGTGTGACAACGCCACGCAACTGCGTGGCGGCATTCCCGTTAATGCCGGCAATGCGATAAATGATCCGGCTACGAGCGTTCGGCCGCTCGCTCAATTGCGGCGTGAGTCCCTTCTTCTGTGCGGCGGCCATCAACCGCACGGCGCGCTCGCGATCGTTGAACAATCCCAGCGATACCACCACATTCGATCCGTCGTCGTTGAGCAGGAAATACTCCGTCACGCCCGCCGCGCGCAATTGGGCAACCTGTTTGTCGGCCGCCGCCTTGTTCGGGACGGGGTCCAGGTGCACCCAATAGCGCTTGTCGACGGCGATCGACTGAATGTCGCCCTGACCCGACGGCAGGGCCGCGAGCAGCAGTCCCCGCGCTTGAGGTGCGTCGCTGGCGGAGAATGGGCCGATATCCAGGCACGCCGTTGCCACGGCGGCTGCGGCTGCCGACGATGCGGCGCCCGCCTGTGTCGTGCTCGTCTCGGCCTGCACGGCGCCAGGCGCTGCAACTGCGACGGCCTGACTGGTCGCGGATGCGGCCACGCCCGATATGCCTGACGCGCCCGAAGCGCCCGAAGCGCCCGACGGCGCGACAGCCTGCGACGCGGCGCTCTCGCGCGCCTCGACTTTCGGGGTTGCGGCATCCGATGCCGGTTCGCTGAGTTGGGCGCCCAACAGGCGAATCTTCGCGGGTTCGATCTGCTGCGCCACGCGCATCGGCTCGCGCCCCGAAGTCGCCAGGAGGTCGTGCCATTTCAGCCAGCCGAACTGTACCGCGGCCAACGCCGCATTGGCGGCAAGAAAGACAGCGAGTAACAAGGCACGCAACATCTCAGGCACCTCTGCGGGAGGGGCGGTCATCGTGCGAGAGCGACGACAGCGACGATAGCGCCGACGCGGCGGGTGCGGCGGATTCCCCGGCGCCGGCGGTGTGAAGCGCGACTTCGTACAAGCCGGCCGGCACCAGTTGATCGTGTTCGGTAAACGGCAAGGCAAGGGTCTGCGCAAGCGCCTGGCGCGCGCCGCCCGAGAGAACGCAACGCACGGGCGCCCCGAGCTGGCTTTGGAGTTGTGCGTGGCTGCGCTCGACAAGCCCGGCCTGTGCCGCGGCGCATCCTCGGAGAATCGCATCCGACGTGCTACGCGCAAATGCCTGGCCGCCGGTGGGCGTCGTGGCGTCGAGCGTCGGTAATTGCGCGGTGCCTTGCGCAAGCGACTGGAGCATCAGCGCGGGCCCGGGCGCGATCAGTCCGCCGAGGTAATCGCCATCCGCACGAAGGGCCTCGACCGTCGTTGCGGTCCCCAGTGTGACGATCAGCAAATGCTCGCCGGGCCAGGCGGCATGGGCGCCGATCAGGCTGGCCCACCGATCGCTGCCGAGCTGGGCCGGGGAAAGGTAGCCATTGCGCACACCGGCGCGCGAATCGCTGGCGCGCAGCACCTGGAGCCAATCGGCTGACGCCATGCCCCACAGCGTTTGCAGTGTCATGCGAACGGCCTGCTCCGCCGCCTCGCCCGCGACATTGGCCAGCCAGACGCCCGCGGGCGCCGGGCAGATGAAGCCATCGTCCTTGCCGCCCTGACCGAGCGCCATCGGTGCCGAATTCGGCGCGAAGTGGCGCTGGCTGCCGACACCGGCGGCCAGGGCCGCCCAACCTGCACGAATCTGGGTGGCGAGCGTGCGCCACTCGACGTGATCGACGGCGCCGCTGGCGAGAAAGCCCGGCGCGGCGGCACGCCAGTGCTTCGGTCGGACCGCGGGTGCGAGCGCCCACTTGATCCGGCTGTTACCTGCGTCGATCAGGAGCCACGGGGCGGGATGCGCCGCCCCGGTCGAGCCCGGTCCCGCCGGTGGCGCCAGACTTGCCGGCGTGCGCGCAGGCCCTTGCCGGGAATCGGTCATCAGCGGGCCTCCTGCGTGCCAGGCGCGCGATCGAGCAGGCGCACGGACACCTCGCCGCTCGCAATGACGCGCTCGCCTTGTGACGTGGCCACGCGCAGACAACCATGTCCGTCAACGCCGAGTGCCACACCATGCAGGACGTCGCGCCCGTGCTCGATGATTCGAATGGCGGCCCCACCATAGACATGCATGGCTTCCCAGTCTTCGCGAAACGCCGCGAAGCCCTGCGTCGCAAACCGGTCCAGCATGGCAGTGAGGCGCTTGACGAGGGCGACGAGCACGGTCGACATGTCCGGCTCAGGAAACACGGATTCGAGTGCCGCCGGTGGCGTGGCCGGGACGACGGGTGTCGGCGCTGGGGACCGGTTCGATGCACCCGACGCGCCCGACGCACCCGAGGCACTCGCCGCACTTGCAGCACTTGCTGCCGCGCTGTCGATCCGGGTGGCCACATCGTCCGCGCGCCGAAGATTGAGACCGATGCCGATAACGATGCCAATACGCCCCGGGCCTGCCGGAACGGTTTCGATCAGAATGCCCGCCAGCTTGCCCCCTCGCAGCAGCACGTCGTTCGGCCACTTCAGACCGAGCGCCTGCGGCGCCGACAACGGCAAGTCGGAAAGTCCTTCGATCACCGCCACACCGGTGGCGAGCGACAAGCCCGCCAGGTCCGCCGGTCCGCCGGACATCACATAAGCCAGCGAGAACATCAGGCTGTCGCCGGGCTGGCTCTGCCACGCCCGGCCGCGCTGCCCGCGCCCGGCGGTCTGGACCATGGCGGCACGCACGGTCGGCGCACACGCGACGTTCTCGCGAAGGCGCGCGAGCAAGTCGAGATTCGTGGAGCCGGTCGTCTCGACCACCTCGATTCCCCAGCCACGGCAAGCGGCGCTCAGTCGGGAGCGAATGCGTTCGCCGTCCAGCCGGCGCGATGCGACGTCGAGCCGGGTCCCGGCGGTTGCGCCGACGGCGGATTCGGTGCCATCGGCGGCCACGGAGGCCTGGGCGGCGCAGAGGATGTCCGGGGAGGAGGATGTGGCGTTATTCATGGCTGCTATTGTAGCGGCGAGGCTGGCGGCGCGTCGGTCTGATCGGCGCAAATGCCCGTGTTTCGGCATTATCCGACGCTCGGGTGAGCCGATTCCGAGAGCTTTTCAGACCGCACCGGGTTGCCATCGATTAGCCCCACCTGTACCGTACAATGACCGCGTTTCGCTGGACGCGAGCCGAATTCCAGCGGGTTTGTTGTCAGGAGACTCTCTGTTTTGAACCTCGATGCCGTGCCCACTCTGGAGCTGACCACCACGGCGCAAGGCCCGGTGGTCATGCTTCGCGGCCTGTGGACGGCACTGGCCCTCTCGCAGCGCAAGAAAACGCTGCTTGGTCTGGTGCGTGCCTTGCCGAATGGCCCGCTGGCGTGGGACCTGACGTGCGTCGAAAGGCTGGACCACGTGGGCGCGCAAGCGCTTTGGCGGTATTGGCAACGGCAATACCCCGAGCGCATTTCGCTGACGCCGACACAACGCGCGCTGTTCGATCACCTGGCCGAATTCGACCGAACGCGGCAGAGCCCGGTGCCGGCGCGCCGTGTCGATCCGATCAGCCGCCTGGGGTATTCGCTGTTCTCGCTCGGAGAACACCTGCGCGACGGCATCGCGATGTTCGGCCGGTTCGTGATCGACCTCGGTCGCGTGGTTCGCCATCCGGTGCGTGCCCCGTGGCTGGAGATGTCCGCCAATGTCTACAGCGCGGGGGCCAAGGCGCTCGGCATCACCGCGCTGGTGGCCTTCCTGATCGGGATCGTGCTGTCCTACCTCTCTGCCCAGCAGTTGAAGCTGTATGGAGCGAGCACCTTCATCGTGAACATCCTGGGCCTCGCGGTCATTCGCGAACTTGGCCCGGTGCTCGCGGCGATTCTCGTCGCGGGGCGCTCGGGGTCCGCCTTTACGGCGCAGCTCGGGGTGATGCGTGTGACCGAGGAACTCGACGCCATGCGCGTGATGGACATCCCGCACGGGCTCCGTCTGGTGCTGCCGAAAGTCATCGCGCTGGCCATCGCCATGCCGCTGCTCATCATGTGGACGAACATCATCGCGCTGCTTGGCGGCGCACTTGCCGCGAAGTACGAACTGGGCATCGGTCTGCATTATTTCTTCACGACGCTGCCGAATGCCGTACGCGTCGCGAATCTATGGATCGGTCTGGGCAAGGGCGTTGTCTTCGGCATGCTGATCGCGCTGGTCGCCTGTCATTTCGGCATGCGCGTCAAACCGAACACGCAAAGCCTGGGCGAGGGCACCACGCAGTCGGTGGTGACGTCGATCACCGTGGTGATTCTGGCCGACGCGGTCTTTGCCATCATGTTCCGCAATGTGGGGATCGGCTGATGCGCACGACCACCGTATCCGATCCTTCCCGCCAAGGTGCGGCGCCCGAGTCCGGCGGTGACGTGCTTTTCGGCGCTTCCAGCGGGTGTCCGCCGGTATCGTCGACCCTGCCGGGCGAAGCACAGCCGGTGATCGAAGTGCATGACCTGACCAAACGCTACGGCACGCATACGATTCACGAGCACCTCGACCTCACGGTGGGGCAGAGCGAGATCATCGCGCTCGTTGGCGGATCGGGTTCGGGCAAGACAACACTGATCCGGCAGATCATCGGGCTGGAGGCGCCGACGAGCGGTCATATCCGGATTTTCGGCCACGACATCACGATGATCGACCGTCGCGCGGCGCACTTGCTGCGCCGTCGGTCGGGCATGCTCTTTCAGCGCGGCGCCCTGTTCTCCGCCATGACCGTGTTCGACAACATCGCGCAGCCATTGCGCGAGCTGCATACGCTCTCGGAGGACCTGATTCGAGATGTGGTGATGTACAAGCTCGAAATGGTCGGACTGTCGGGGCGCATGGCCAATCGCATGCCGTCGGAGTTGTCTGGCGGGATGATCAAACGGGTGGGGATCGCGCGGGCGATTGCACTGGAGCCGGAACTGCTCTTTCTCGACGAGCCGACGGCGGGGCTCGACCCGCAGGCGTCCGATGAGTTCGTGGACATGGTTCGCGGCCTGCACCGCTCGCTTGGACTGACGGTCGTGATGGTGACGCACGATCTCGACACGGTCATGATGCTGGCCACCCGCGTGGCGGTGCTCGCGGAGCGCAGGGTGATCGTCAACGCGCCGGTCGAGGACGTGGTTCGGGTCGATCACCCGTTCATTCACAGCTTCTTCCTCGGTGAGCGCGGCAGACGCGCGTTGCTGGCTTTGCCTGCGGCAAGGCGCGCCAGGATTTCGGAGTTACTCGACGATGGAAAATAAATCGCACGCTTTCATGGCGGGCCTGTTCACGCTGGTACTGCTCGCGGCGGTCGCCGCCTCGGTGTACTGGTTCAATCGCGACAATCGCGAGCGTGTCCCGTACGACCTGGTGGCGCACACGAACGTCACGGGGCTCAACCCGGAATCGGCCGTGCGGTACCGCGGCCTGGCCGTGGGCAAGGTCGAGTCGATCAAATTCGATCCGCGCACGCCCGGACAGATCCTGATTCGCATTCTCGTCAACGAGGGCACCCCGATGACCCAGTCGACGTTCGCCACGCTGAGCTACCAGGGCGTAACGGGACTGGCATTCGTGCAGCTCGACGACGACGGGCACGATCGGACGCTGCTGCCGTCGTCGCCGGCGCACGTGGCACAGTTGCGGCTTCGCCCGAGTTTCGTCGACGAACTTCAGCGGCGCGGCAACAATCTGGTGCACCAGCTGGAAGAGGCGACGTCATCGGTCAACAAGCTGCTCGCACCGGAGAACCGACAGGCGATTCTCGACTCGATCAACAGCGTGAAGACCGCCGCGCAAAGTGTGAATCGCGTGGCGCAGCAACTCGAGCCGGTCACCCGTCAGTTGCCCGACACGGTGCGGGAACTCAATGGCACTTTGTCCGGCGCGAATCGTCTGACGAATCAGTTGGCCGACCCGCAAGGACCGCTCGTGCGCAATCTGAACAGCGTCGGTCGTGCGGCCGATCAGGCGACGTCGAGTCTGGCGGCGTTCGAAGGCACGATGCACACGTTCGAAGGATCGCTGCAGCAAGAAGCGCTGCCGCGCCTGAACCGGTTGTCCGACGAACTGCGCTTCACGTCGCAGGCGGTCGGGCAGGCCGCCGACACCATCAATCGCAATCCGCGCGCGTTGCTGTTCGGCACGACGCCGCCGACGCCCGGTCCGGGCGAAGCGGGCTTTTCGTGGCCGGGCGCGGCGGGGCAGTAATGCGCGACATCGTGATGCAAGGGGAAATCGAGATGACCAAGCCGAGCACGGCGAGCACACACACAGTCCACACCGGCGTCGGTCCGCTGCGTCTGCTAAGCACCTGGATGCTGGGTCTGGGCGCGGCGATACTGGTCGCGGGATGCGCGGCACCGTCACCCTCGAATTCGGTCGCCCGGTTCGACCTCGGGCCGCCGACGATGCCGGCGGCCGCGGGAGCCGCGGGAAATCCGGCCGTCGCCGACGTGGCGGGTGCCCCGCGTCTCGCGCCGTTGAAGGTGGTGGTCAGTGCGCCGAGCTGGCTGGATACCGAGATGATCTATTACCGCCTTCCCGCTCGCGATGGCGACCAGGCGCGCGTGTACGCGAACAGCCGGTGGCTGGCGTCTCCCGCTCGGCTCTTCGGCGACCGCCTGCGTGCGGCGCTGTCCGTCGACCATCCGGTACTGGCTGCCGGTGATCCGACCGCGGCGCCCGCGCTGCGTGTCGAGATCGAGGAGTTCGCACAGTATTTCGACAGTGCGTCGACCAGTCATGGGGTCGTGCAGATGCGCGCCACCCTGTTCGACGGCCCGAAGTTGCTCGCGCAAACCACGTTGCGCGCCCAGGCGCCCGCGGCGACAGCGGACGCCGCAGGGGGGGCGAAAGCCCTGGCAGCGGCGTGCGACGCCGTGCAGACGCAACTCATCCAGTGGCTCGCCGGGCGCGTGCCTGCGCCATCCGCGACAACGCGGGGGCCGGCCGAGTCGCATGCGACGCCGGCGTCGATGGCGCAGCCGGCGACTTCGGGTGCCGCCGCGCCCGCCCGATAGGCAGACGTCGCCGATGCCCGAGCCGGATGTCAAACCCTGGCAACGACGCGCGTCACCGCTCACGCGTCAGGCGCTGATCTGTCTGATTCTGCTGATCGCCTACGCGAGCCTGTATCCCTTCACGTTCCAGCGCGCGGCCGTCGGGCCGTTCGACTATCTGTTCGCCCCGCTGCCCCGCTGGATGACGATGTTCGACGTGGTGACCAATGTGCTGGGCTACCTGCCATTGGGCGTGCTCACGGTGCTGGCGCTGCATCCGGCCTGGCGGGGCGTGCGCGCGGTGATCGCCGCGCTCGTGCTCGGAGCGTTGCTCTCGTGCGGCATTGAGGCGTTGCAGACCTATCTGCCGACGCGCGTTGCCTCGAACGTCGATTTGGCGACGAACGCGCTCGGCGCGCTCATCGGCGGCGCGATTGCCGTGCCGCTCACCAGCCCGCTGCTCGATCGCGGATGGCTGCGACACTTGCGCTTTGCCTGGTTCGAGCGTCAGGCGAGCATGTTGCTCGTCTTGCTGGCGCTTTGGCCCTGGGCCCAGGCGTACCCGCAGCAGTTTCTCTTCGGCGACGGCGACCTCGTGCGCCAGATCTGGCTCTGGCAAGACCCGGACGTGACCGATCGCGTCATCGACTGGGTGCCTCGCCTCGGACAACTGCAGGACTATCTGTCCGCGCTCGATGCCGTGGCCAGCCATGCCTTGTGGGAGACGATCGTCACGGCATGTGGCACGGTCCTCGCAGGTCTGCTCGCCACGCTGGCAATGCGCCGCACGGCGCCGCGCGTGCCATTGCTGTGCGCCATGTTCGCGAGCGCGTTCGCGATCAAGGCCGTTGCCTCGGCATGGCAGTTCTCGGCGGCTCAGGCCTTCGACTGGGTGACGGCAGGGGCCGTCTACGGCATGGTCGTCGGCGGGCTCGTGCTGTTTCTGGCCGGCAGGGGGCCGCGCGCCTTGCGCGGTGCGGTCGCCCTTGCGGCACTCATCGTATTGCTGGTGCTGGTCAATCTGTTGCCCGCCAATCCGTACTATGAGGCCGCGCTCCAGTCGTGGCGTCAGGGGCAATACGTTCACTTCAATGTGCTCGCGCGCTGGCTCGCGTGGACGTGGCCCTACCTCGTGCTGATCTATCTGCTCGCCATGTTCGATCCGAGCCATCGCGGCCCGGCCCGCAGCGTCGGAACGTCGCGGTGACGGACTTTTTTCTTGCTTCGCAAGGGGGATACGCTCGAGTTTCACCGCGCATTGTTTCTGAATCTGCAATAGCGTATTGGCCCGTCGCCGGTTGGTCTCGGGCGCCATGAATCCTAAACTCCCATGTAAGGCACGCTGATATCCCGCGTGCCGCGACCGCCCGGCATCGACAGGCAGATTCCGGGCGTTTTTCATTGGCGAGGCAAAGATGAGTACCTGGGGATTGGCGTTTGCGCACAAGACACGGCAGCGCGTGCTGATGGCCGTGATCGCCGCCGCCACGGGTATCGAAATGCTCGAAAACGGCATGTTCGTGTTCGCGTCGTCGCACATTGCGGGCGGGGTCGGTGCGGCCCCCGAAGAGTACGCTTTCGTCTCCACCCTCTATGCGGTGGCTGGAATTCTCGTGATCCTCAAGCAGCGCTGGCTTGCGTCGCGCCTGGGGTACCGCACGTTCCTCGCCGGTGCGCTGACGCTCATGGCATTCGGCGCATGGCTCTGCGGCATGGCGCATACGCCGACGCAACTCGCCGTCGCCCGCTTCGTGCTCGGTCTGGGCGCGGGGTCGCTCTTCACCGCGAGCCGCATCCTCATCAACCTGTGCTTCGCCCCGGAATTGCGGCTGCGCGCACTGCTTTTCTTCACCTACGGCTTCTTCGGCGGACAAATCTCCGCACCGCTGCTCGCCAGCTATCTCGTCGACCACTTTCTATGGTCGTCGGTGTTCTTTGCGGTTGTGCCGATTGCGCTGGCCGGCGCGCTGGCTTCGTGGATCGTGATTCCTGATTTTCGCGAGCGTTTGCGCGACGAGGGCGAATTCGAAATGCGCGGCATCGTGTTCTTTGCGGCAGGCGTGTTGTTCGTCGAAGTAATGATGCAGCGATCGCGGTTCGACTTTTTCTCCAACCCGCTGCATCTGCTCGAACTGTGTCTGGTCGGGGCGATCTGCGCGATCGGCTACATGTGGCATCAGTACTCGCACCACAAGCCGCTGATCGACTTTCGGGTACTGGTGCGCAACCCGGTCTACGTGCTTGGGTTGGGTGGCTACGCCGTGTATTACTTCTTCTCGTATTCGACGTCGTATCTGTTCCCGATCTACATGCAACGGGGGCTGAACTGGAGCGTCGAGCACACCGGATATCTGCAGGCGGTGGCGTCGGTCACGAGCCTGGTGGTGGCCGTCATGTACACCCTGGCGCGTCCGAAGTTCGTGCAGCTCAAGCCGTTTGTGCTGATCGGGTACCTGTGCCTGCTCGGGTATGCGTTCCTGCTTTCGCAGACGTACCCGGGTGTGTCGAGTCAATGGCTGATCCTGCCCATGGTGCTCAGTGGGCTCGGCGGCGTGTTCGCCATGATCCCCATCGCGGAGCTCACGTTTCGCGGCATGGACGAATACGTTTTCCAGCATGGATATCAGACGAAGAACATCGTGCGCCAGTTGGTGAGTTCAATGTCCGTGTCGATGATGGCCGTGCTGATGCAGGATCGTCAGGCGGTGTTCATGCATCAACTCACGCCGGCGATGACGCCACTCAATCCCGCCTACAATGCCGCGGTGTCGCAGGCGCAGCAGGTGTTCGGCGCAAGCGTGGATGCGACGACGGCCGGGCACATGGCATCAGCCTGGGTGGGTAATCTCGCGTCGCAACAGGCGCTGGTACTCGCCAGCGTGAATGTGTTCTTCGGTTTTGCATGTCTTGCCGGGTTTTGCGCGTTGTTCATGGCCGTGCAACGCCGGCTTCGGTGAGCACGGCGGTCTCCGCACGCGCGGGGCAGGTCGGTTAGAATGGGCCGCAATACGCGAACACGTTGCCACTTCCCGATAGCCCCGACATGGCCACCCAGCCGCAGTTCTACAAGCATCACGTCTTTTTCTGCCTGAATCAGCGCGAGCCCGGCGCCGACCGTCCGTCGTGCGCAAACTGCAATGCGCAGTCGATGCAGGAATACGCCAAGAAGAAGGTCAAGCAACTGGGCCTCGCCGGCCCCGGCAAGGTCCGTGTGAACAAGGCCGGATGCCTCGATCGCTGCGAGCAGGGCCCGGTCGTGGTGATCTATCCCGAGGGGACCTGGTACACCTACCTCGACGAGTCCGACATCGACGAGATTGTCGAAAAGCACTTGGTGCAGGGCGAGATCGTCGAACGCCTGCTGATCGACTGATCCGGCCGCGGCTTCGACCGCTCCAGGTCCCGCCGCGTGTGTCCGACACCGAACTTCCCGAACCGGCTCGCCCGCTCCCGCACCCATTGGCGCAGCGCGGGCGCTGCCGCATCCCAGACCTCACATCGCCATGAACGCTCAGACTGAACGCTTCACCATCGACGGCCCGGTCGGGGCCATCGAAATCGCCATCGACCGACCGGCCGGCGCGCCGCGCGGCATCACGCTGGTCGCCCATCCGCATCCGCTGTTCGGCGGCACGCTCGACAACAAGGTTGCCCAGACCCTCGCCCGCGCTTTCGTGCAGTTGGGTTATGCCGTGGTCCGCCCGAATTTTCGCGGCGTGGGGCAATCGGCGGGCGAGCACGACAAGGGCATCGGCGAGCGCGACGACTTGCTCGCCGTGATCGCGTGGATGCGCCGACAGCCCGGCTGGGACGCGCTGCCGCTCGCGCTTGCCGGTTTTTCGTTCGGCACGTTCGTGCTCTCGCACGTCGCCAAAACGCTCGAGGCCGCCGGCACGCCGGCCCAGCGGCTGGTGTTCGTGGGTACGGCCGCGAGCAACTGGGACGTGGCCGACGTGCCCGCAGACACGCTCGTCATTCACGGTGAAGTGGACGACACCGTGCCGCTGCAGTCGGTGCTCGACTGGGCGCGGCCGCAGAAGCTGCCCATCGTGGTCATCCCGGGCGGCGAGCACTTTTTCCACGGTCTGTTGCCCCTGCTGAAACAGATCGTGGTCGACGCGTGGCGTCATTGATACATCGCCGGCGAATTTTGCCGGATTTGGGGCGCCCGGGCGGTTGGCGCTGGGGTGTCGAAATCATGGCGGGTATAATTCGCCCCTGAACCTTGTCATGTCCCTCGGGGTCTATGTCCCCGACAGGCATGGCACCGGCACTTCGGTGTCGCTGTCTTCGTCGCCGTATCGCAGGCCCGCCGGAATGCCGGTGCAATGCCAACGCAATGCCAACGATGCGGCGCTTCTTCAAGCGCAGATGCTCCTGAGTCTCACTTCGTCCTCCTCTTCGCCCATGAAATTCAACGCTTCGCTGTCCCGTGCCGCCGCCGCTGCGGCGCTTGTCGTTTGCGGCTCGCTTGCAACGCTTCCCGCCCGTGCCCAACAGATCCCGCCGCCGCCGATGACGGCCAAGGCGTGGACGATCGTCGACGTGACCAGCGGTCAGGTGCTCGCGGCCGGAGACGCGGAGGCTCGCGTGGAACCGGCATCGCTCACGAAGATCATGACCTCGTACCTGATCTTCGAAGCCTTGCGCGACAAGCGCATTTCGATGGACCAGACGGTGATTCCAGGGGAGTCGGTCCGCAAGGTCGGTCGTGACGAATCGCGCACCTTCATCGAAGCCGGCAAGCCGGTCACGGTGCACGATCTGGTCTACGGCATGATCATCCAGTCGGGTAACGACGCCTCGATCGCGCTGGCCGAACTCGTCGGCGGCTCGCAGCCGGGCTTCGTCGAACTGATGAACCGTGCCGCGCAGCGCATGGGCCTGAAGAACACCCATTACACCAACGTCGACGGTCTGACCGACCCGCAGCACTACACGACCGTGGCCGACATTGCCACGCTGTCGACGCGTCTGATCCAGGACTTCCCCGAGTACTACAAGATTTACTCGGAGAAGAGCTTCACGTACAACAACATCCGCCAGCCGAACCGTAACCGTCTGCTGTATCTCGATCCGACCGTCGATGGTCTGAAGACCGGCCACACGAAGGAAGCCGGCTACTGCCTCGTGTCGACGGCGTCGCGTCCGATGCCCGGTGCCGCCGGCGTGAACCGCCGCGTGCTCTCGGTCGTCGTGGGTGAGCCCACCGAGCGTGCGCGCGTGCAGGACAGCCTCTCGGCGCTGAACTACGGCTATCAGAACTTCGACACGCTGCGCGTGTACGCCGCGAATCAGGTCGTGGCCACGCCCAAGGTGTGGAAGGGCAAGGAAAGCGAGCTGAAGATCGGTGTGAAGAAGGACACCTTCATTACCGTGCCCAAGGGCATGGCCGACAAGATCAAGCCGCAGCTCGAACTGCGCGAACCGCTGATCGCTCCGCTGGCGAACGGCGCGCAGGTGGGCACCGTCAAGGTCATGGCCGACGGCAAGCAACTGGCCGAGTTCCCGGTCGTGGCGCTGGCCGACGTGCCTCAGGCCAGTTTCATTGGCCGCGCATGGGATGCGCTGCGCTTGATGTTCGTGAAAAAGTAAGCCCCATGGACAACCCCACTGTCTGGCTCAACGGCGAGCTGATCGCGCTCGCCGATGCGAAGATTTCCGTACTCGATCGCGGTTTCCTGTTCGGCGACGGCATTTACGAAGTCGTGCCGGTCTATCACGGCAAGCCGTTCCGTCTTGCGCAGCACCTCGACCGGCTCGAGCGCAGCCTCGCGGAGATTCGCATCGCCAACCCGTACACGCGCGCCGAATGGGAGGCTTTGTTCGCGCGCCTGTCGGCCACGTGCGCCGCCGACCCGCACAGCATCTACGTTCAGGTTACGCGGGGCGTGGCACCGCGTCAGCATACGTTTCCAAAGGACATCGCTCCGACCGTGTTCGGCATCGCAACGCCGCTCACGCTGCCGGGGCGCGAAAAGGTGGAGCACGGCGTGGGGGCGGTCACGCACGAGGATCGCCGCTGGCTGAACTGCCACATCAAGTCGACCTCGCTGTTGGGGAACGTGCTGATGGCGCAGTACGCCGCCGATCACGAAGTGCAGGAAACGATCCAGTTCCGCGACGGCAATCTGACCGAGGCGTCGTCGAGCAACGTGTGGGTCGTCAAGGGCGGTGAAATGTTCGCCCCGCCGCGCGATAATCGAATCCTCGAGGGCATCCGTTACGGTGCGCTCGAGACGTTTGCGCGCGAGTGCGGCATTGCGTTCCATGAGCGTCCGGTCAGCGAGGCGGAAGTGCGTGACGCCGACGAACTGCTCATCACGTCGGCCACGAAGGAAGTGCTCGCCGTGGTCACGCTCGACGGCAAACCGGTGGGCGACGGCAAGCCGGGCCCCGTTTTCCGCGCGCTCTACGCGGCCTATCAGCGGGCCAAGGAGGCACTATGACGACGGAAAAGAAGGAAAGCCTGCTCGAATTTCCGTGCGACTTCCCGATCAAGGTCATGGGCGCGACGCAGGACGGTTTCGCCGACGCCATCGTGGCGCTGCTGCGCGAGTTTGATGCGCAGTTCGATTCCGCCACCGTGGAAATGCGTCCGTCGAGCTCGGGCAAGTACCTCGGCCTGACGGTCACGGTGCGCGCGCACTCGAAGGCGCATCTCGACGACATTTATCGTGCACTTACCGGCCATCCGATGGTCAAGGTCGTGCTGTAAGCGGCGTGGTCAGGGCGAGCCCGGCGCGTATGCGGGGCTCGCGCATCGGGATGTTGCGCCCGTGGCGCCTCGTGCGCGCAAGGTACCTTGGGTGCCTGCGGCGCCTGGGGTGTCTAATGTCCTCGCCGCGCCTGATGCGCCGATAAGCACTTCACGCGTGTGTGGGTGCGCCGTCGTCGGGCGGCAACGCGGGGGCGGCGTCGAGGCCCATTCGCCCGCCCGCCGTGGCGGCAATGTCGGCCGCCAGCGCCGCGGGAGTCGGCTGCGTCGGACGGCGCTGCATGTGCTTCACCGATTCGAACGCCGCCAATTCCTCCAGAAACCACGTCCGGAACGCCTGGACGCGCTGCGTTTCCAGCACCGCTGGCGGGCAGACGAAGTAGTAATCCCACTCGCACGGCGTGTCCACGTCGGAGAGCCGCACGAGCCGGCCCGCCATGATGTCGCCCACGGCGAGAGAGCGACGTACGAGCGCCACGCCCTGACCGACGATCGCCGCCTGCGACAACATCCCCGAGTCTTCGTACATCATGCCTTGCGTCGGTTCGGGCAGCTCGAACCCGGCGGCCGCGAACCAGGGCGCCCAGGGCTCTCCCTCGGAGCGAAGCAGTGTGCTGCGCCGGAACTCCTCGGCGGTGTGCGGCAACTGCCCCCCGTTGTAGACCGGGCTGCAAGCCGGAAAGAACACGTCGTCGAGCACCTTCTCGATGTGCAAGCCGGGCCAGTTGCCCTTGCCCATGCGCAGCGCGACGTCCACGTCGTCGCGTTCGAAGTCGATCAGGTGCGCGCTGCAACGCAATTCCACTTCCAGCTCGGGATGACGATCGATGAAGCGCCCGATGCGCGGCGTGAGCCATCGACTGGCGAACGACGGCATGGTCGTGAGCACCAGGCGCCGCTCGCTGCGCGTGCCCGCCTGCAATTTGCGCGTGGCTTGCGCGATATCGTCGAGCGCGGCGCGGATCGACGTGGCGTACTGGCGTCCCGCTGGCGTGATGCTGATGCGCTTGCCGTTGCGTGCGAAGAGCGTGGTGCCGAGCTCCTGCTCCAGCGCGCGGATCTGGTGGCTGATGGCGCCGTGTGTGACGAACAGCTCCTCCGCGGCGCGGGAGAAACTCTCCAGGCGGGCAGCCGCCTCGAAGGCGCGCAAGGCGCTCAGGTTGGGAAGTCTCCGAAGGTCCATGTGAGCCCTATTCGCAAGGCCGTGAAAATATGTCGTTTGGTACGGCGCTTGGCAGTCCCTATGATTCAGTCATTGTCTCGCACTGAGTGGGGGTCGTAAAATGCAAAACAATTTGACAAAGGTGCAGTACTTCTACGGTATTCGTCCGGGGGAAGTCATCGCCCTCGACCTGCACCACGAGCATACGCTGGTTGCGCGCGGATCGGCGGTTTGGGTCACTCGGGCAGGCGATCCGCGCGATTATTGGCTGATGCCCGGTCAGCGGCTTGCCGTCGAGCCCGGGCGCCGCTACTGGATCTCCGCCGATGCCGACGCCGAAGCGGCGCTCGAGCGCGAGGTAGCGCACCGCTTCCCGCTCGTTCGCGTGCTGCGCAAGTGGCTCGCCGGACGGCGTGCGGCGCGTGAGGCGAACTCCTGCACGGCGGCAGCCTGAAGCGTAGCGCACGTCGGTCCGTCGACGCCACGCGCTCCGAGGCGAAATTCGCCGGGGAGCGCGTTTTTCGTCTCAGGCACTGGTGCCGTCACGCCCGATATGTCAATCGAATTCACAACAAGGCGCGCAATAATCCGTTCGAAAGCCGTCTATAGCACGTCAAAATCAGAGAAGTCCCTGCCTGATGACCCGAGCTTCATCTCCCGCCCCCATGTCGTGCCCACCGCAGACCGACACGCCGTCCCGTCACGTTCAGGCCGACGAGCGCCTTGGCCGCCTTTTGATGATTGCCGCCATGGTGATCTCGGGGACGATCGGTTACTTCGTGCTGATGTCGGGGCAACCGGCGCTCAACGTCGTGTTTTTCCGGTGCCTGATCGGGGCGACCAGCCTGTGCGCCTGGTGCGCCTGGCGTGGCTACTGGCGCGGCCTGCGCATGGCGCGCTGGCAAATCGTGAATGTGACCCTGGGCGCCATTACGCTCGTGTCGAACTGGTATTTCCTGTTCACGGCGTACCGGCTGACCTCGGTCGGCATCACGACGGTCGTCTATAACGTCCAGCCGTTCCTGCTCGTGCTCGCGAGCGTGGTCGTGACCCGCGAGCGCCCGTCGATGGCGACCCTGGGATGTCTGGGCGTGGCGTTTGCCGGGCTGGTGATTCTGGCGGAGCCCGGCGGCGCGCACGGTCAGGGTTACCTGCTCGGCGTGGCCAGCGCGCTCGCCGCGGCGTCGCTTTATGCGGCGACCACGCTGTTTACCAAGAAACTGGCGGGCACGATCCGCCCGGAGATCATCGCGGCGCTGCATATGGTCATTGGCGCGGTCGTTTTCGTCTGGATGGCCGATTTCCGCCATCTGCCTTCGGCACCGCGCGAGATCGGGGCTATCGTGACGCTGGGGCTTTTCCACACGACCTTTATGTATTTGCTGCTCTACGGGGCGTTTCAGAAGGCGTCGACATCGAGTCTCGCGGTCTTCGGCTTCGTTTATCCGGTCGTGGCGGTGGCGGTCGACTTCCTGGCGTTCGGCATTGTGTTGCATCCGACGCAGTGGCTGGGCGGCGTGATGATTCTGCTCGCCGCCGGCGGATACGCTCGGGGGATCGGCGCGCCTGCGGTGCGAAAGGTCGCCTGACGGCGCGCGGAGCACGCCATCGGCCAGCGGGAAGGCCAATCGGCGCAAACGGGGCGGTGGACACCGTTGCGCCCGGGCAACACCGGCCGCGGACGCCCTTGTGGCGGGGCTGCGAGCAAGACTGTGCCGGTTTCGATAAAATTGCGGGCATGACCTCCCCGATCGAAGTGTGCTGGCGCGGCACCGAAGACTACGCCACATCGTTCGACGCCATGCGTGCCTACACCGACACGCGCGGCCCGCACGGCCCCGACCAGTTCTGGATCGTCCAGCATCCGCCGGTCTACACGCTCGGACTGGCCGGCGATCCGGCCCATCTGCTCGTCGCCGACACCGGCATTCCGCTCGTCAAAGTCGACCGTGGCGGCCAGATCACATATCACGGCCCCGGTCAGGTCGTTGTCTACCTGCTCGTGGACTTGCGTCGGCGCAAGCTCGGTGTGCGCGAAATGGTGCGTTTGATCGAGCAGGCAGTGATCGACACCCTCGGAGCGTATAATCTCGAGGTTGAGCGCCGGGCCGGCGCACCGGGCATCTATGTAAGTCCCGGTGACGGCACCGCAGCGCATGCCGGTGCGAAAATCGCCGCGCTTGGATTGAAGATCCGCAACGGATGCAGCTATCACGGCGTGTCGCTCAACGTCGCCATGGATCTGCGTCCGTTCGAGTGGATCAACCCGTGCGGCTACGCCGGTCTGCAAACCGTAGACATGGCCACGCTGGGCGTGGCACCCCGCTGGGACGAAGTGGCCGCGCGACTGGCGCAGCAACTCGGTCATCACCTCGAACAGCACACCGCGACGGCCGTCGCCGCGCCGACTTCCGGCGCAAACGCCGCCGCCTGAATGGACGTCTGGAAAGCCCCAACATGACCACCGTGACTCAGAACGACAACGCGAACAAGGAAGTTCGCACGATCGACGGCGAATACGACGCCACCGCCAAGCAGAAGTCGCAAGCCAAGACGGCGCGCATCCCGATCAAGATCGTGCCGGTCGAGCGTCTGAAGAAGCCGGAATGGATTCGTGTGAAGGCGGCCACGCATACGTCGCGCTTTTACGAAATCAAGCAGATCCTGCGCGAGCACAACCTTCACACGGTGTGCGAAGAGGCGAGCTGCCCGAACATCGGCGAGTGCTTCGGCAAGGGCACGGCCACGTTCATGATCATGGGCGACAAGTGCACGCGCCGCTGCCCGTTCTGCGACGTCGGCCATGGCCGCCCCGATCCGCTCGACGCCGATGAACCGCTGAACCTGGCGAAGACCATCGCGGCCATGCGTCTGAAATACGTGGTGATCACGAGCGTGGATCGCGACGATCTGCGCGACGGCGGCGCCCAGCATTTCGTCGACTGCATCCGCCACGTGCGAGAGCTCTCGCCGCAAACCCGCATCGAGATTCTGACGCCGGACTTCCGCGCCCGCCTCGATCGCGCGCTCGGCATTCTCAATGCCGCACCGCCCGATGTGATGAACCACAACCTCGAAACGGTGCCGCGCCTATACAAAGAAGCGCGTCCGGGTTCGGACTACCAGCATTCGCTCACGCTTCTGAAGGAATTCAAGGCGAAGCATCCCGACGTCTCGACCAAGTCGGGCCTCATGGTCGGCCTGGGCGAAACGGACGAAGAGATCCTCGACGTGATGCGCGATCTGCGTGCACACAACGTCGACATGCTGACCATCGGTCAATACCTCCAGCCGTCCGAGCACCATCTGCCGGTGCGCCGCTACGTCACGCCGGACACGTTCAAGATGTTCGAGGAAGAAGCCTACAAGATGGGCTTCACGCACGCAGCCGTGGGCGCGATGGTGCGTTCGAGCTATCACGCGGACGTGCAGGCACACGAAGCCGGGGTGGCCGACGCCATTTGAGCGGGCGCGCGGCCTGCTCGTTATTCGATCTTGCCCAGATCGGCCATCGTGAAGTCGCGCGATTCACCGTCCCAGTTTCGAAGATCGATGAATCCGAGCCCACCGGGCACCACGCCAAAATCCGGATGTTCGGTGTAGTGTGCGCCGCCATTGGTGTGGATGATCGTAGGCTTGCCCGGGGCGCTGATGCCCACGCCCTGTTGTAAAAGGACGTACTGACGCGACCTCACGGCTTGGATGAGTCGATCCTGATTTGCGCCCTCAATGGTCGGCATGAACATCAACGTCGGTCGGATTTCGTTGCCTTCGCCATGCACGAGTGGGCCGGCCGAAGTCAGTTGAAAGTACGCACCGAGCCCGACTCGATACTCGGTGGTCCAGAGGAGATTGATCCAGCGCTGGAAGCCTGGAACGCCGCTGAGCGTCTCCTCCAGAGCGGCGCCTGGCGGAATGCGCAGCCCCATGCGCTCGTACGAAAAGATCACGCGGTAGTCGTTATTGACGAGGTATTCCGGATACTTCTCAAAGAGACTTTTCGCGACCGCGATGGTCTTCTCGGCGCTCGCGCTCAGCATCGTCATCTCCAACGTCGCGCCCCAAAGACCTGGTGACAGTTCACTGACGTTCATCGACCCTTCGACGAACGATCCGGCAAACCGCGGCTCGTGTATCAGCTTCGCATTGTCATCCTCGATACCCGCCTTCGGTGGCGGACGTCCGGTCGACCGCGGAAACGAGAGATCCACAAGTGAGATCGCATTCGAAGTGCTGTGCATGGTCATGACGTTCTCCTGTTCGTGTGCGCCAGATCGGCGCGATGTGGTTCGAATCTATATGCCGAAGTCATATTGCGCACCTGTATACGTTGACAGGCACGTTGGCCCGGGCTCGGACTGCCATCTAAGCCCGGCGCTGCCTGCCGGTGGGTCAGTTGGTTTACGTGGCGTCACACGCCGCGCCCGCTTCATGACGTGATACGCGCCACGATGACATGGGTGCGAGGGCAAAAGCGTTTCAAATTGCCGCCATCTGCCGTGAACGCCGCGTAAATTTCGTTTCGCCGCCGACATCCCCGGCTTCGCGCTCCCGAAATATGTTGTAACAAGCCGTGCCTTGTCGATGCCTGCTGGTTGTTTCAAAATATTCGAACCTTGTTTTGCTTGGCAAAACAATGGGCTCGCCACGGGCTTCCGGCGAGGGGAAGTCACGGATGCACGCAAGGAGAGGGCATGTCCCGTCAGGTCACCGAGGGCCGGTATTTTGTGGAAGCACCGCAAAGGGGCTCGGCGGGCTGCGGAAAAGACCTGCCGCTGGTGATCGACGCGCCGCACAGCGGTCACGTGTTTCCACCGGATTTCGACACCATCGCGCCGACCGCGGCGATTCTCGCGTGTGGGGACGCCCACGTGGACGAACTGTGGTCGGTCGCCACCCATCACGGCGCGACGCTTGTCGCCGCCCTGTTTCCCCGGGCGTACATCGACCCGAATCGCGCCGAGCACGACATCGATCCCGAATTGCTCGCGAGCCTGTGGCCGCACGACGCGCGTCCGCAAGCCTACAGCGAACGCGGCGTCGGACTGCTGCACCGCTTCGCCGCACCCAATGTGCCGCTGTACGACCGGCGGCTGACGGTGGCCGAAGTCGAGCGCCGCATCCATGACTACTACCTGCCGTATCGACACGCGCTGCGCGATGCCCTTGATGCGGCCTGGCAGCGCCACGGCGTGGTCTGGCATCTGGACTGTCATTCGATGAGCTCGCGCGGCGGCGCGCTGGACCCTGACGCCGGCATGTCGCGCCCCGACATCGTGGTGAGCGACGGCGACGGCACCACGGCCGACCCGGCGTTCTCGCGCTGGGTCATTGCCGCATTGACGCGCCTGGGCTATCGGGTGGCCTACAACACGCCCTATCGCGGTGGCGATCTGGTGCGCCACTTCGGGCGCCCGGCCGAGCGGCGCCACAGTGTGCAGATCGAACTGAGCCAGGCGCTTTACCTGAACGAATCGCACGGCGAGAAGCATGACGGTTTCTCGACGCTGCAATCGCAACTGGGCCAATTCGCGGCGGCACTCGCCGCCTATGCCGAACAACATAGCGAGGAAGTTTGATGGACTACACAGTCGCTTCGGTCGACACGGCGCTCACGCTGCTGTCGCTGGTCGGGGAATGCCCCGGCCTGGGTGTGACGGAACTGGCGCAGCGCGCCGGTCTCAACAAATCACGGGCGTTTCGTCTGTTGGCGACGCTGGAACAACACCGCTGGGTGGTGCGCGAGGGGAGTCCGGTGACCTATGTGCTCGGCGCGCAGGCGCTGGTGCTCGGCGTGGCCGGGCACGAGCAGGTGAATCTCGTGAAGGTGGCGCATCGTCACCTCCAGTCCCTTAACCGGGCGCTCAACGAAAACATCCAACTGCGCGTGCGCGATGGCCTCGAATCGCTGTGCGTGGCGCGCGTCGAATCGACGCACGAACTGCGCGTGCACGGCGTGGTCGGCAATCGCCGACCGCTGTACGTCGGCGCCTCGGGACGCGTGTTGCTTGCGTTCGCCTCGGATGACGTGCGTGCGCAGGTGCTCGGCCGACCCCGCAAGCGATTCACGGCCGGCACGCTCATCGAGCGAGACGAACTGGCGGCCGAGTTGCTCAATGTGCGACGTCAGGATTGCGCCGTGAGCTTCGGCGAACTCGCCCCCGAGGCAGTGTCCGTGGCCGTGCCCGTGCGCGACGCCTCTGGTGAGGTCATCGCCTCCCTGTCGGCTTCGGGACCTTCGTCGCGCATGACGCGTGCCCTGCTGCCCGATATCTCGTCGCGCCTGTCGGCATGCGCCGCCGAAATCTCCGCTGCCCTCGGTTACCAGACGCCGGTGCCGGAAGCCCTTTCGGCCTGACGCCGGCAGCACGCCGCGTTACCGCGACACACCCCGGCCGCCGCCGGGGGGGGGGCTCCTCGTCGCGTCGCCCGATTTTCCGGAAATCCAGAATGACTGTCCGCCGGTTTTCTGGATTTCCGTATTGCTGACTATCGGGTTTTCCTCAGTTTGACACTTTAAAATCAATGACTTGTGTCATTGGCATAGGTTTTGCTTTATTGGTCGTGTGCTGCCGCGTTGTCCGGGGTGCCAACGGAAATCCGGAAAAATCAGGCAAGCCGATCCAATAAGAGAGGAGACCCTATGTTCAAGCAATGTCTTGCCGCCGCAGCGCTGTGCGCGGCCTCGCTACACGCTTTCGCCGCCGACGATCTGGTGCGTCTGGGCAACCTGAAGTTCGCTCACTACGGTGCGGTGTCGTACATGAAGGTGATCGGACCCAAGTACGGTCTGAAGATCGAGGAGCGCATGTTCGCCAAGGGCGTGGACATCATGCCGGCGATCGTGGCGGGGCAAATCGACGTGTCGGCAAGTGCGCTTGACGCCGCCATCGCGGGTCGTGCACAGGGCGCGCCGATCTATGCCGTGGCCGGCTTCGCGAAGGGCGGTGTGCGCCTCGTCGCGAAGAAGGGCGAATCGATCACCAAGGTGGCCGACCTCAAGGGCAAGAAGGTGGGCGTGGCCCGTGGCGGCGCTCAGGAACTGATTCTCTACGCCGAGCTGGCCAAGGCCGGTCTCACGTGGTCGGATCAGCCCGGCAAGGACGTGCAGATCATGTTCATGGCGTTCGCCGACCTGAACCAGGCGCTCGCCGCCGGCAGCATCGACGCCATGTGCCAGTCCGAGCCGCAAGCCTCGCAAGCCATCAACAAGGGCTTCGGTGTGGAAGTGCTCAAGCCGTACGACACGCCGATCGGCGAGCCGGTGCGCGCGCTCGTGATCACCGAGAAGCTCTACAAGGAAAAGCCGGACGTCGCCCAGCGCCTGATGTACGCGTTCGTGGAGGCGACCGACTACTTCATCAAGAATCCGCAAGCGGCCGAGAAGTACGTGCGTGAGGACATGTTCAAGAACCAGATCACGTCGCAGGATTTCACCGACGCGATCGGCAACTCGCCGTATAGCTACGACCTGAGCCTCTCGCATGTGCAGCTCACGACCGACCTCATGAAGAAGTACGGCGTGGGCAAGCTGCAGGATCCGGTGCCGAAGGCCAGCGACTGGGTCAAGCTCGACCTGCTCGCCAAGGCCAAGGCCAAGCTCAACATCAAGTAAGGCGGGGCGCACGGATGGCCGCTGTCCTTGCTAATTCGGGCGTCTCGCGCGCCACGCGAATCCTGCGTGGCGTGCTGATTCCGCTCGCGGTCCTGGCGCTCTGGCAGATCGTCACGGGCCTCGGGTGGATCAACCCGATCATTCTTCCGTCACCCCTGGCCGTGGTGGCCAAATGGTGGCAATACCTCAAACCGACCGTGACGATGGCCGAGGGCTTCGGCGCGTGGCTGCAATCGAGCGAGTTGCTCATGGACGCCACGCACAGCCTGTACCGCGTCGTCATGGGCTTTCTCGCGGGCACCGTGATCGCATTGCCGCTGGGGCTGCTCATGGGCACGAGCACGCGCGTCTACGGCTTGTTCAATCCGCTGGTGCAGGTGGTGCGGCCGATCCCGCCGATCGCCTACATTCCGCTGGCCATTCTCTGGTTCGGCCTGGGCAACCCGCCCGCGTTCTTCCTCATCGCGCTCGGGGCGTTCTTCCCGGTGCTGATGAACACGATCGCCGGCGTGCGTCATGTCGACGGCATCTACCTGCGTGCCGCGCGCAACCTCGGTGCGAACCAGTTCACGATCTTTCGCCGCGTGATCATGCCGGCGGCCACGCCTTACATTCTGTCGGGTGTTCGGATCGGCATCGGCACGGCTTTCATCGTCGTGATCGTGGCCGAGATGATCGCCGTGAACAACGGCCTGGGCTACCGCATTCTGGAAGCGCGCGAGTACATGTGGTCGGACAAGATCATCGCCGGCATGCTCACCATCGGTCTGCTCGGCCTGGTCATCGATCTGGGCATGGATCGCCTCAACAACCACCTGCTCAAGTGGCACCGTGGTCTCGAAACCAAGTGAGGCGAACGACATGCTCATCGAAATCGAACACGTCAACAAGCAGTTCCCCATTCCCGGCGGCGTCGTCGACGCGCTCAAGGACATCGACCTGAATATCGCCGCGGGCGAGTTCGTCTGCCTGCTTGGCCCCTCGGGTTGCGGCAAGTCGACGCTGCTCAACGCGCTGGCAGGCTTCGTGCAGCCGAGCTCGGGCACGATCCGCATCGACGGGCGCGCCGGTGCGGCCGCCGAGCCGGGCCCGGATCGCGGCATGGTGTTCCAGGAGTACGCGCTGTTCCCGTGGATGACCGTGGCGCAGAACATCGCGTTCGGGCTGGAGATCAAGGGCATGAAGCGCGCCGAGATCAACGAGCGCGTGGACCTGCTGCTGGGCAAGCTCAACCTGCGCGAATTCCGCGACCGGTTTCCGCGCGATCTGTCCGGCGGCATGCGCCAGCGCGTGGCGATTGCGCGCGTGCTCGCGCTCGACAGCCCGATCCTGCTCATGGACGAGCCGTTCGGTGCGCTCGACGCGCTCACGCGCCGCACGCTGCAGGACGAGCTGCTGCGCATCTGGGAGGAGTTCAGGAAGACGATCATTTTCGTCACGCACAGCATCGAGGAGTCGATCTATCTGGCCGACCGGGTCGTCGTCATGACGTACCGGCCGGGCACGGTCAAGCAAGACGTGGTCATCGAACTACCCCGTCCGCGCGACACGGCGGGCAGCGAATTCAACGAACTGAAGAAGACGTTGGCCCAGATGGTGATGGAGGAGCAAATGCGCTTTGCGCAAAGCGAGATTCGCGGCGTCACCGCGGATTGATAACAAGGGCGGTGGCTTGCCCCGCCGCCTGAAGAGGAAACGACATGCAAACCCAGACCAAGAAACCCTTTTACCGCATCCTGTACGTGCAGGTGCTCATCGCCATCGTCATCGGCGTGCTGCTTGGGCACTTCAAGCCCGACCTTGCCGTGCAGATGAAGCCGCTCGGCGATGCGTTCATCAAACTGATCAAGATGATCATCGGTCCGGTGATCTTCTGTACCGTCGTGACCGGCATCGCCGGCATGGAAGACATGAAGAAGGTCGGCCGCGTCGGCGGCAAGGCCCTGATCTACTTCGAGATCGTCTCGACGCTCGCGCTGATCATCGGTCTGGCCGCGACTCACATCCTTAAGCCGGGTGCGGGCTTCAACGTCGACATCAACTCGCTCGATCCGAAGGCGATCGCCGGCTATGCCGCGAAGGCGGCACATGGCGAGACGTTCGTCGACTTCCTGCTTCACCTGATTCCGAGCACGATCACCGACGCGTTCGCCAAGGGTGAAATTCTGCAGATCCTCGTGATCGCGATTCTGTTCGGCGCCGCGCTGGGCGCGATCGGCGAGCGTGGCCGCGTGGTCACGAACTGGATCGACAGCGTGTCGGGCGTGCTCTTCCGCGTGGTGCACATCATCACCAAGGTGGCGCCGCTGGGCGCCTTCGGTGCGATGGCCTTCACGATCGGCAAGTACGGTATCGCCTCGCTGGTGCCGCTGGCCAAGCTCATGGGCACGTTCTACCTCACGGCGTTCCTGTTCGTGATCGTGGTGCTCGGGCTGATTGCCAAGTTCACCGGCTTCTCGATCTTCCGCTACCTCGCTTATATCAAGGAGGAACTGTTGATCGTGCTGGGGACCAGCTCGTCGGAAGCCGCACTCCCGCACCTCATGGAAAAGATGGAGAAGGCCGGTTGCTCGAAGTCGGTGGTCGGTCTGGTGATTCCGACCGGCTACTCGTTCAACCTCGACGGCACGAACATCTACATGACGATGGCGGTGCTGTTCATCGCGCAGGCCACCAACATCGACCTGACCTGGGGCCAGCAGCTCACGCTGCTCGCCGTGGCGATGCTGACCTCGAAGGGCGCCTCGGGCGTGACCGGCGCCGGCTTCATCACGCTGGCCGCCACGCTCGCCGTGATTCCGACGATCCCGGTGGCCGGTATGGTGCTGATTCTCGGTATCGACCGCTTCATGAGCGAATGCCGCGCGCTGACGAACCTCGTCGGCAACGGCGTGGCCACGATCGTCGTGTCGGCCTGGGAGAAGGAGCTCGATCGCAAGAAGCTGGCCGACGCGATGGCTGGCAAGCAAGGTCCGGAGCTGGCCTGACGGCCGGCGGCAGCGGCGGCCAGTGCGGTGCGCGACTCGGTTCGCGCGCCGGCGCCGGCCGGACATGAAACCCGCTGCCACACCCACGTTCGCCACCGGGCGGCGCGGCACAGGCACAATAGCGCCTGAGCTTCGCCGCCCGGTGGTCCTTCGGTACCCAGCGCCCCAATGGCCACCCTGTACGACACCCTGATCCGCGCATGCCGCCGCGACTCGCCCGCGAGTGCCGCCGACGCGCGCGCGAGGTCACCGGATCGCCGGCGCGACGAAGTCCCCATCGAACTCGAGAGGACCGTGCCGATGCGCCGTTGGTCGTGGATCGTCGTCATGCTGTTGGCGAGCGTCCTGTTCTGCTGGTTGACTTACGCCCTGAGCTGGCAGCGCGGCGTGGCCGATCTGCGCGTGAATGCCGGCGCGCGCGTCGAGCGCTATGCCGGAAGCCTGCGCAGCACCGTCGACCGCTACGAATTCCTGCCCTACCTGTTGTCGCTGCACCCCTATGTGCACGATCTGCTGCGCAATCCCAAAGACCGCGCGGTCGTGCAACGCGCCAACGATTATCTGTTCGATGTGAACCACCGCGCCAAGGCCTCGGCCGCCTACGTGATCGATGCCAATGGCCTCGCCCTGGCAGCGAGCAACTGGCGCGAGAAGGCCACATTCGTCGGACAGGAGTACCGCTTCCGCCCGTATTTCATCGACGCTATCAAGGGCGCGCTCGGCCGGTTCTACGGCGTGGGCACCACCTCAGGCGAGCCGGGCTATTTCGTTTCCCAGCCGATCCTGGTGGATGGCGCGATTCGCGGCGTGGTCGTCGTCAAGTTGAATCTGGAATGGTTCCAGCGCGCGGGCGCCGACGCCTCCGAGCCGGTCGTGGTCGCCGACGATCACGGCGTGGTGTTCCTGTCGTCGGAGCCGCGCTGGCAGTACCGCTCGCTTGCACCGCTCTCTCCCGAGGTGACTGCGGCGCTCAACAGCACGCGCCAGTATTACAACCAGCACATCACGCCGCTGGCATGGCACGAGGATGAGCGGCTCGACGCCGACGGCGAGGTGGTGACCGTGCGCGACGGTCGCGGCGCGGGCAGAAGCCGGCGCTTTCTCGCCGTGCAGCGCAAGCTGGGAGAGCCGAACTGGACGCTCATGTACTTCGCCCCGCTCGATCAGGTGATCGCCAATGCACGGATCGCGGCGGTGGCCGCGGCGTGCCTGGCGGCGTTCACGTGCTTGCTGGGCGTGGCTTGGAATCAGCGTCGCCAGCGGGTGCGCGACATGCTCAAGAGCCGGGAACTGCTCCAGGCCGCGTACGCCGAGCTGGGCGAGCGGGTGGCCGAGCGCACGGCGGACCTGCAATCCGCGAACGAGCGATTGCAGACCGAAGTGCAGGAACGCTCGCGCACGGAGCACGAATTGCGCGAGGCGCAGAGCGAACTCGTGCAGGCGTCGAAACTCGTGGCGCTCGGACAGATGGCCGCCGGCATCACACACGAGCTCAACCAGCCGCTCTCGGCACTGCGCAGCTTCTCCGACAATACGCGCGTGCTGCTCGAGCGCGGTGAACACGACGCGGCGCGCGAGAACCTCGAGGCCATCGCGTCGCTGACCGATCGCATGGGCAAGATCACGGGACAACTGCGGCTGTTCGCCGGACGCGCGCGGCGCGGCGACTCGGAGGCATCGGTGCGGCGCGCGCTGGAAAATTCGCTGATGTTGCTGCGCGGGCGGCTGGCCGGCATCCAGGTCGCCACCATGTTCGCCGACGGTCTCGACGACGTGCAGGTCGCCTGTGAAGGCTTGCGTCTGGAGCAGGTGCTCATCAATTTGGTGGGCAATGCCATCGACGCCGTGCTGAGCGTGTCGGGCACGCATGCGCCGCCGTCGATCTGGATCGATGTCGACGCCGACGCGCAATGGGTGCGCATTTACGTGCGCGACAATGGGCCGGGCATTTCGGAGGCACATATGCCGCGTCTTTTCGAACCGTTTTTCAGTACCAAGGAGGGCGGGCAGGGCATGGGGCTCGGACTCGCCATTTCATCGTCCATCGCGCAGGAGAACGGCGGCCAGCTGGTGGCGCGCAATGTTCCCGGCGGCGGTGCCGAATTCCTCGTGACGCTGCGCCGCGTACAGCGCAGCACCAGTGCAACCCTCGCATGATGTACAAGAACCTCCAGATCCTTTTTGTCGAAGACGACGAACTCGTGCGGCGCGCCACGCTGCAAAGCCTGCAACTCGCCGGCCTCGACGCCTTCGGGCTCGCATCGGCCGAGGCGGCGCGCGAGCGCATCACGCCGGACTTCGCCGGTATCGTCGTGTCCGACATTCGCCTGATCGGCATGAGCGGGCTGGAGCTGCTCGCGCACCTGCGGCAGCACGCGCCGGAAGTGCCGGTGATCCTCGTGACGGGCCATGGCGACATTTCGATGGCGGTGCAGGCCATTCGCGACGGCGCGTACGACTTCATCGAAAAGCCCTTCGCGCCGGATCGTCTGATCGAGTCGGCCAAGCGCGCGCTCGAAACCCGCAAGCTGATGCTGGAGAACCAGGCCCTGCGTCGCGAACTGGCCGAGCAGGGCGGACGGGCGTCGCGCATCATCGGCCGCAGCCCGTCGATCGAGACGCTGCGCACGTTGATTGCCAATGTGGCGATGACCGACGCGCCGGTGCTCATCAACGGCGACACCGGAACCGGCAAGGAGCTGGTGGCGCGCAGCCTGCATGAATTGTCGCGTCGACGCGATGCGCCGTTCGTCGCACTCAACTGCGGGGCGTTGCCCGAAGCCATTTTCGAGAGCGAGATGTTCGGCCACGAGGTCGGCGCGTTCACCGGCGCGGCCAAGCGTCGTATTGGCAAGCTGGAGCATGCCTCGGGCGGCACGCTGTTTCTCGACGAGATCGAGAGCATGCCCGCCGCGTTGCAGGTCAAGCTGCTGCGCGTGCTGCAGGACGGCGTGCTGGAGCGACTCGGGTCGAATCAGTCGATTCGCGTCGACTGCCGCATCGTGGCGGCAGCCAAGGGCGACATGGAGGCGCTCGTGCGCGCGGGCACGTTCCGCCGCGACCTGTACTATCGGCTGAACGTGGTCACGCTCGCCTTGCCGCCGCTGCGCGAGCGCCGCGAGGACATCCTGCCGCTGTTCGAACACTTCCTGCTCGACGCCGCCGTGCGTTACGGCCGCCCCGCGCCGGTGGTCTCGGACCGGATGCGTCAGGAGTTGATGCAGGCGGACTGGCCCGGTAACGTGCGCGAGCTTCGCAATGCGGCCGACCGTCTCGTGCTGGGGGTGGCGAGCGCGCCCGAGGGCGATTCGCTCGCACCCTTGCCGCTCAAGGAGCAGGTGGAACGCTTCGAGCGTGCGGTGCTGCAAGAAGCGCTGGAACACAGCAAGGGAAATGTGGCCGCCACGGCCGAGGCGCTGCACGTTCCCAAGGCCACGCTCTACGAAAAGCTCAAGCGCTACGGGCTGCAAACGCGCGGGCAGGGCGACGGGAGCGAGGGCGTGCGCTGAGGCGCCCAAAACGAAAAAGCGCCCCGAAGGGCGCTATCTTTTCATGCTCGGTGACCTGACCGTGCGCGGGGCGTCAGGCCTGTTTGGCCAGCGCCTTCTCGATAAGCTTGTCGAGTTCCGCGTATTCCGGCTCGCCAACGTACTGCTTGAGCACCTTGCCGTCACGGTCCACCACGAAGGTCGTGGGCGTGAGCTGTACGTTCCCGTACTGCTTTGCCACGCTGCCGTCCGAGTCCATGGCGACCTTGAACGGCAACTGACGCGATTGCGCGTAATTCACCACATACATCGGCGGGTCGTAACTCATGGCCACCGCCACGAACTCCAGACCCCGGCCCTTGTACTTCTCGTACGTCTGCACCATCGTGGGCATTTCCTTCATGCAGGTCGTGCAGCTCGTCGCCCAGAAATTGACGAGGTAGACCTTGCCCTTGAGTTGCTCGGTGCCGAGCTTCTGGCCCGAGAGCAGCGTGAAGGTGGCGTCCGGGGCGCGCTTCTGACCGGCGAACGTGAAGTAGGCGGCAATCGCGACGACGGCGACGATCGCCACAGCGACGATCTTGCCAAGCGGAGACTTGCGGGAGGTCGAGGTGCTCATGACACAGCCGTTGGGATGAGGTTGTTCATTGGGTGACGTCGATTCTACTCTGATTCTCTGGGATCAATCTCGACGCGTAGCAGCGCCGGAATACCCATTTCCCCCGTGAAGGCGGGCTCGGCCGCGCGCGATGGCGTCGTCGAGGTAGGCGCCGTAGAAATCGGGCAGGCCAGCGCCGATCAAAGGCTCGGCAACGGGCCGTCCGTTCGTATCGAGGAACAAAACCGTCGGCGACACCTTGGCCCCGTGCGCGCGCGCCCAGGCAATACCGGTGGTGGTCGAGCCATCGAAGTCGCGCACCGCCGCCGTGCTGTCCATGCCGATCTCGCGCACTTCGTACTTGCCGCTGCGCACCAGCGGCGCGAGCTCACGTTGGCGGATGGGCCCGCAGTAGACGCAGTCGCGCAGCGACACCAGCACGATCAGCGGCACGTCGAGTGACTTGGCACGTTGTGCGTGTGCGGCGAAGTCCGTCGCCAGCGGCACAGCGGCGGACTCGCGCGCGGGCGCTTTGACGTCGCGCGAAAGGGGCGACGCGGGCGAAGCAGTCGAAGCAGTCGAAGCGGAAGACGACGAGACTGCGCGCGGAAACGTCACGCCGCCCAGCTGCGCCGATTCTCGCCCGGACGTGACCGAACGCAGGTCGTCGCCGGGAGTGGAGGCGGCGTTTGCCGCACCCGGGACACCGCCGAGCATCGACAGCACCGCGAGTGCCTTCGCCGCCAGGGTGACGGCCGGCATCAGACGCCCGGTGCGTGCGGCAAGGCCCGCACGGGCCGTATGGGCCTCATGGTCCTCATGGGCCGTATGGGTTGCATCGGCCGCACGTGGGGCGCGTGAGGCCGGAACGGCGTATCGAGGCCATGGCGTCCGCGTGGTCCCGGGGACGGGGCGAGCGGGAGCGAATGCGTTTTTCATGTCGCCGATGATACCGGGAACGGTGTGTATGCGTGAGCGCCTCAAGGCGCGATAGTGACGCGACATGACGGATAATGGCCGTTTCCCGGTCCTTCGAAAGTCTCCCGTCCATGAACCGTGTTGTCCGTGTCTGCGTGATGCTCGCCTCAGCGGTGGTACTCGCCGCCTGTTCCCCTCGCTACGACTGGCGTGAGGTGCACGACACGGACGGCGGCTATGCCGTGACGTATCCCGCCAAGCCGACGCAGGACGCCCGCGAAGTCAAATTCGCATCGGGTGCGTTGCCCATGCGCATGCAGGCCGCCCGTGTGGACGCCGCCTTGTTCGCCGTGGGCGTGGTGACATTGCCGTCCGACGACGCCACGTTGCGACAGACGGTGCTTGCCGAATTGCAGCAAGGATTGCTCGCTAACGTCAACGAAGCCGCGGCCAAACCGGCGCAGGTGATGGTGCGCCAGGCGGGCGACGCGCCGGCCGTGCCCGGACTGGCCGTCGCCGCGCAGGGCGTGGCAAGCGACAAGACACCGCGCTACGTCGCCGCCCGGTTTGTCGGGCGCGGCAATCACGTCTATCAGGTCGTGGTCCTCGCGACGAAAGCGCCCACACAGGACCAGGTCGACCAATTTCTCGACTCGTTCACTCTGGAGTGACGCCGTCCGGTCGCCGCCGTGTCGTCATGCGGTCAACTGGGGGCCTCTCGATATTGCACAGCTTCGGCGACGTGATGGGCATCGATGGCTTGGCATTGCGCAAGATCCGCGACGGTGCGCGCCACACGCAGCACGCGATGATAGGTGCGAGCCGACCAGTGGTGCTGCGCCACGGCCCGATGCAGGACCGCTTCGGCGTCGCGCGACAATGCGCATTGCATCTCCAGGGCCCGTCCGGACAGCGCGCAGTTCAATTGCCCCTGACGCGACAACTGCCACTCCCGCGCCTGCCTGACGCGCGATGCGACAACCTCACTCCGCTCGCCGTCGGCCTGGGCGGCGAACGTCTCGGCGCTCAGCGCCGGCACTTCCACGTGCAGGTCGATGCGATCGAGCAGCGGCCCTGAGAGCCGGTTGCGGTAGCGCGCCACCGCGTCGGCCGTGCAGCGACAGCGTCGCGACGGGTGCCCCAGATCGCCGCAGGGACACGGGTTCATTGCGGCGACCAACTGGAACGCGGCGGGGAACGTGGCATGTCCGCCGGCACGGGAGATGGTCACATGCCCCTGCTCGAGTGGTTCGCGCAGAACTTCGAGCACACGCCGCTGGAATTCGGGCAATTCGTCGAGAAAGAGCACCCCGCGATGGGCCAGGCTGATTTCGCCAGGGCGCGGCGTGCTGCCGCCGCCCACGAGTGCGGCAGCCGATGCCGTGTGATGCGGGGTGCGAACGGGGCGGCGTCCCCAGTGGCGCAAGTCGAACCCCTGCGCGCTGAGGCTCGCGAGCGTGGCGGATTCCACGGCATGTGCCTTGCTTAACGCGGGAAGCAGACCGGCGAGCCGCGTCGCCAGCATCGACTTGCCCGTGCCCGGCGGCCCATAGAAGAGAATGTGATGTCCGCCCGCGGCCGCCACTTCCAGTGCCCGTTTAGCCGGGGCCTGCCCCTTGATGTCCGACAGATCGGGCGCATCGGCCACCGGATCCGTGGGGATCGGCCGCTCGCCGGTGCAGGGCGACAACGCTGCGCCGTCCTGCCGCATCGACCCACCCGGCACGGTGGCACGCGGCAACGGCGTCGCAACGTCGGGTTCGGCAAGATGCGCACAGACATCGAGCAACGTGCGTGCGCCGAAGACGGTGGCGTCTTCGACCAGGGCCGCCTCCTGAGCGCTGTCCACGGGAAGCACCAGCGCGCGCGTCGACGCCTCGGCGGCGATGGCGCCCGCCATGGCGAGCCCCCCACGCACGCGGCGCAGCTCGCCCGTGAGCGACAATTCGCCCGCGAACTCGTGCGTCCGCAGTCCCGCCTCGGGCAACTGGCCACTGGCCGCGAGAATGCCGAGCGCAATCGGCAGGTCGAAACAACCGGATGCCTTCGGCAGGTCAGCGGGCGCCAGATTGACCGTGATGCGCCGCGTCGGAAATTCGAACCGGCTGTTCTGCAATGCCGAGCGTACCCGCTCCCGGCTTTCCTTGACTTCGGTGTCGGGCAGACCCACCAGCGACAGGCCAGGGAGCCCGTTCGCAAGATGGACTTCGACCGTCACCGGGCGCGCTGCCATGCCCGTAATCGCCCGGCTGCTCACGATGGCCAATGTCATGCCTTCCCCCCTTCGAACGTTGCGAAGCATCGCCTGAGCATCGATCGTCGGCCCGGAGCGCGGCGGGCGCAATGGCCGCACCGCGCAAATGTGGCCTGGGGGGCGGTTTTCGGAGAAGGGGTGCGGGGGTGTCGGAAGCGTCAGTGTCGAACCTAGGACGATTCCGACCGTCGAGGCGCAATTTCGGCGAATGTCCGGGGGGGCACCCGGCGGGAGCAGAGGCAGAGGCAGGGACGCGCAAACCGCTGGCCGACGCCTTGGCGCCGGGCCAGAAACGACAAGGGGCGCCGCAGCGCCCCGTTTCGGGTCGTCAGTCCTGCGCTTCGCCGCGCAGGCTTTCGAGTTCGGCCACGCGCTTCTCGAGCGCTTCGAGTTTCTCGCGCGTGCGCGCGAGCACCTGCGCCTGAACGTCGAACTCCTCCCGAGTCACCAGATCGAGACGGTTGAAGCCCTGATTGAGAAGGCTTTTGACGTTGCGCTCGATATCCTTCGCGGGCGATTGCCTGAGCAGGTCGCTCACCTTGGCTTGCATGTCTTGCAGGATCTCGTTCGGTTTCATAAGCCTTCCTCTCTCCATTTGTTCGCACCAACGTGGTGCCTGCACCGTCAGTGTGCTGCGTCGTGCCGGTCTGACCGGTGCAAGGTGGTGCATCGGAGACGGTCCATAACGCTGGCGCAACTCTAACACCGTTTATCGCGGCCAGCCAACGCAGCTGAGGCGTCCGATCGTTGCCCGGCAAGGGTTCGACACGATACCCCGCGCGGGGTTGCGGCAGGTGACGACATGGCCAAAGTGCGCTTCGCCGTGCGGACGGCACTGCAATTTTGCCCTTTTTTTATCCCGAAATTCGTATCTTGCGCGTCGCAGCAAACGCAGACGACGGATCTGGCACGGGAGTTGCTCTACCCAATCCGGAACCTGCCGCACGCTGTACCAAGACTTCAATACTCAACTTAGGGGAAAGTGATGAAAAAAGTGTCGACTGCGATGGCTGGCGTTGTGTTCTTCGGGGCGATGGCGGGATCCACGGGCGCTTTCGCGCAGGCAAGCGGCGACGCGTCCGCCGCCGGTGCGGCGCCGGCCGCCGCAGCTGCGGCTGAACCGTTCACCGTGACCGCCAACATCGGGTTGTTCTCGGACTACCGTTTCCGTGGCATCTCGCAAACGGCGAAGCGTCCGGCGGTCCAGGGCGGCTTCGACCTCGCGCATGAGTCCGGCCTCTACGCCGGCGTATGGGCATCGAACATCAGCTGGATTTCGGACGGAAATTCCGCGGTGAGCGCGCCCATCGAAATGGACTTCTACGGCGGCTGGAAGAAGGAAATCGTTCCGGACTGGACCATCGACTTCGGTGGCCTGCAGTACTACTACCCGGGCAGCTATCCGTCCGGCGCCTATTTCCCGCGTCCGCATACCTTCGAACTGTATGCCGCCGTGGGCTGGAAAACCATCACGCTGAAGTATTCGCACTCGCTGACCCGCCTGTTCGGCCTGGTGAGTCCGGACGGCCAGGACACGACCAACAGCGGCTACCTCGACCTGACGGGCACCTACGACATCGGCTTCTGGGGCTTGTCCGCCGTGGGTCACGTGGGTCACCAATGGGTGCACAACTTCAGTGCGGCAAGCTACACCGACTGGAAGATCGGCCTGCAGAAGGATCTTGGCAAGAACTTCACCGTGTCGGTCGCCTACATCGATACGAACGCAGACGAGAAGTACTACACGGCCGGGAACTCGGGCAAGGTACTCTCCAAGGCGACGGTCGTCGTAGGGTTGTCAAAGACATTCTAAGGAGCGACTCATCATGAAGCTGATTACCGCCATTGTGAAACCCTTCAAGCTCGACGAGGTGCGTGAAGCCCTCTCGAACATCGGTGTGGCAGGCATTACGGTGACCGAAGTCAAGGGCTTCGGTCGCCAAAAGGGGCACACCGAGTTGTATCGGGGTGCGGAATACGTCGTCGACTTCCTGCCGAAGGTGAAGATCGAGGCGGTCATCGGCGACGCGCTGCTCGATCAGGCGATCGACGCCATCGAGCAGGCGGCCCGCACCGGCAAGATCGGCGACGGCAAGATTTTTGTGTCGAACGTTGAGCATGTGGTCCGAATCCGTACGGGAGAGACCGGCGAAGACGCGCTGTAAAGGTCCTACATAAGAGACATCCATCATGAAAAAACTGTTTGCCAAACTCTTGCTCGCCGCCGCCTTCCTGGGCGTGACGGGTGCTGTCGGACTGGGTTCCGGCGCCGCATTCGCACAGGATGCGTCGGCTCCCGCCGCCGCCTCGGAAGCTGCCGCACCCGCGGCCGCCGCCGCGGCAGCACCTGCGGCATCCGCCGCCCCGGCAGCCCAGGCGGCCGCACCCGCGCCCGCCGCCGCAGCGACGCCCGTGCCGCCCAACAAGGGCGACACCGCGTGGCTGCTCACCTGCACCGCGCTCGTCATTCTCATGACGTTGCCTGGCCTGGGCCTGTTCTACGGCGGTCTCGTGCGCTCGAAGAACATGCTCTCGGTGCTGATGCAGTGCTTCATCATCTTCGCGTTGATCGTGGTGCTCTGGTCCATCTACGGATACAGCATTGCCTTTACCGAGGGCGGGGCGTTCTTCGGGGGCTTCGACCGCCTGTTCCTGAAGGGCATGACGCCGGATTCGGTGGCCGCGACCTTCAGCAAGGGCGTCAACGTGCCGGAGTACGCCTACATGGCCTTCCAGGCAGCGTTTGCCGCCATTACCTGCGCGCTGATCGTCGGCGCCTTCGCCGAGCGTGCCAAGTTCTCGGCCGTGCTGCTCTTCACCGTGATCTGGTTCACGTTCTCGTACCTGCCGATGGCGCACATGGTCTGGTTCTGGGCCGGTCCTGACGCGTACACCGATGCCGCCGCCGCGGACGCCGCCACGGCACACGCCGGCTGGCTGTTCCAGAAGGGCGCGCTCGATTACGCGGGCGGCACGGTGGTGCACATCAACGCGGCCATCGCGGGTCTGGTCGGCTCGTACATGGTCGGCAAGCGCGTGGGCTTCGGCAAGGAAGCCTTCAAGCCGCACTCGCTCACCATGACGATGATCGGCGCATCGCTGCTCTGGTTCGGCTGGTTCGGTTTCAACGCCGGGTCGGGTCTGGAAGCCAACGGCGGCGCGGCGCTCGCTTTCGTGAACACGCTGCTCGCCACGGCCGCCGCTACGCTGTCGTGGACGGCGGGTGAGTGGATCGGCAAGGGCAAGCCGTCGATGCTCGGCGGCGCCTCGGGTGCGGTGGCCGGCCTGGTGGCAGTGACTCCGGCGGCCGGCTTTGTCGGTCCGATGGGCTCGATCGTGCTCGGCCTGATTGCCGGTGTGGTCTGCCTGTGGGGCGTGAATGGCCTGAAGCGCCTGCTCAAGGCGGACGACGCGCTCGACGTGTTCGGCGTGCACGGCGTGGGCGGCATGCTCGGGGCGATTCTGACGGGCGTGTTCGCTGCGCCGTCGCTTGGCGGCACGGGTATCTACGACTACGTTGCCAACAAGGTCGCGCCGGACTATTCGATCGCCGGTCAGGTCTGGATTCAGTTCCAGGGCGTGGTGACCACGCTCGTGTGGTCGGGGGTGGTGGCGTTCATCGCCTTCAAGATCGCCGACATCGTGCTGGGACTGCGCGTGCCGGAGGACGAGGAGCGCGAGGGTCTGGATATCACGTCGCACGGCGAATCGGCCTATCACAACTGATCGCAGGCATTGCTGAGAGGCGTTTGGCTTTGACCCACGCGGGTTGAGCGAGAAGCGTCGCCGGTGTACCGGTCGGACAGCCGGTCCCGGCATTGTGCGGGCACCCCAGCGGGTGCCCGCTTTTTTTTCGATCCCGTTCGGCGCGACGCGGCGCCGTCGTGGCGGCGTGGCGTCGTGGCGTCGTGGCGTCGTGGCGGCGCGCAGGCGTGTCCCGCTTGTGATCCGCGGTTTTGCCCCCACCTTCGCTCATCGCGGCATTGCGCCACCCCACTCGATCGCACCACGCCCGGGCCTGACGGCAGGCGTCGCCTGGACCGCCGCCCGGCGCGGAGCCCCTTCCGGGGGCATGGCGAACGGCAAAGGGGCCGGGCGTATGCTCTACAATCGATATTCCATCTGGATATGAGAGAAGCATGGTTCCGCATCTCGTCACGGCCCTGAAAGGCCCCCTGCTCGACCTGGAAAAGAAGATCCTCGATGCGACGCCCGCCATCGAGCGCTGGTTCCGGCTCGAGTGGCAGGAACATACGCCGCCGTTCTATTGTTCGGTCGATCTGCGAAATGCCGGCTTCAAGCTTGCCCCCGTCGACACCAACCTCTTTCCGGGCGGCTTCAACAATCTCGCGCCGGAAGTGCTTCCCCTTGCCGTGCAGGCCGCCATGGCCGCCATCGAGAAGATCTGCCCCGACGCGAAGAATCTGCTCCTTATCCCCGAGCGGCACACGCGCAACTCGTTCTACCTGCAAAACATCGCGCGCCTGTCGACGATCATGCGTCATGCCGGACTGAACGTGCGGCTGGGCTCGCTCTCGGACGACATCAGCGAACCGACGACCATCGAGTTGCCCGACGGCCAGCACGTGGTGATCGAACCGCTCGAGCGCACGCCGCGCCGGCTGGGGCTCAAGAACTTCGATCCGTGCTCGATCCTGCTCAACAACGACCTGTCGGCGGGCATTCCGCCGATTCTGGAAGGCCTGCACGAGCAATACCTGTTGCCGCCGCTGCACGCGGGATGGGCCGTGCGCCGCAAGAGCCAGCACTTCTCTGCCTATGACGACATCGTCAAGAAGTTCGCCAAGATGATCGACGTCGACCAGTGGATGCTCAATCCGTACTTCGCGAAGTGCGAGGGCATCGACTTCGACGAACGCGTCGGGGAGGAGAAACTGGCGGACACCGTCGACGCGGTGCTCAAGAAGATCAACAAGAAGTATCGCGAGTACGGCATCACGGAGAAGCCGTTCGTCGTGATCAAGGCCGATGCCGGCACCTACGGCATGGGCGTGATGATGGTGCACGACGCCGCGGAGATCAAAAGCCTGAACCGGCGCGAACGCACCAAGATGAGCGTGGTCAAGGAAGGCCTCGAAGTGCACGACGTGATCGTGCAGGAGGGGGTGTACACGTTCGAGCGCATCAATGAGGCGGTAGCCGAACCGGTCGTATACATGATCGACCGGTACGTGGTGGGCGGGTTCTATCGCGTGCATACGGGACGCGGCACCGACGAGAATCTGAACGCCCCCGGCATGCACTTCGTTCCGCTGGCGTTCGAACACACCGCCTTGCCGGATGTCCACGCCAAGCCGGGCGCCGCGCCGCCCAACCGGTTCTACATGTACGGGGTGGTGGCGCGTCTGGCGCTCCTGGCCGCCTCCGTCGAACTCGAGCGCACGGACCCGGACCCGGAAACGTATTGACGACGAACGGTCAACGAATGAGAGACGAGTGAGCGAGTGACATCGACTCGCGCACTATCGGCCTCTGCGTCTGCTTGAGAAGATTCTGAATTCGTTATGAAGCCGAATCCGCGCGGCGGTGGCTTCGCGCGCGTCCGGTGCAGGTCGGCGCAAAGAAAAAGACGCCCGGCTGGCCCCCCGACTAGCCGGGCGTCACATTTACCGGCCGCCTCATGCAACGGCCGGAAATCGGGGCTTCCCTGAGCGAGTCCCCCCGCAAACTGGTTTTCCTGCGTTCCCCCTCGTCTGACGGATCGTGTACTTTTCCGGTCCGCCTTACGGTTCGTGTCAGCAGTAAGTGGATGATGCGACGGTTCGGCAAACCGGACATCCCCCGAATGGGGGATGGCGGTTCGTGACACAGCGGATTAAGAAATTTCCTTGGGACTGGCGGGGAGCTACATGGGAATGCATGGCGAGTTGCGGGCGTGCCTTCGTCAAATCCACCAATTGCCGGTGCCCACCCTCGGTTACCTGTCGCTATGGTTGGAGACCTTGCGCACCGGGCTGGCGGCCGACGGGGTGGTGGCGCTATGGTGTGAAGGGGGGGAGGTCGACGCGGCAGAAGATTCGACGTTTGCGCAGGCGAGCGGTGTCACCGAATGGTATGCCCCGCAGACTTCGCTTCTGGCGTGCGAGCAAATGGCGGTGAGCGGTGGGCCCGCCATGCCGGCCGCCGCCATATGGCCCCGCTCGCCCTCGCGCGACCGCCTGCTGCGCGCCCATGCGCGACGCGCCAGGGGCAAGGGTGCGGCGCAGGAGGCGATCTCGCTGCCTCGTCCCGCCGCGCTGGACCGCTGTTTGCCGGACGGCGACTTGCTCGACGTCTGTGTGCGGCCGGTCGCGGCGCCGCCAGCCGCGATGTTCGACGCGCCGTCTGCGAAGCCGATCGGCGCGCTCCGGCTGCTCGTCGGCCGCCATCGGTCGAAGCCGCGCTTCAACGCGCGGGACGTGACGACATTCGAGGCAGCGGCCTCTGAGTTCGCGGCGCCGCCCGGGCGTCCACTTTTCCCGCCGCTTCCGTCTTCTTCATCGCCCTCGTCGCCCTCGTCCGCTGCGACGCTCTCATCCTTCTCGGCCCTCCCGTTGCTTTCATCTGTCCCATCGCCCATGCCGGCTCCGCCGGCCATGCCGTCGACCTCGCGACCGGCGGCTTGGTGGGCCGTTGACGACGATGTCACGGGCACGCTCGTCTGGCATCGACACCAGCCAGAGTGGGCCGACCCGTCGGCGCTCGCCCTCATGCGCCGGGTTTGGCGGCCCGCGCCCGGCGGCGCATGGCCCGATGCCTGTGCCGTGGTGGACGTCTGCCGGTCGCTCGCGAATGCCCTGATGCTGCAACCGCCGATCGAGACCGGGGCGGGCCGCCAGGCGAGTCGTGCGGTGCTCGTTCCCGGAGGCACGCTGCATCTGCATGCCACGCATCTTTGCGGGATGGGAGGGCGCGCCACGGAGCGCGTGCGCATCGCGCTGCACCTTGCCGTGCCGCCGTCCATCCGATTGTTGCAACGCCTTCGTGCCACGGCGCTTACGCCAGTGCAACGCGAGATCGCGATGCGACTGCTCGCGGGCCAGTCCCGCGCGCAGACGCGCGAAGCCTGTGCGATCGGCGTGCAGACGCTCAAGACGCATCTGTCGCTCATGCGAGCGCGGCTGGATCCGGTGCGCGACGCGCCGCTGCTGGCGGGGTTGGGGCGGGCAGGGGCGGCATGCCGGTGCGAAGCGGCAAAATGACGGCTCGGCTAGAATAGTTGCCTGTCGCCGCTTGCCGCGGTGTTTGCATCCGAACCCCCTAAGACTCCCGCCGATCGATGCAGATTCTCTTTATCGCCGACCCGCTCGACCAGTTCAAGATCTACAAGGACACCACGTTCTCGATGATGCGCGAAGCCGCGCGTCGCGGGCACCGTATCTTCGCGTGCGAACCCCATGAGATGGCATGGCAGGGCGCCTCCGTCGACGCGCGCGTGCGCGAGATCCGCATGACGGGCGACGCGCAGGTCTGGTACGACGTGGTGGACACGCGCGTGGCCGCACTCACGGAGTTCGACGCCGTGCTCATGCGCAAGGATCCGCCGTTCGACATGGAATACATCAATTCCACGTGGCTGCTGGAGATCGCCGAGCGTGCGGGCGCGCGCGTGTTCAACAAGCCCGGCGCGATCCGCGATCATTCCGAAAAACTGGCCATTGCCGAGTTCGGGCAGTTCGTGGCGCCGACCCTGGTCACGCGCGACGCAGCGCGACTGCGGGCGTTCCACGCCGAGCACGGCGACGTGATCTACAAGCCGCTCGACGGCATGGGCGGCACGGGCGTGTTCCGCATCGGCCCGGACGGACGCAACCTGGGATCGGTTATCGAAATGCTCGGGGAAAACGGGGCGCGCTCGGTCATGGCGCAGCGCTTCATCCCGGACATCAAGCTGGGCGACAAGCGGGTGCTTGTCATCGGTGGCAAGGTCGTGCCGCATTCGCTCGCGCGTATCCCGCAAGGCAATGAAGTGCGCGGCAATCTCGCTGCGGGTGGACTGGGCGAAGCGCGCGACCTGTCCGCGCGCGACCGCGAGATCGCCGAGGCGCTCGCCCCGGTGCTCTGGCAGCGCGGCCTGCTGCTCGTGGGCCTGGACGTCATTGGCGATTACCTGACGGAAGTCAACGTCACGAGTCCGACGTGCTTCCAGGAAATCACCGACCAGACCGGTTTCGACGTGCCGAAGATGTTTATCGACGCGCTGGAACAGGCGGTCTGAAGCTCGACGGGAGCGTGCCAGGCATCGCTTGGGGTAGACGCTAAGACCATGAAAATTCGGGGTTTTTGCGCGCCTGCTAAAATAGGAATCCCAAAATCGACAGGCGCGCGTCCGTCGTTGTGTTTGTATCCCGAACACGCGCGGCGCATGGCGTGCCTAGCATCATGGCTGGAATTCTGATCATTGCCCATGCACCGCTCGCCTCCGCGCTGCGCGAGTGTGTTTCGCATATCTACGGGGGCTGCCCGTCGCGCATCGGCGCGATCGACGTCGTTCCCGACCAGGACACGGCGGCGCTCGTCGAAACGGCGCGCGAACGTCTGGTTGACCTGCACGAAGAGAATGGTGTGCTCGTGCTGACCGACTTGTTCGGCGCGACGCCGTCGAACGTGGCGGCGCAACTTGTCGGCCCCAAAGTGCGCGTGCTCGCCGGGGTGAACCTGTCGATGTTGATCAAGGCGGTGTGCTATCGCTCCGTGCCGCTCGACACGTTGGCGGAGAAGGTGCTTTCGGGCGGATCTAAAGGTATTCTGGAAGTCGGCGCGGGTGCGCCGGCCACACACACTACGTCACACTGAAACATGCTTCGACAAGAAACGACGATCGTAAATAAATTGGGCTTGCACGCCCGGGCATCCGCAAAGCTGACGCAACTGGCAGCGAAATTTCAGAGTGAGGTCTGGCTGACCCGGAACGGTCGGCGAATCAACGCAAAGAGCATCATGGGTGTCATGATGCTGGCGGCCGGGATCGGCTCGACGATCGAAGTCGAAACGGAAGGCGAGGACGAGCAGCAGGCCATGGACGAAATCCTGGCGCTCATCGCGAACAAGTTCGGCGAAGGGGAATAACACGCCATTGCGGCGATCGCGGTAAGTCACGGCGCTTTGCAGGCGCGCCGCCGCGCGCGGGGACATGGAAGCACACGTCGCCCCCGTTGCCGCCTACCGGGATACGGGCTCGATCCACGCGCAAAACACGCGCGAGACAGGCGCCGGATATGCCCCCAAAACGCCCCCGAAACGTAAAATAAACACAGAATACGGTCGTATCACCCGCCTCTGAACTGGGGAGACTTCCTTGTCTTTCACCCTGCACGGTATTCCCGTTTCCCGCGGCATCGCCATCGGGCGAGCGTATTTGCTCGCGCCCGCCACGCTCGATGTCCCGCATTATCTGCTCGATCCTTCGCAGATCGACGACGAAATTGCACGCTTTCACAGCGCGCAGGCGACGGTCCAGCACGAACTCGACACGCTCAAGGCCGAACTGCCCGACGACGCACCCGGCGAGATGGGCGCGTTCCTCGACGTTCACTCGCTGATTCTCAACGACACGCTGCTGGCCGACGCCGTCCTCAAGCTCATTCGTGAACGACGCTACAACGCGGAATGGGCGCTGACGACGCAACTCGAGGTCCTCGTCGCACGCTTCGAGGACATCGACGACGAGTACCTGCGCGAGCGCCGTGCCGACATCGAACAGGTGACGGAACGGGTGCTCAAGGCGCTCGCCGGCGCGCCCGGCATTCGACATGTGGTCGCCGAGACGCCGCGCGACGACATGATCGTCGTGGCCCGCGACATCGCGCCGGCCGACATGCTGCAATTCAAGTCGCAGACCTTCAAGGGCTTTGTCACGGACCTGGGCGGCAAGACGTCGCACACGGCCATCGTCGCCCGCAGTCTGGGCATTCCGGCGGCCGTTGGCGTGGCGCAGGCCAGTCTGCTCGTCAAGCAGGACGACGTGATCATCATCGATGGTGACAACGGCGTCGTCATCGTCGATCCGGCCCCGATCGTGCTCGAAGAGTACAGCTACCGACAGAGCGAACGCGCACTGGAAGAGCGTCGCCTGCAACGGTTGAAGCACTCCCCCGCCCAGACCATCGACGGCACGCCCATTGCCTTGCTGGCCAACATCGAATTGCCCGAAGATGCCAAGACGGCGGTCGAGGCGGGCGCCGTCGGTGTGGGACTGTTCCGCACGGAGTTCCTCTTCATGAACGAGGAGGAAGCGCCGGAGGAGGAAGCGCAGTTCGAAGCGTACAAGCGCGCCGTGGAAGCGATGCATGGGTTGCCGCTCACGATCCGCACCATCGACGTCGGGGCCGACAAACCGCTCGACAGTCACGAGACATACGAGACCGCACCGAACCCGGCGCTTGGCCTGCGGGCCATCCGCTGGAGCCTGTCGGAGCCACGCATGTTCCTCACGCAACTGCGGGCGATCCTGCGGGCCTCGGCATTCGGCAAGGTGCAGATTCTGTTCCCGATGCTCGCGCATGCGCAGGAAATCGATCAAACGCTCGAACTCGTGCGCGAGGCCAAGTCGCAGCTCGACGCCGCCGGCCTGCTCTATGACCCCGGCGTGAAGCTCGGCGCGATGATCGAGGTGCCCGCGGCGGCACTGACCGTGCCGATGTTCCTGAAACGGCTCGATTTCCTGTCCATCGGCACGAACGACCTGATCCAATACACGCTCGCAATCGACCGCGCGGACAACGCCGTGGCGCATCTGTACGACCCGCTGCATCCAGCCGTGCTGCGCCTGATTGCCATGACGATTCGCGAGGCGCACGCATTCGGCGTGCCGGTGGCGGTTTGCGGCGAAATGGCGGGCGATCCGACGGCAACGCGCTTGCTGCTGGGAATGGGATTGCGGGAGTTCTCCATGCATCCGAGCCAGTTGCTTCAGGTCAAGCAGGAGATCCTTCGGGCGCACCTGCCGGATCTGGAACGGCCCGTGCAGGAAATGCTGGCCGCCACCGAACCCGAGGAAATGCAGGCCGCGTTGGCGCGGCTGGCTATCGCCTGACAACGGCGGCCCTGCGTCGAGCGTCGACGGACGCATGAAAAAAGCGGACCCCGGTAAATGGGTGTCCGCTTTTTTTGCGTTCAGTCTCGCGTTTTGGCGTCGGTCCGACACGTGGGCGCCGGGGGCCTTCAGTGACGCTGCGCGCAGACCTTGCATTCCGGATTGCGCGCGCAGTGCATGGTGTGCCAGCTCATCCTGCGTCCGTCGAGCATCTGGAGGCGACCGACCAGTGGCGTGCCGATGCCCGTGATGATCTTGATCGCTTCGGCGGCCTGCATGCTGCCGATGATGCCCACGAGCGGCGCGAGTACGCCCATGGTGGCGCACGCCTGCTCCGGGAACGGCTCGTCAGCCGGAAAGATGCACTCGTAGCAGGGCGATGCGTCATTGCGGACGTCGAATACGCTGATCTGGCCGTCGAAGCGCAACGCGGCGCCCGAAACCAGCGGCACCCCTGCCGCCACGCAGGCGCGGTTCACCGCATGGCGCGTGGCGAAGTTGTCCGAGCCGTCAAGGACGACGCTGGCCTCGCGGGCCAGCGCCGTGAGCCGCGCTTCGTCAACGCGTTCGTTGACCACATCGACCACGACCCCCGGATTGATCCGAGCGATACGTTCGCGCCCGGAAATCACTTTGGGACGCCCTACACTCTGCGTGTCGTGAAGGATCTGGCGCTGCAGGTTGGTGAGATCGACCTCGTCGTCGTCGATCAAGGTGATGCGTCCGACGCCCGATGCCGCCAGATACAGTGCGGCCGGCGAGCCGAGACCGCCGGCGCCCACGATCACGGCGTGGGCGGCGAGCAAGCGCTCCTGCCCCTCGATACCGAGCTCGTCGAGCAGAATATGGCGGGAGTAGCGCAGCAACTGATCGTCGTTCATTGCAAAACGGGGATACGGAAAAGGAATAAAAAAACCGTGCCGGCTTTCGCTGGCACGGTTTGTAGTGTAAGGCCGAAGCTTACTTCTTGTCCGACGGCTTGGCCGGTGCGGCCGCAGCCGGCTTCGCATCGTTCCTGGCGCCGGCGGCGGAAGGCTTCGAGGCGTCGTTCGGCATCGGACCGGCGTTGGCTTCCAGGCGCGACTTCGTGCGCTGGACCGGCTCGCCCTTGAGCTGGTGGACGGCCTGCTGGAGCATGAAGTCGTCCGGGCTGCCCAGATCCGGCAGGCGCTGCTCGCGTTCCTTCTTGCGCTCTTCCGGCGTCTTCTTCGCGTTCTCTTCCTCGAGGCGGCGGAGCTCTTCGAGGCGACGGGCCTCGCGGGCGTCGATTTCCTTCTGCTCGTCAGGCGTTTGCGTGTTGTGCAGATGGTTCTGGTAATCGATTTCGCGCGTGACCAGCACGTCGTCCGGATCGCCCTTCGGATTCTGGTCGACCGGCACGTCCGGCTTGATGCCGATGGATTGGATCGAGCGACCGCTCGGCGTGTAGTAGTACGCCGTGGTCAGGCGCAGCGCCGTATCCGGCGAGAGCTGCTGCACCGTTTGCACCGAACCCTTGCCGAACGTCGTCTTGCCCATGATGAGCGCGCGCTTCGAATCCTGCAGCGCGCCGGCCACGATTTCCGAGGCCGAGGCGGAGTAGGCGTTCACCAGCACGACCATCGGTACCGTCTTCCAGATCGCGGCTTCACCCTTGAGCGGATCGTCCGGGCTGGCCGACAGGCGGTAGTTGTCGAACGTTGCCGTGTACTTCTGCTTGGCGTCTTCGATCTGACCGTTGGTCGTCACGACCGTGGCGCCTTCCTTCAGGAATGCAGCGGAAACGCCCACTGCGGACTGGAGAATACCGCCACCGTTGTTACGCAGGTCCAGGATGAGGCCCTTGACCGGTTGATCCTTGGCCAGCTCCTGGAGCTTCTTGGCCAGATCCGGCACGGTGCGTTCCTGGAAGCTCGTGATACGCACGTAGGCGATGCCCGAGTCGAGCATCTTGCCCTTTATGCTCTGCACCCGGATTTCGGCGCGAACGATCGTCACGGGGAAGGTGCGCTCTTCCGACTTGCGGAAGATCGTCAGCGTGACCTTGCTGCCGGGGGCGCCGCGCATGCGCTTGACCGCCTGGTCGAGCGTCATGCCGCGCACGGGCTTGTCGTCGATACGGGTGATGAGGTCGCCAGGCTTGAGACCAGCCTTGAACGCCGGGCTGTCCTCGATCGGCGAGATGACCTTCACGAGTCCGTCTTCCTGGGAGATCTCGATGCCCAGGCCCGCGAAGCGGCCGCGGGTCTGTTCCTGCAGTTCCTTGTACTCGTCCTTGTCGAGGTACGACGAGTGCGGGTCGAGGCTCGACACCATGCCCTTGATGGCCGCGGTCAGCAGCTTCTTGTCGTCGACCGGCTGCACGTACTCGCGCTTGATGCGGCCGAACACTTCGGCCAGCAGACGAAGCTGCTCGAGCGGCAGCGGCGTGGTAGCGCTTTGGGCGGAGGCCTGCGAGAACGCGAGGGTGGCCGCCGCACCGGTCGCGAGGCCCAGCACGATCAGGCCGATGTGTTTGAGGGTTTGGCGCATATAGGCGTGGAAATTCCGGGATTTTCGGGGCGCTAGCCAATGGGCGCGCGCGCTTTGGCGAAGTATAACCGTTTGCCCGCAGGCGGGACATTGCCCATTCGACAGGGACTTTTCCGGAGTGGTTCTACGAAAAGTGCCGTTTAAATCGCGCTCGGGACGGTTTTTTTGCCGGATGCCCCCTGGCGGGGGGGGACTTTTGCAGGCAAATCACGCGCCGGATGGGCGGGCATACGTGAGATGGGGTACGCAAAAGACGCCGGGCGTCGATTACCGCGTATTACCGGGCCCGGGGTGGGAGGGCGTTGCACGCCGCAAGGGTGCGACGTGCGACCCGAGGTCTCGGCGCCCGGCCGGATGGACCGGCGGGGTTCCGAGGCGCGAAAGCCTTACTTCGATTTGCCTTGTGCGGCCACGGCGGCCAGCGCGCCGGCGATCTTCTCCTGATCGCCCAGGTAGTAATGGCGGATCGGCTTGAGTTCGGCGTCGAGTTCATACACGAGCGGCGTGCCGTTCGGAATGTTCAGGCCAGCGATGTCGTCATCGGAGATGTTGTCGAGGTGCTTGATGAGGGCGCGAAGCGAATTGCCGTGTGCGGCGATGAGCACCTGCTTGCCGGCGCGCACCGTCGGCGCGATCGATTCGTTCCACAACGGCAGCACACGCGCCACCGTGTCCTTGAGGCACTCGGTCAGCGGAATTTCCTCGGGCTTGAGCTTCGCGTAGCGCGGATCGTTGAACGAGCTGCGCTCGTCGTCGGTGCTCAGCGGCGGCGGCGGGGTGTCGTAGCTGCGGCGCCAGACGTGCACCTGTTCGTCACCGTACTTGGCGGCGGTTTCGGCCTTGTTCAGGCCGGCGAGCGCGCCGTAGTGGCGCTCGTTCAGTCGCCAGCTGTGCACCACGGGGATCCACATGAGGTCCATGGCGTCCTGCACGTGCCAGAGGGTGCGGATCGCACGCTTGAGCACCGACGTGTAGGCGAGGTCGAACTTGAATCCCGCTTGCGCGAGCAACTCGCCGGCCTGGGCGGCTTCGGCAACGCCCTTCTCCGTGAGGTCGACGTCGACCCAGCCGGTGAAGCGATTTTCCTTGTTCCACGTCGATTCGCCGTGGCGGATGAGAACGAGCTTGTACATGAGCAGACTTCAAACAGAGTTGGAAAGCGGGGGCAGCCAAAGGGGGCGTCCGGTCGCTGCTGCCTCGCGCAGCCGCGCCCGGCAAGGGTTTGCGGCTGTCGTCGAGGGACGTCGGGGAGGGCGGCGAACAGGCCGCCGGCGTCCGGCGCAGCGATCGGCAACGAGACCCGTCGGCGCAATCACGGAATATTTTATAATGATCGGATTCTTTTGACCTTTTTCAGGTGGTTTGTGAAGTTCTTTGCCGATTACACCAACCTCGCGCTGATCGCCATCGCGCTCGTCTCCGGCGGCATGCTCGCATGGCCGGTCTTCAAGCGCGGCGGTCGCGGTCTGTCGACCACGGAAGCGACCCAGCTCATTAACCGCAAGGGCGCCGTGGTGCTCGACGTGCGAACCGGCGAGGAATTCGCCGCGGGCCACCTGCCGTCGGCGCGCAACGTGCCGCTCGACGACGTGGAACAAAAGGTCGCACAGGTCATCAAGAACAAGGCGGCGCCGGTGCTTATCGTGTGCAAGAGCGGCCAACGCTCGGCGCGCGCCCAGACGCTGCTTCGCAATCTTGGCTATGCTGAGGCGTTCAGCCTCCAGGGTGGCATTGCCGCCTGGCAGGAAGCCGGCCTGCCGGTCGTGAAGTAATCGAGGAGTTGCAAGTCATGCCGAAGATCGTGATGTACAGCACGCAAGTGTGTCCCTACTGCCAGATGGCGGAACGTCTGCTGCGCCAGCGTGGCGTCCAGGAAATCGAGAAGATCCTGATCGACAAGGAACCCGCCCGCCGCGAGGAAATGATGACGCGCACGGGGCGCCGCACCGTGCCGCAAATCTACATCGACGAACGCCACATTGGCGGTTACGACGATCTTTCGGCGCTGGATCGTGCCGGCGGCCTGGTGCCGCTCTTGCAAGCGGCCTGATACCGCCCGCAAAATAGTCGTTCGGCCGCGTGTCTGCGCGGCCGTCTCATACCCAAGGAAACGAACAAATGTCCGACCAGAATCAGCCGTTTTTCAGCATCCAGCGCGCTTACCTGAAAGATCTGTCGCTCGAGCAGCCGAATTCGCCCGCGATTTTCCTCGAGCAGGAGATGCCGACCGTCGAAGTGCAACTGGATGTCGCGGCGGAGCGTCTGAACGAGCACGTCTTCGAAGTGGCGGTGATCGCCACCGTGACGGCCAAGATCCAGGACAAGGTCGCGTTCCTGGTCGAAGGCAAGCAAGCCGGCATTTTCGAAATCCGCAACGTGCCGGTCGAGCAACTCGACCCGCTTATCGGCATCGCCTGCCCGACGATCGTCTACCCGTACCTGCGCGCGAACGTGGCCGACGCCATCAGCCGAGCCGGTTTCCAGCCGATCCATCTGGCCGAAGTGAACTTCCAGGCGCTGTACGAGCAACGTCTGGCCCAACTGGCCGAGCAGCAGGCGGCCAACGGCGAGACGCCGGCCCCGGGTATCGTGATGCCCGACGGCTCGTCCGCCCAGACCCACTAAGCGCTCGCGCTCCGTCGACGCGTCGGTCCGTCTGCCTCGGACCCGCGCGTCGGGGTCCATCTCATGAAGATTGCCGTATTCGGTGCGGGTGCCTGGGGCACCGCAATGGCGAGTCACATGGCGGCACGCCATGACGTTGTCCTGTGGGCGCGCGACGCGGCGCTGCTCCGGCAACTCGCCAGCGCCCACGAGAATTCCACTTATCTCCCCGGTTGTCCGCTGTCCCCACGCCTGCGATTCGAAGCCGATTTCGCGACGGCGCTGGCCCATGGTACGGGCGAGCGTGCGCTATGCGTGGCCGCTGTCCCGGTGGCCGGCCTGCGCGCGCTGGCGGGGCATATGGCACAGGCCGCCGACGCGCCGAAGCATCTGATCTGGCTGTGCAAGGGCTTCGAGGCCGATTCCGGACTGTTGCCGCACCAGATCGTGGCCGAGGTATTCCCCAAGGTCGCGGGTGGAGCGCTGTCGGGGCCGAGTTTCGCCCGAGAAGTCGCACAGGGCCTTCCGGCGGCGCTGACGATCGCGAGTGCGGTGCCGTCACTCTGCGAACTGACGATCGCCGCGTGTCATTTCGGCGCATTGCGCATCTATTCGAGCGACGACGTGGTCGGCGTGGAAGTGGGCGGCGCCGTCAAGAACGTACTGGCGATCGCCACGGGCGTGAGTGATGGGCTAGGCCTCGGCCTGAACGCGCGCGCCGCCTTGGTCACGCGAGGACTGGCCGAGATGACGCGTCTGGGCGTCGCGCTGGGCGGCAAACCCGAGACGTTCATGGGGCTGGCCGGCATGGGCGATTTGATTCTGACGGCGACCGGCGATCTGTCGCGCAACCGTACCGTGGGACTGCAACTCGCGTCGGGCAAATCGCTCGACGAGGTGCTGGCATCGCTCGGCCATGTGGCGGAAGGCGTACGATGTGCACGTGCGGTGCGCGATCTGGCGCATGCCCACGGCGTTCAGATGCCGATTACCGAAGCCGTGTGCGCGACGTTGTTCGATGGTTTGCCCGCCCGTGCCGCGGTGGAGGCGTTGTTGCGGCGCGACGCCCGCGCCGAGCGCGAGGACGACAGTCACTCAGGCTGACGTTTTCCGCGCCGAATCGCAAGGTTCGCCGGCGGTCCCCATGGATTGTCGGCACTTTGCTTCCCCGGCGACGGCATCCCGTCGCCGACACTCGCTGCAAGGGAGTCCCGCCCATGTCGCAAGTTGTCCATCTTCACGCTTCTCAAGGCGATATCACGCAATCTCCGGTCGACGCTATCGTGAATGCAGCGAACGAATCGCTGCTGGGCGGTGGCGGCGTCGACGGCGCCATTCGCCGTGCTGCCGGACCGGAGCTCGTCGACGCCTGTCGCAAGCTGCATGGCTGTCCGACAGGCCAGGCCAAGCTCACACCGGGATTTCACCTGAAGGCCAGGTACGTGATTCATGCAGTCGGCCCGATCTGGCATGGCGGCGCCAACGACGAGCCCGCGCTGCTCGCGAGTTGCTACCGCGAGAGCCTGCGCCTGGCGTCGGAACACGGATGTCGCAGTGTGGCGTTTCCCGCGATCAGTTGCGGCGTCTTCGGCTACCCCGCCGAGTTGGCGGTGCCTTTGGCGGTATTTACGGTGCGCGACGCGGTGGCACATTTCCCGACGATCCAACACGTGGAGTTCGTTTGCTTCGACAAGGCGATGCTCGCGCTTTATCGGAAGGAACTCGCCAGTCAGGACCCGCCCGCGTAGCCTTGCTGACGCCAGGCTTCGAAGACGACCACGGCCACCGTATTCGACAGGTTGAGGCTGCGATTGCCGGGGCGCATCGGCAGGCGCACGCGCTGCGCGGTCGCAAACGTGTCGAGTAACGCCGGGGCGAGGCCGCGGGTTTCCGAACCAAAAATGAACCAGTCGCCCGGCGCGAACGACAGTTCGCCGAAAGGGCGCGAGCCGCGGGTCGTGAGCGCGAACATGCGCGAGGGGTCGGGGGTTTCGGCGGCCAGAAACGCAGCCCAGTCCTTGTGCACCTTCATTTGCGCATACTCGTGATAGTCCAGGCCTGCGCGGCGCATGCGCGCATCGTCGAGCGGGAAGCCCAGCGGCTCGATCAGATGCAGCCGGGCGCCGGTGTTGGCGCACAGGCGGATCACATTCCCGGTGTTGGGCGGAATTTCGGGGCAGACGAGAACGACGTTGAACATGGTCTTGGGGGCAGGGTTATCGGGAAGGCGGCGTACGCAAGGCGACCGCGGCGAGCACATGCGTGGCACCCGCCAGTTTGAGCGCGGCTGCGGCCGCATCGCAAGTGGCGCCGGTCGTCATTACATCGTCGACCAGCACGACGCGACGTCCGCGAACGAGTGCGCTTGCCGTGAAGGCGTTGCGCAGGTTGCGTTGCCGCGCGTCACGCGTAAGTCGGCGCTGTGCGGTGGTCGTTCGTTCGCGATGCAGCGCACGGGCGCTGGCCGGCAGGCGCGCGCGCCGGGCGGCGACACGTGCGAGCTCCCACGCCTGATTGAAGCCGCGCGCCGCCAGCCGCGACGGTGCCAGCGGCACCGGCACCACCAGCGGAGCCTCGTCCCCAGCCTGCTCGAGAAGGGCGTCGCCGAGACGTTGTCCGAACTCGCGGGCGAACGGCAGGGCGCCATGGTATTTCAGACGAATCATTAGCGTGTCGAGTGGCGCCACGTAGTCCGCGAGGGTGATCGTCGCGTCGAAGGCCGGCCGGTACCGGAGGCATTGTCCGCAGATGACGTTTGGCATGGTGCGACAAATTGTCGCATGTGCGGGCGCGTCGGCGTCCGGATGGGGGTCGCGTGCCGTCGGCAGCGCGACGGCACATCGGGCGCAGCGTCGCGGCGGATCGCTGCGGTGGACGTCGAAGACGTTCGCGCAATCCGCGCAGAGCTGTCGCGCGGCGCGGCGATGGCAGAACGCGCAGTGATCGGGCAGTGCCAAGTGCAGCAGTGTCCCGGCAAACCCGGCAAGCGTCGATAGGGTGGCGCGAACGATGGTCACGGCGATAGCGGGAGTCAGTGGTGTGGCTGGTGTGGCTGGTGTGGCTGGTGTGGCTGGTGTGGCTGGTGTGGCGCGGCGGGGCGCTGTGCGGGAATTGCCGATCGACGCCGGTCGACGGAAGGCCGGACTTCGCCGTGGGCGAGCTTGCACAGGCGCCCACGCCCCGTGGCCGGGTGTGTTCGGCACGACGGGGCGCGGCGGTGCCCAATGCGCTCGGGCAGCAGCGAGTATACTGCCGACTCGCCTTTTCGCCTGTCCCATGAAGCCTTCTGCCGCCCCCCAAAATCCGTCTTCCGCGTTCAGCGCACGCTTCCTGCGCACCGCGTTCGATCGCCGTGCACCGAACTGGTCGGACGCCGATTTCCTCATGCGGGAGGTGGCGTCTCGACTCGCGAGCCGGCTTGACTACATCAAGCTCAACCCCGGGCGCGTGCTCGATGCCGGCTGCGGCACGGGCGGCGATCTGCTGGGTTTCGGCGAGCGCTATCCGGACGCCTATCGCGTGGGACTCGATGCTTCCTTCGCCATGGCGCGATCGGCCGCCGCAGCCGGTGCGGCGACAGGATGGCGGCGTTTGCTGCGCAGCGCGCCTCCGTACGGCGTGGTGCAGGCCGACTTTTCCGCATTGCCGTTCGCGGCGCGCTCGTTCGATCTGGTCTGGTCGAATCTGGCGCTGCACTGGTATCGCGAGCCGCATCGCGTCATTCCGGAATGGCACCGAGTGCTGAGTACCGACGGCTTGCTGATGTTCTCGGCCTACGGTCCCGATACGTTGCGCGAGCTGCGTGCCGCGTGGGCGGAGGTCGACGATCTGCCGCACGCGCTCGAACCGACGGACATGCACGATCTTGGCGACATGATGGTCGCCAGCGGCTTCGATACGCCGGTCACCGACATGGAGCGCCTCACGCTTACATTCGAGTCGCCGGACACGCTGTTGCGCGACGTGCGGCTGCTGGGGGTGAACCCCCGGCCGGAGCGCCGCACGGGCCTTACCGGACGCGGTCGTCTGGCCGCGTTGCGTGCGGCCCTGGATCGCCAGCGTGGCGCCGACGGCACGATCGCGCTGACGTTCGAACTCGTCTATGGTCACGCCTGGAAGATTCCGGAAAAGACGGACGCGGCGGGCAATGCCGTGGTTCGCATTCAGGATATCGGACGCGGCGGCCGACCGCGCTGAACGCGTTTGCGTTCACAACGTTTCCCCCACCAGGTTTCCCCCTTCCATCAAGTTTTCTGCCCGGCGGTGCCGGGCCGGCTAGTTCACCGCATCCTGCGTCCTACACGACCATGCAGGTGGCCGGCGCGCGTCTCGTTCGCTTAAATGACGCTTCACGGCGTGCATGAGCACGGCGCGTTCGGGAGCATCATTCCGCGATGCCGGCGCCATCCGGCTGCGGATTCCCTGCACTCGAATCGCTCGCGTCAGCATGTCATTGCGTCGCCTTCGGGCGCGATTTCGGGAGGTGATCCGTGGGGTATCAGCACGAAACGACGGCGACCGCTGCCATGGGTGCCAGTTCGCGAGACGGACTGACGCTTCACGTGAACGGCGCGTTTCTCCAGCCGTCGCTGCCGGCGTTTGCGAGCATCGACGGATTGTGTCGGGCCACCGTCCATCTCAAGCTAGAGGGCTTGAACGCGGCCGGGTCGATCAAGCTCAAGACGGCGCTGCAACTGATCGAAGAACTGGAGGCGACGGACCGACTTCGCGCCGATACGCAGATCGTCGAATCGTCTTCCGGCAACCTGGGCGTGGCGCTTGCGCTGATCTGCGCCAATCGCGGCTATCGCTTCACTTGCGTGACAGATCCCAATACTTCGCGCCAGGCGACCCGGGCGATGCAGGCCGCGGGCGCCCGGATCGTGCGTGTGGCGCGGCGCGATGCACAGGGCGGCTACCTCGGCACACGTATCGCCTGGATCCGCGAGACCGTGGCGCGCGATGCGCGATGGGTGTGGCTCAACCAATACGCGAATCCGGGAAACTGGCGCGCGCACTACCGGTGGACAGCGCCCGAGATCTTTGCAGCGCTGCCCCGCGTCGATCATCTGTTCGTGGGTGCGGGGACCACCGGCACATTGACGGGGTGCTTGCGATACGTGCGAGAGCATCGTCTGGCCACGCGCGTCGTGGCTGTCGACGCGACCGGTTCTGTCACGTTCGGCGGTTCGCCGGGGCCGCGGCGCATTCCCGGGCTGGGGGCCAGCTGCCGTCCGGCGCTGAGGGAGGGGCCGAATGCCGAACGGCCGGACGCCATCGTCCATGTCGACGAGCCGGACACGCTACGCATGTGCCATGCCCTTGCGCGGCGCGGGTTGCTCGCGGGCGGATCGACCGGCAGCGTGCTGCATGCCGTGCGAATGTCGGCTGCCGATATTGCCGCCGGCGACGCGGTCGTGGCACTCGCGCCCGACATGGGCGACAAGTATCTCGAAACGGTGTACGACCCCGATTGGGCCGCGTCATGTATCGATGGCAATGAAGAGGGACGCCGGCCCGTGTTTGATCCGGTGGACGTCGCGAGCTCGTCGCTGTCATGAACGCGCTTCCATCCCCGCCGCCATCGCCTCAATTTCGCGTGTTCACCGGCGAGCAGGTCGACGCTGCCATTCGCGCAGGCATGCCCGACATCCTGGCCGCGGTCGAGGCGGCGTACCGCGCGCACCACGCCGGGCGTACCGTGATTCCGCAAAGCCAGTTTCTCCGTTTCCCGGATGAGCGGTCCAACCGGATCATCGCGCTGCCCGCGCATATTCGCAATGGTGAAGGCGACGGCAAGGGCGTGACGGGAATCAAATGGATATCCAGCTTTCCCGGCAACGTCGAGCGGGGCATGCCGCGCGCGTCGGCGGTGCTCATTCTCAACGACGCGTCGACCGGTTATCCGATGGCTTGCATGGAGGCGAGCATCGTCAGCGCCGCGCGCACCGCGGCGAGCGCGATCAGCGCGCTGCGCCGTCTTGGCGCCAATCGAACGCCGGTCCGCGCTGGCGGTGTGCGCGTAGCACTTATCGGCGCGGGGGTGATTTCGCGCCATGTGGCGCAATGCCTGCCGCTTGGCGCCACGCCGATCGAGCGGGTGATCGTGCACGATCTGCGTCCCGATTCCGCGAAAGCGCTGGCCACGCACGTCGAAACGAAACTCGGCTACCCCGCGCATGGGGAGCCATCGCTCGAACGCGCTGTGCGGCACGCCGACGTGATTGTGTTCGCGACGACGGCGGCGGCGCCGTATGTCGACGATGTCGCGTGGTTTTCTCACTGCCCGCTCGTGCTTCACCTGTCGTTGCGCGATCTCGCGCCCGAGATCGTACGGGCGTCGTGCAACGTCGTCGACGATATCGATCATTGCCTGCGTGCTCAGACATCGCTGCACCTCGCCGAAATGGCGACCGGCCACCGCCGCTTCGTCACAACATCGCTGCCTCACCTGCTAAGTGGCGGCGAGCCTCCGACGTACGATCGTCCGGTCGTATTTTCCCCGTTCGGTCTCGGCATTCTGGACGTCGCCGTCGGCCACTGGGTCTACGAACGGCTGGCGGCTCGGCAAGCACCTGTCCCCCGTTTCTTCCTTGATATGCAACGCGCATGACCTCCGCAACCTGTAACACTGTCTCCCGCTGTTCCAACCACGCATCCAAGTGCGCAGCAGGCTATGCCGACGTCCTGGTCGGCCTGCAATATGGCGACGAAGGCAAAGCAAAAATCATCGACGCCCTGGCGCCGGACTACGACGTGATCGGCCGCTTCAATGGTGGCGCCAATGCGGGACACACCATCGACACGCCGTTCGGCAAGATTGCCCTGAAGCAATTGCCGTCCGGCGTGTTCCACCCGCATGCCGAGCTCTACATCGGCTCGGGCTGCGCCATCAATCCCTGGAAGCTGGCTGACGAAATCGAGCAGTTGCACGACATGGGGATCTCGCTGGAGGGACGGCTGCACATCAGTGCGAGAGCTGCGCTGGTTCAGCCTCATCACATTGCGCATGACCGTCGCGGCAGCGACACCATCGGCACGACCGGCAACGGTATCGGCCCGTGCTACGCCGATCGCGCCTTGCGCGTGCGCAACGATACGCGCGTCAATCTGATGTTCGGAGATTTGCTAGAACGGGAGGCGCAGACGGTGATGGCCATGCGCCGGGTGCTCACGGGCATGATCAACGCGGAGGGCGGCGCGTGCCCCTGGATGGCGGAGCTGTCGGACTTGTTGTTGAGCCTGCCGAAGGTCGCTCACACCCTGCGTCCCTATCTCGAGCCGGATCGGAGCTGGCTCACCCGTCGCGTGATGGCCGGCGGGCGCGTGTTGTTCGAAGGCGCCCAGTCGGTGTTGCTCGACGTCGTCGACGGCACGCAGCCCTTCGTCACGTCGAGTCACACGGTGCCGGCCTATGCGTATGTGGGCGGCGACCTGCCGCCGAAATTCCACCGCCGAACCATTGGGGTGGCCAAGGCCATCATGTCGCGCGTCGGGCGTGGTCCGTTCCCGTCGGAACTCGGCGGCGAGCGTTCCGCGCAGTATTGCCATGAGGCGTCGCAATCGCGGGTGGGGATCATTGAAGAGGCGCAACGTCATTCTCCCGACATGCTGTTGCGGTCCCAGGATCCGCTTGATGTCGGCACTGCGCTTCGCATGCTCACTGGCGAATATGGCACGGGCACGGGGCGGCCACGCCGTATCGGCATCCTGGATCTCGCCGCGCTGAACGACGTCGTCAGGATGCACGCCGTCGACTGTGTCTACCTCAACAAGGTGGACTGTCTGACGCACTATTTTCAGTCGACCTACCAAGGTGTGCCCGTCAGGGTGCAACGCGACGCCCTGTCCGGCGGTGGGGCGTCCGAACTGAAGATCTACACGGGGTTGACGGAAAGCGCCATCGCGCGCAGCAGAAACGGAACACTGGACACTGCCATGCGTGGCTTCATCGAGTTCGTCGAACGACATATCGGTGCGCCGCTGGCGGGTATCGGCCTCGGTCCCGAGCGCGCCGGTCTGGTGTCCCTTGCGTCGCATCCGCCAACACCAGCTCCAGTGGGGGAGGCGCATGGCTGATCCATCATCGATCGACGCCCCCGGATGCCGCCCCGAGCTGCGACCGTGGCGCGAGGTCGCGGCCGTCACGCGCTGCGCAACGGAGACGCCGTTCCCCGCGCTTCGGCCTGACGATCTGCTGTTCAACGTGTCGCTCATGCCGTATGCCATGCATCCGCTGGTGTGCGCGCGGGGACAAGCAACGCGACAACATCTGAGTGCGTTGCGTCTGGCCGATTATCTGAACCGGACGGAGCGCGTCGAGCTGCATATCGTCAATCGCGCCGTTGAACAAATGCTCGACATCCCGGGCATCCGGTCGGTGACCCGCGACGATCTCCTCGCCATCTATACAGATGAGGGATTTCATACGTGGATGATGGAGCGCTTTCGCCGCCATTGCCATGTGGCCACCGGATATGCGCTGACGCAATGTTCGTCGCTCAGCGTCACGCGGGTGATGGCGTTGTGCGAAGCCGCCCCCTTACCCTCTCGGGCGACGGCCGTCGTGGCAGCGGCGGCGATCACCGAGACGCTGATTACCGGCACGCTGCGTGAGGCGGGCGCAGGCGACAGCGTCTACGCGCCGGTGCGCACGTTGCTGGCCGAACATGGCGCGGACGAGATGCGACATCAAGCGGCCTTCGTGCGCTTCGTCGGCGAGTGGGTGCCCCTGCTGTCGCCGGATGAGCGCGCTTTTCTCGACGCGATCGTGCCGGAGTTGATGATGGCCTTTCTCGCGCCCGAGCTTCCCACGTGGCACGCGCATCTGTGTGCCGTGGGAGTGACGTCGCGCGATGCGGATCGGATTCTCCGGGACAGCGTCGATCCGCTGCAGGTCGGCGTGCAGATGATGGAGGCGGCATTGGTGCCGAGGCGCCTGTTCGAGCGGCTCGGCATGTCGTGCACGCAGCGGTTTGCGCATCGCGTGGGTCGCTGGCGGCCCCCCGAATGATGAGGATGAGGAGGCACCTGTGACTTGCCATTGGCTGGCGCCCGACATGACCATGCGCGCGGCGGACTATTGCGCGTTGCTTGAAGCCGCGCTTTCGTTCAAGCGACGCTATCCGATTCACACGGAAGCGGTGTTGCATGGCCGTACGATCTACTTCCTCTTCCACAACGCGTCGTTGCGTACGCGAAGCAGCTTCCAGACCGGGTTGTCGCGAATGGGTGGGCACGCGGTGGTGCTCGATCCGCGTCACGGCATCTATACGCCGGCGCTTCCGGACGCCGAAATTCCCTACGCGACGGAGCGCATCGCCGACGTCGCCCGAGTCCTCTCGTCGTACGGCGATGCCATCGCGATTCGCATGTACGGCGAGCCCGCAGGATGGGTATACGGCGCGGCGCATCGTCATCTCGAGGCGTTCGCGCAGTGGAGCGACGTGCCGCTCATCAATATGGAATGCGATCGATTTCATCCATGTCAGGCGCTGGCGGATGTGATGACGATGCGCGAAGCGCTGGGCGAACTCCCGGGCCGACGGCTATGCATTAGTTGGGCGTACTCGGGAAGCTGGCACAAGCCGGTGGCGGTGCCGCAGAGTTTGTTGCTCGCAGCGGTCAAAACGGGGATGGATGTGACGCTGGCGCACCCCCCCGCTTTCGCGCTCGATCCTCACGTAATGCAGGCGGCGGCGCAGATTGCCGGGCAGACCGGCGCATCCGTTCGCGTCACGCACGAATTGCCGGCCGGCGTGGACGGTGCGCATGTCGTCTACGCGAAGTCGTGGTGCAGTCTTGCGCATCTCCCGAAGCGACCTGGGGAATCCGTCGATGAAGCCGCGATGCGCGATGTCTTCGAGCGCCACCGCGACTGGCGCATCGATGCGCGGGTGATGCAAGGCGCGGCGCCGAGTGCGGGCTACATGCATTGCCTGCCGGCCGACCGCGGGCAGGAAGTCTCGGAAGACGTGATCGATGGGCTCTCGTCCTGGGTCTTCGCGCAGGCGGCGAATCGGCTTCATGCGCAGAACGCCGTGATGGCCCATTTGCTTAACCCGGGGTGTCTGGCATGACTTGCGCGTTTTCCTACCACTATGTCTGTGTGCGATGCGCGACGCCGCAACCGTGGGATGGCATTCGGTATCGTTGTCATGTGTGCGGCCAGAACCTGCGGGTCGAACGCAAAGCCGACAGCCATTCGCCCGCCGCGGCGGATCTTGTCCGTGCGTTCCGTGGCCAGGGCATGTGGCGCTACGCGGCTCTCTTGCCTGTCGAAGCCCGCTGGCGCAGCCGGTTGGCCGTTGGCGGAACGCCGCTGGTCGACTGCGGTGTCGAGCGCGGCGTGCACCTTTGGGTCAAGGACGAGGCGCGCAACCCGAGCGGTTCGCTCAAGGACCGGGCGACGGAGCTGGTGCTCGCCGCGGCGAGACGATCGGGATGCACGCGAGTCGTCACGGCGTCGACCGGCAACGCCGGTGCATCGCTCGCTTGCATCGCAGCGTCGCATGCCATGGGTGCGACCGTATTGGTGCCCGCCACGGCGCCGTCGGCGAAACTGGCGCAGATCCGCGCATATGGCGCGACGGTTCGATTGGTGGAGGGCGGGTATGACACCGCGTTCGATATTGCGGAGCGGATGGCCGACGACGCGCGGGTCTGCTGCCGAAACACCGGCGTCAATCCGTTCACTCGAGAGGGAAAGAAGACGTGTGCATTCGAAATTGCGGAGTCGCTCGATTGGCAAGTACCGGATTGGGTAATCGTCCCGACGGGAGACGGTAACCTGCTATCCGGGATCGCAACGGGATTCTTCGATCTGTTCTCCCTTGGCATCACGTCGTCCGTCCCCCGATTGCTCGCCGCGCAAGCCGAGCGCTCGAACAGCATTGCGCGAGACTGGCGGGTGCACGGGAGACACCGCGACATCGACCTGCCGGACGCGCCGGTTGCGGTGCATCCCGATTCGGTGGCCGACAGCCTCTGTGTCGAGCGTCCGCGCGATCACTTCGCTGCATTGAGCGCATTGCGGGCGACGCGTGGCGATTGCGTTGTGATCAGCGACGCACAGATCATGACGGCCTCGCGCGCCCTCGCGCAGCAGTTTGGCCTCTGGTTCGAGCCATCTTCGGCGGCAGGCTACGCCGCGCTGCGCGATTGTCTGGCAAGCGGGCTGATCGCACCGGGAGCGCGCGTGGTGGTGCTCGGCACGGGCAGCGGGCTCAAATCCGCACAGGCGTCGGAACACGCGCCATTGGATGGCGCCCCCGACATCCTGGACGTCGGGCCACACCATACGCAAGACAACCGGCGGCTCGCCGGGAAGGCGGATGCGCGACCATGACGCGTCGTCGACAGGTCGTCGTGCTCGGCGCAGGCGTCAGCGGACTGACCAGTGCCGTAGCGCTTTGCCTGGCAGGATGTGATGTCGAGGTGCATGCCGCCGAGGGGCCGTCGCAGACGACCTCGGCACTTGCCGCCGCGATCTGGCATCCGTTCTATCAGGCGCCGGACTTTGTTTATCTGGCTCGCGCCGGAAAAACCTACGCAACGATGGCCCGGCTCGCTGAGGATGCGTCATCGGGTATCCGCATGCGAGCGTTGACCGAGTACTTTCGTCACGACGCGGGAGCGCCATGGTGGGCCGAATGCGCTCGCCGCCTCAGCCGGGTCGCACCGCACAACGTTCCCGAAGGATTTGCATGTGCGTACCGGATGGACGTGCCCGTTGCCGACGCCGCCGTTTATCTGCGCTATCTCATGAATACCTTTCTCGACGCCGGCGGCCGGTGCGTGCTGACACGGGTCGACGACCCCATACCTCTGCTCGATCAGGCGGATTGGGTGGTGAATTGCTGTGGTTACGGCAGCCGACGTTTCGGCGACGACGACCTAGCGTTGTCGCGAGCCGTGGTGCTGCGCGCGGCGAGTGACCCGTGCGTGAAGGGCTGCTTCATCGACGATTCCGACCCGGTCGCACCATCCTATATCGTCGATCGCGGGCATGACGTCATTCTCGGTGGAACGGCCGACGCGGAACTCACATCGACGCTCGTTGGCAACGCGCGAATCGACGACATTGTCGAGCGTTGCTCGCGGTTGTGCGAGGGGGTGGCGCGACTTCGCGTCATCGAAGCGCGGGTCGGTTTCCGGCCCGTGCGGCGGACGGTGCGCGTGGCGCGCGACTCGCGGCATGCGAGGTTGCTCCACAACTACGGACACGGCGGCGGTGGATTCACGTTGTCATGGGGATGCGCCGACGATGTCGTGCGCATGGTCGAGGAGGATGGTTGACGGATTCACGTCGCTCAAACCCGTGCTCCTGACGGCCCGGAAACATCCGACACCTCAGACAGCGCAGATGTCTCGTTCACCACGAGCGTGCGAGCGCAGCAATCGTCCCTATCAATCGGCGCGATGCGCCAACCGGAGCGGCGACATGGAATTGGACCCAACTACCCTCGACGAGTCGAGTATCTACAACTTCATGATGAGCACGATCCTGCCGCGCCCCATTGCGTGGGTGAGTACGGTCGACGCCGAAGGGCGTCTGAATCTTGCGCCGTACGCATACTTCATGGGGGTGTGCTGTGTGCCGATGACCGTGTTGTTCTGCCCGGTGGTGCCGCCCCCGCCGAAGCGAAAGAAAGACACGCTCCGCAACATCGAGGCCGTGCCGGAGTTCGTTGTGAACGTGGCCAGCGCGTCGAATATCGACGCCGTGAATCTCTCCGCCGCGCCGTTGCCCCCGGGGGAGTCGGAGTTCGATCTGGCCGGTGTGACACCCGTCGCGTCGTCGCGCGTCCGGCCGCCGCGTGTTCGGGAGGCGGCCGTTGCATATGAGTGCCGGGTGCGCGACGTGATCGAAATCAGCGCGTCGCCCGGCGGCGGGTGGGTCGTGCTCGGGACCGTGCTGGCGGCGCACGTCGATGCTGCACTGCTCGATCCGGTCTCGCATCAAGTCGATCTTGCCGGGCTTCGCCCGATCGGACGGTTGGGCGGAGGATCGTTCGTGAATGCCGCAAGCGACACGTTCACGTTGACGCGGTACAGGACGCTCGCGGATCTGGCCACCCGAAAGTGACAAGCGACAGCGGGGGAGCGAGCGCCTGGACTTGCATGGACGGTGCCTCGGGCGGTGCGGCGGATGGCGCGCATGGCGAAGACCGCGAATGTGGCGAGGAAGACGAAGAGGGCGAAGAGGGCGAGGAGGGCGAGGAGGGCGAAGAGGGCGAGGGCGGCGAGGAGCGGCCCGGATCGTGTGACGACACGGTGGCCGGCCCGTCATCGAGCAGGCCGTAATCGCTGGCGAGCCTTGCCGCCCGATGTCGGCTCGAGACGTTGAATTTGCGCATGACACTGCGCAAATGGAAAACGACGCCGTGTTCGGAAATGGTGAGGATGCGCCCGATTTCCCACGACGTCTTGCCGCGTGCGACCCATTGCAGGCATTCGCGCTCCCGCGGCGTTAGAACCGGTGCATGCGCGCGCAGGGCGTCGCGTTGCACGATGCGCCAGACAGCTTCGTGCACGTGCATGGCCAGCATGGCACCCGCATGCAACACCCAGGCGTGGGGGCCGCTTGCACGAAGGCGTCGCGCCGGCGCATGAGGCGACGACAGACTCAACGTGCCGGATGCCCCGGAAGGGGTAAACACGGGGTACGTGATTCCAGCGCGCAAACCCGCGGCGCGCTGCTCTCGCAGCAGCTCACGCGCCTGAGGCGAGACATAGAGCGCGGGCGTCCATTCCACGGGCGTGAGTTGACGAGCGGCGAGCGCAAGCACCGGGTCGATCGCGGCGTATCGCCGCCGCTCGTATTGTGCCTCCCACGTTCGGGGCAGATTGCCGAGTCGTGGCAAGGCCACGCCATCGCCCGGCAATGGGAAATGGCCGCGATAGCTGAAGTAGCGTTGCCTGAGCGCGCGACACAGCGGCACCAGCGCGGCGCGTACGCCATCGACGTCGCTGGCCGCGTGCAGTGCGCTCAGATGGTCGGTGAACGAACGGGGTGTGGTGCAGCGCGTGGCACGCATGGCATGGCGATGTAGGGACGATGTTCGCTTGTAGCATGCGGATAAGGGATGCGCGTACGGCGTGTCGCCGCAGGTCGCGACATTGGGGGCGCATGGCGTCGACGGCTCACCGCCAGCAGGCGCGACATAACGTCGCATGTGAAATCGGGCGCAGCGTCTACTGTTGATGGATATCGGACGAATCCCGCATTGCAGCGACGCCGGCTCGACGGGATCGCGTCTCGCGCATTTGTGCGAGACGTGAATGCCGGAACGGGGGACACCGGCGATTACCGGTCGTCATGCGTGACTGTGGGCGCGCATCGCGGTGGACCGAAGGGTATTCAGGACACCGCAACGAGTGATTCCGTGCTGCATTGTGTCAAACGCGGGGCACATAGGGAGTATCCCGTAGATGCGTGGCAGCGATGTTTTTCTGCTAGGGGAATTACCGGATTTCCCTTTTGCATCAATGAGTTCAGGAGAATGCTATGGCGCGCCAAATACTCGGTATCAATGTTGTCGCTTCGAGAAGGCGCGTTCTATAATGCGGCAGTTTGTCGCGGCCCGGACGCAGTTGGTTCCCGGCCGTCGGACATGAAAGACCCAAAATGCCCCACGGGTGACGGCGATGCTCGCAGCCTCTTCTTCCGACGCCGGATCGGTGACGAAGGAATGGACGCACAAGCGCAACTGCGCGATATCGCCGCGCCAGTTTGTCCTGTTCTACCTGTCGTTGGCCGCCGTGTCGCTGGGTGTTGCCTTGATTGCGGCGTGGCGCGGTGGGTGGTTGGTCTTGCCGTTCACAGGCCTGGACTTGCTCGTGGTGGGCGTTGCGTTCGTCATTCATGCCCGGCATGCCACAGATTACGAGGTCATTCGGTTGTCGCCCATGAGCCTTGTGGTCGAGCAACGTTCAGCACAGAGGTTGACGCAGTACGAGTTCAATCCCCGCTGGGTACGCATCGACGTCGAGACACCGCCGCGCACGCGCATCGTATTGCGCTCGGGCGGCCGCTCGATCACCGTCGGCGCCTATCTTGCGCCGCATCGCCGCGAAACGTTTGCGCGCGAGCTGCGCCGTTGTCTTGCCCAACAGGCCTGAGAGAGATGGAGACGATCTCGGGCGACCGCCAGGGAGGATTTGGATGGTAATTTTGGGTAAGGAAGCTATGAAAACAACGAAACACGCCTTGGCGGCTTTCCTTGCGGGCGCCTCACTGCTCGCCGGCGCTCCCTCACTGGCGCTGGCGGCGGTCACGGATATGCCGGGGGGGCCGGCCGTCAACGAACTCAACTTCCAGCCGCCGGTCACGAAACTCGCGGAAGAGCTTCACAGCCTCCACACCATGATGCTGATCATCTGCCTGGTGATCTTCATCGGCGTGTTCGGCGTGATGTTCTACTCGATCTTCAAGCACCGCAAATCCAAGGGCCATCAACCCGCGAATTTCCATGAAAGCACCACGGTCGAGGTGATCTGGACGGTCGTGCCGTTCATCATCGTGATTCTCATGGCGCTGCCCGCCACGAAGACCGTGGTGGCAATGAAGGACACCTCCAATGCCGATCTGACGATCAAGGTCACCGGTTATCAGTGGAAATGGGGCTACGACTACCTGAAGGGCGAAGGCGAGGGCATCAAGTTCCTCTCCACGCTCGCCACGCCGCGCAGCCAGATCGACGGCCAGGAAGCGAAGGGCAACACGTACCTTCAGGAGGTCGACAACCCGCTCGTGGTGCCGGTCAACAAGAAGGTGCGCCTGATCACCACCGCCAATGACGTGATCCACTCGTTCTACGTGCCGGCGTTCGGCATCAAGCAGGACGCCATTCCGGGCTTCGTGCGCGATACGTGGTTCAAGGCCGAGAAGGTCGGTGAGTACCGTGGCTTCTGCACCGAGTTGTGCGGCAAGGAGCATGCGTTCATGCCGGTCGTGGTGAAGGTCGTCTCGGAAGAGGATTACAACAAGTGGGTCGACACGCAGAAAAAGCAGATGGCCGCTTCCGCAGACGACCCGAACAAGACATACACCGTGCAGGAACTGATGGAGCGCGGTCAGAAGGTCTACGCCGCGAACTGCGCCGTGTGCCACCAGCCGAATGGCAAGGGGGGCGGCGCGTTCCCTGCGCTCGACGGATCGAAGATCGCGACGGGTCCGGTGGCCGACCACATCAGCATCGTGCTGCACGGCAAGAACGCGATGCCCAACTGGTCGCATCTGAACGATGTGGAGCTTGCGTCCGTCATCACGTTCGAGCGCAACTCGTGGAGCAACAAGACCGGCGACGTGGTTCAGCCGGCGCAGGTGCGCGATGCACGCGGCAACAAGTCGGCGAATGCCGCAGGGGCCGCCGCAGACGCAGCGAAGAACAGTTAAGTCGTTCGACCAGTTCGAAGCAAGGAGATTGGGTATGAGTTCCATCGCTCACGATCACGTGGCGGGTCACGACGATCACGCGCACGACCATCCGCACGGATGGCGTCGCTGGCTGTTCGCGACGAATCACAAGGACATCGGCACGATGTACATGATCTTCTCGTTCGTCATGCTGCTCTCGGGCGGTGTGATGGCGCTGATGATCCGTGCGGAATTGTTCGAGCCGGGCCTGCAGTTCATTCGTCCGGAGTTCTTCAACCAGCTCACCACCATGCACGGGCTGGTGATGATTTTCGGTGCAATCATGCCGGCGTTCGTAGGCTTCGCGAACTGGATGATTCCGCTGCAGATCGGTGCGTCCGACATGGCGTTCGCGCGCATGAACAACTTCAGCTTCTGGCTGCTGCCGGTCGGCGGCCTGCTGCTGATCTCGTCGTTCCTCGTGCCGGGCGGCGCCACGGCGGCTGGCTGGACGATGTATGCGCCGCTGTCGGTGCAGATGGGCCCGGGACAGGATCTGGCGATCTTCGGCGCGCACATTCTGGGTGCCTCGTCGATCATGGGCGCGATCAACATCATCGTGACCATTCTGAACATGCGCGCGCCGGGCATGACGCTCATGAAGATGCCGATGTTCGTGTGGACGTGGCTGATCACCGCCTATCTGCTCATCGCCGTGATGCCGGTGCTCGCGGGCGCCATCACGATGCTGCTCACGGACCGTCACTTCGGCACGTCGTTCTTCAACGCGGCAGGCGGGGGCGACCCGGTGATGTACCAGCACATCTTCTGGTTCTTCGGACACCCGGAGGTGTACATCATGATTCTGCCGGCGTTCGGGATCGTGTCGCAGGTGATCCCGGCGTTCTCGCGCAAGCCGCTGTTCGGCTATAGCTCGATGGTGTACGCCACGGCGTCGATCGCGATCCTGTCGTTCATGGTGTGGGCGCACCACATGTTCGTGACGGGCATGCCGGTCACGGGGCAGCTCTTCTTCATGTACGCCACGATGCTGATCTCGGTGCCGACCGGCGTGAAGGTGTTCAACTGGGTTGCCACGATGTGGAAGGGCTCGCTCACGTTCGAGACCCCGATGCTCTTCGCCGTCGGCTTCCTGTTCGTGTTCACGATGGGTGGCTTCACCGGCCTGATGCTCTCGCTGGCGCCGCTCGACATTCAGATGCACGGCACTTACTACGTGGTGGCGCACTTCCACTACGTACTGGTGGCCGGTTCACTCTTCGCGTTGTTCTCGGGGTTCTACTACTGGGTGCCGAAGTGGACAGGTCACATGTACAACGAGTGGCGTGGCAAGTTCCACTTCTGGGGCTCGCTGATCACGTTCAACGTGACGTTCTTCCCGATGCACTTCCTGGGACTCGCCGGCATGCCGCGTCGCTATGCCGACTACCCGGCACAGTTCACCGACTTCAATCAGATCGCCACGATCGGTGCGTTCGGTTTCGGCCTGATGCAGGTGTACTTCCTGTTCTTCGTTGCGCTGCCGACATGGCGTGGCGGCCCCGCCGCCGAAGCCAAGCCGTGGGACGGTGCGGAAGGACTCGAGTGGACCGTGCCGAGCCCGGCGCCGTTCCATACGTTCGAGACCCCGCCGAAGGTGCAATGAACATGACGGCAAGTCGCGAACAGCGAACGAAGAACCTGCGCACCGGGCTGATTCTCGCCTCCGTTGTGCTGGTCTTCTTCTTCGGTGTGATGATCAAGACCAAGCTGATGGGCGGTATCTGATCCCTGCGTCCCGCCCGGGCGGGACACAGGGTGGCCCCGGCGGTCGCGGCAGCAACGAGGTGTCTTCACGGCGGTCTTCAAGGCGGATATGGGCGGTTTGCGACGAATCAATGTGCGTACCTTCAGCAAGTTGCTGCTGCTGGTCGCGGTGATGTTCGGTTTCGGCTACGCGATGGTGCCGTTCTACCGGGCGTTCTGCGATCTCGTCGGTATCAACCAGTTGGGCGATCGCGCCACGGAGATTACCGCCCGTAATACGCAGGTGGACAAGAGCCGTACGATCACGGTCGAGTTCGATGCCAACGCGCAGGGACCTTTGCGGTTCAAGCCGGCGAAGAGCAGCCTGACGGTACATCCGGGCGAGATCGCGACCATCGAGTACGAAGTGGCGAACCAGCAGCAGCACGAGGTGCGTGCCCAGGCGATCCCGAGCTACGCCCCCGCGCAGGCCGCGAGCTACTTCAAGAAGATCGAGTGCTTCTGCTTCACGCAGCAAACGCTCAAGGCCGGTGAGGCCAAGGAATTTCCGGTGGTGTTCGTGGTGGACACGAAGCTGCCCAAGGATGTGAACACGATCACGCTGTCCTATACTTTTTTCGATCTCGGCAAGAACGATGCCAGCCAGCGCGCGGACGTTTCGACGAGCGCGCCGGCGGGTGGGGTCAACGCAGGAGCGACAGGAGGAGGCAAGGGCGGCAATGGATGACCTGAAGGAGGCGACCCGGCGCAAGCTGTCTTTCGTCCAGACCGTCAAGGCGGTGTTCTGGTCGTTTTTCGGTGTGCGCAAGGGGCGCGATCATGACCGCGACATGGCGCAGCTCAACCCTGTGCATCTGATCGCGGCGGGACTGATCGGGGGCATCCTGTTCGTCGTGGCGCTGGTGATGCTGGCGAAGCTCGCCATCCGGCTCGCGACGTCGTAATCGGCATAGACAAAGAGAACCAAGCCTGGAGAGATAAGAATGAGTGGTCAACACCAAACGGCGCCTTACTACTTCGTGCCGGCCCCCTCGCGCCATCCGGTGAGCTGCAGTGTCGGCCTGCTGGTGGTGCTGGCGTCGGCCGCGGCGTGGGTGAACGGTCAATCGTGGGCCCCGTGGACGGCGCTCGTCGGCCTGCTGTGGGTATTGTGGGTGCTTCGCGGCTGGTTCGGCGACTCGATCGCCGAGTCGGAGGGTGGTCTGTACGGCAAGCGCATCGACGTGTCGTACCGCTGGGGGATGAGCTGGTTCATCTTCTCCGAAGTGATGTTCTTCGCCGCGTTCTTCGGCGCCCTGTTCTATGCCCGCACGCTGGCCATGCCGTGGCTCGGCGATCTCGACAACAAGCTGCTCTGGCCTGACTTCACCGCCGTGTGGCCGAACACTGGTCCCGCCGGCGTGATCGATGCGTTCGAGACCATGGGCCCGTGGCCGATTCCGACGCTCAACACGGCGTTGCTGCTGACTTCAGGCGTCACGCTCACGATCTCGCACCACGCCCTGCGCGCCAACCATCGGGCGAGCGCGATCTTCTGGCTGTTCGCCACCGTGGTGCTCGGTTTCGTGTTCCTCGGCTTCCAGGCCTACGAATACCATCACGCCTACACCGAACTGAACCTGAAGCTGACCTCGGGCGTATATGGCTCGACGTTCTTCCTGCTCACCGGTTTTCACGGCTTTCACGTGATGATGGGGGCGATCATGCTCTCCGTCATGCTGGTTCGCCTGATGAAGGGACACTTCACGCCCGAGCACCATTTCGGCTTCGAGGGCGCGGCCTGGTACTGGCACTTTGTCGACGTGGTGTGGCTGGGCCTGTACGTCGTGGTCTACTGGCTCTGACGTCGGGGCGCCCTGTCGCTGTCGGAACGCCGCCGGATTCCGGCGGCGTTTCCATTTGCGCGAGATGAGCGCATGGCGGAAGGCGATATGGCCACACGCCAGTAGGGGTATTCATTCAGGCGGCCGGCGGGGCGGTGCGAAATGCGGCTTTATGTCGCAGCGCTCGCGAAACGGCCTGGACGCTGGCGACAATTTGCCGGGACCGACCTGAAGTGCACCGCCTTGAGCGGTGGCCGGCGGTATCGTCGGGCATGATCCGGCATGACCCGGCGCGATATGGCGCGATATGGCGCGATATGGCGACGCCGGCGGGACGACGTGGGTGCGGTGCGGCGATTTGCCGCAGGTGAGGGGCGCGAGACTCAGTATCGTATGCCCGTGCTGTGGATCCACCCCATCCAGTTGGCGAACAGGATGAGCAGGAACAGCGTCACCGACAGGCCGACGCGCACCATGAGCGAATGCACGGTGCGATTCGATCGGCCCTTGTCCCGCATCATGAAGAATAATGCGGACGCCAGACTGCCGAGAATCAGGACGAAGGCGATGGCAACGATGATGCGCATGATTTGTCCGATGACGGGAATGCGTCATTATCGGGCAACGGGCACAGGCTGGCACGCTGCAATGCAGTGTGCGGTGCGAGTGTCCGGCGCGCTCGAACGGCGGTCAGACAAGGAATTCAAGTGTTGAGAACCCTCTTGCGGGGCATGCGCCCGGTACCGGCGCTGCTGATTCTGTTGGGCGTGCTGCTTACGGCGGCGCTCGGCGTGTGGCAATACCAGCGCGCGCAAATGCGCCTGGCGCGACAGGCGCAGATCGAGCAGGCCGAGCGGGCGCCCGTGATCACGCTGGGCGCGCAGTCGTATCGCCTGGCGGACGTGGGCAACCGGCGCGTCCGCGTAACCGGCCGTTTTCTGCAGAATCGCGTGGTGTACCTGGACAATCGTCCGCGCAACGAGTTGCCTGGCTTTTACGTGGTGATGGCGTTGCAGATCTCGCCGAATCAGGTGGTGCTCGTCAATCGCGGGTGGTTGCCGCGCGATTTGCGCGACCGCACGTCGATCATGCCCTATGCAACCCCGGCGGGCGACGTCACGATCGAGGGCCTCGCGCAGCCCGACCCGTCGCGGGCCTTCGAGTTGGGGCATGGCGGTTCGGCGCCGGGATTGAGCATCCGCCAGAATCTGGATGTCGCGGACTATGCGCGCGAGACGTCGCTGCCGCTGCAGCCTTTCGTGATCATGCAGACGAACGACACGGGCGATCACCTGCTGCGCGACTGGCCCGCGCCGGCGAGCGGCGCGGATCGCAATTATGGATATATGGCGCAGTGGTTCGGCATGTCGCTGATCCTTGCGCTACTGGGGCTGCGTCTGGCGTATCGACGCGGCCGCCGCCTCGGGGCGGCCACCGACAACTTCAAGCGGGCATGAGGCAAGCATGAGTGCAGATGTGAGTTCCGGACGCCCGGGACGAGTCGACCCGACCGACCCGGTGCAGCGCCGTCGCGCGCGACGCATGTTGGTTTTGCTGTTTGTGGTGTGCGCCGCACCGGCAATCGCGGCTTACCTGATGTATTACGTGTTCAAGCCCGCAGGCGGTACGTCGGCGTACGGCAAGCTGATCGAACCGCAGCGTCCGCTGCCGTCGCTGATGGTGCGCGACGACGAGACGGGGGAGTCGCTCGCGCTGTCGTCGCTCAAGGGCAAGTGGCTGATGATCAGCGCCGATACTGCCGCATGCGACGAAAATTGCGTGAGCAAGCTCTTCTATATGCGGCAGATCCGCGTATTGCAGGGCAACGAGCGCACGCGCGTGGAAACGCTGTGGCTGCTGACGGATGGCGCCGCGGTGCCGGAGACGATCGACACCGCGTATCCCGACACCCGCCGCCTGCGCGCCGACCCGATCGCGCTCGCGTCGTGGTTGCCGACGCAGGAGGGCACTGGCCTGCGCGACCATATCTATCTTGTCGACCCGCTGGGCAACCTGATGATGGCGTTTCCGAAGAACGCCGATCCGGGCAAGATCAAGCGTGACCTGGCGCGACTGCTCAAATGGTCGGGCACGGGTTGAGGGGCGATGCCGCCGGCGAGAACGAGACTGGCGCCACGCGCCGGAAATAACGAAGAACTGACGTAAAACCGATGCTTTACCTTCTTGAACTGGGCTTCATCGGCCTGTGTATCGCCGTACTGCCGTTGGGTTGGGTGCTGTTGCGCCGCGACCCGAGCAAGTACCGCAAGCTGGCCTGGGTGACGACCTTTCTTACGCTCGACCTGATCATGTTCGGCGGATTCACGCGCCTGACGGATTCGGGACTCGGTTGCCCCGACTGGCCGGGCTGCTACGGCACGTCGTCGCCGTTCGCGGCGCATGCCGACATCCATGCCGCCCAGGTGCTGCTGCCGAGCGGGCCGGTGACATTCGTCAAGGCGTGGATCGAGATGATCCACCGCTACTTCGCCATGTCGGTGGGGGTGCTCATCATCGTGCTGATGGTGATGGCGTGGGTCAAGCGACGCGAACTGAAGCAATCCCCGTGGCTCGCGACCTGGCTGTTCGTCCTCGTATGCGTGCAGGGGGCCTTCGGCGCATGGACCGTGACGATGAAGCTCCAGCCGGTGATCGTCACGACGCACCTGATGTTGGCCCTCACTTTGCTCGGATCGCTTGCCTGGCTGGCGTCGCGTCAGATGCCGCTCACCCAGGTGGCGGCAGACCCCGAGGCCCTGCGCTGGCGCTGGGCGGCGCTCGCCGGGCTGGCGTTGCTCGTCTTCCAGATCGCCCTCGGTGGGTGGGTGAGCACCAACTATGCGGTACTGGCCTGCACCGACTTCCCGACCTGTCAGGGCCAGTGGGTGCCGCCGATGGATTTCCACAACGGTTTCCGGCTGTGGCGCGAGCTGGGCAAGACGGCCGGCGGTGAGGTCATTCCGATGCAGGCGCTCGTGGCGATTCACTGGGTGCACCGGACGTTTGCCGTGGTGGTGGTCGCCTACCTGGCGTGGCTGGCAACCCGCTTGCGGCGTCACGCGGCGCTCAAGACGCCGGCGACGCTGATGTTGGGACTGGTGGTCGTGCAATTCGCGACCGGGCTGTCCAACATCGTCTTCCAGTGGCCGCTGCTCAACGCCATCGCCCACAACGGCGGGGCGGCGATCCTGTTGCTTTTGCTCGTCATGTTAAACTACCGCATTCGCGCCGCCCGCCATGTCGAGGCGGCGCCCGTTGCGGCCAGCCTGGCTCAGGCAGACCTTTCGGCCCGCCAGAAGCCCCTCCCGTCAGCGGAACCGGCCGCCGCGCCCATTGCCGGCACCCCGACCGGCTCGGCGTAGCGCATTGCCTCTGAACGTATGAAAAGCACGACCCTTCCCCATCCGCCGGCTAGCCGTATCGCGCAGTACTGGGCGCTGACCAAGCCCCGGGTGACGCAGCTCGCCGTCTTCTGTGCCGTGATCGGCATGTTCCTGTCCACGCGCGGTATGGTGCCGTGGCAGGTGCTGATCGGCGGCACCATCGGTATCTGGCTGCTCGCCGGATCCGCTTTCGCGGTGAACTGCCTGATCGAGCAACGCGTCGATGCGCTCATGCGCCGCACTGCCTGGCGTCCGTCGGCGCGCGGCGAGATTGCGCCGTGGCAGATCATCGTGTTCTCGACGATCCTCGGCGCTGCCGGCATGGCAGTGCTTTACACGTTCACGAATGCGCTCACGATGTGGCTCACGCTCGCCACGTTCGTGGGCTATGCGCTCATCTACACCATCATCCTCAAGCCTTCCACGCCGCAGAACATCGTGATCGGCGGCGCTTCCGGCGCGATGCCGCCGGCGCTGGGCTGGGCGACCGTGACCGGTGCGGTGCCGGCCGATGCGTGGATTCTGGTGCTCATCATCTTTGTCTGGACGCCGCCGCACTTCTGGGCGCTCGCGCTCTACCGCCGACAGGACTATGTGAACTCTGGTCTGCCGATGTTGCCGATCACGCATGGCGAAAAGTACACGCGCCTGCAGATACTGCTCTACAGCGTGGTGCTCTTTGCCGTGTCGCTGCTGCCGTTCGCGCATCGCATGAGCGGATACCTGTATCTCGTGTCGGCCGTGGTGCTCTCGGGCATCTTCCTCGGTTACGCGGTCAAGCTCTGGCGCAACTATTCCGATGCGCTCTCGCGCTCCATGTTCCGCTACTCGATCGTCTATCTGTCGCTGTTGTTCGCGGCCCTGCTGGTCGATCACTACGTCCAGATCTTCCTGTTGGGCTGACACGACGTCTGCCTTGTATCGACGGCGGGCCCGCCCGCGGCGATGCGAGTCACGAAGACAGGCGCGTCACGGTATCCTTGCCGTCGCGCCTGTTGTCTTTTCGGAAGGTACTTTTTCCATACGTTCTGGGGTCATTCGTTCATGAATCTTGCGCTTATCTGGTCGCGTCGCGCGTTGTTGCTGCTGGGGCTCTCCGTGCTGCTCGCTGCGTGCGGCAAGGAAGGTCCGACGTTCCAAAGTCTCGATATCACCGGCAACAAGGAGTTCGCGCAGGACTTCTCGTTGCAGGACCCGCAGGGAAAGACGCGCACGCTCGCCGACTACAAGGGGCGCGCGGTGGTCATGTTCTTCGGCTACACGCATTGCCCGGACGTTTGCCCGACCACGATGGCCGAGCTCAACCAGGTGATGCAGAAGCTCGGCCCGGACGATGCCAAGCGCGTGCAGGTGATTTTCGTGACCGTCGACCCGCAGCGCGACACGCCCGAGCTGATGGGCCAGTATGTGCCGGCATTCAATCCGGCGTTCGTGGGTTTGCGTCCGGCGGACGACGCTGCGCTCAAGGCACTCACCAAGTCGTTCCGCGTGGTGGTCAACAAGGTCGAGGGTTCCACCCCGACGAACTACACCATCGATCACACCGCCGGCATCTATGTGTTCGATCCGAATGGCCAGTTGCGCCTGTTCATGCGTCCGGACGAACCCGTCGACGCGATGGCCAAGGATCTGAAGACGCTTTTGAGCTGATCGTGAACCGCGGCGCGTCCGAGCGCGCCACACACAAAAAACGCGCCCCACGGGCGCGTTTTTCGTTCTCGCCGAGATCGCCGGCGGCGTCAGTTGCCTTCCTGCGAGCGGCGCTCGAGGTCATCGTGCGCTTCGAACCACATCACGTTGATGATGCCGAAGGCGAGTGCGAGGCCGAGGCCAAGAATCCAAGAGAAGTACCACATGTCGCGACTCCTTGATCAGTACATCGTGTGCGGGTTGTCGTTGACCGTCTCGATCGTCACGCGGCCACGGATCACGCGGTACACCCAACCGGTGTAGAGCAGGATGATGGGCAGGAAGACGATCACGGCGATCAGCATGATCTGCAGCGTGAGCTGGCTCGACGTGGCATCCCAGACCGTGAGGCTGCTGCCCGGCGCGGTGGCCGAGGGCATCACGAACGGGAACATCGAGAAGCCGGCGGTCAGGATGATGCCGGCCATCATCAGGCCGGTGACGACGAACGTCCAGGCGTAGGCGCGGCTGGTGGCGAGCAGCGCGGCGAGCAGCGCGCACAGGCAGGCGACGACCGGCGCGGCGATCATCCACGGATACGTGTGGTAGTTCGCGAGCCACAGTCCCGGGCCGGTGGTGACCTGCTTGAGCAGCGGGTTCGCCGGTGCATCGGTAGCGCCCATCTGCGTGATGGCGAAGCCGTCGACGTGCGTGGCGACGAGCACCCCCGCCACAAGGAACAGCACGAGCGTGCCGAGCGCCGTGAGACGCATGATGCGACCGGCGCGCTCGGCCACCAGCGGGTCTGCCCTCATGCGCAGATGCGCGGCGCCGTGCGTGAGCAGCATCAGCAGGCTCACCAGGCCGCACAGCAGCGCGAACGGGTTGAGCAACGCCCAGAACGAACCGGTGTACGTGGAGCGCAGCGTGTTGTCGAACGAGAACGGCAGGCCAAGCAGCAGGTTGCCAAACGCCACGCCGAAGACCAGCGACGGCACCGTGCTGCCCACGAACAGCGCCCAGTCCCACGAATTGCGCCAGCGCGCGCTCGGCAGCTTGTTGCGGTAGTCGAAGCCCACGGGGCGCAGGAACAGCGCGAAGAGCACGAGCAGCAGCGCCCAGTACAACCCCGAGAACGCCGCGGCGTAGACGAGCGGCCACGCGGCGAACATGGCACCGCCGGCCGTCACGAACCATACCTGGTTGCCTTCCCATGTGGGGGCCACGGTGTTGATGATGACGCGGCGTTCCGCGTCGGTCTTGCCGAGGAAGGGCAGCAGCGTGCCGGTGCCCATGTCGAAGCCGTCGAAGAAGGCGAAGCCGATCAGCAGCACGCCGACGAGCACCCACCAGATCAGCTTGAGTACGGTGTAATCGATCATCATGATGTCGTGTCTCCCTGACGATCAGGCCGAGGCCGCGCGGTCGGTGCCGTTCGCGCCTTCGGTCTCGAAGTGGTAGCGGCCGGTGTGCAGCGACGACGGGCCGAGCTTGACGTACTTCACCATCAGGAACATTTCAATGACGAGCAGCGCGGTGTAGAAGACGATGAAACCCGCGAGGCTCAGATAAAGGTCGGTGGCCGAGAGCGACGACGTCGAGAGATGCGTCGGCAAAATGCCGGCAATGGTCCACGGCTGACGACCCACTTCCGCGACGATCCAGCCGAATTCGGCGGCGAGCCACGGCAGCGGAATCGCCCATACGGTCCAGCGCAGGAACCAGGCCGAGCGCGGCTTGAGCAGACGACGACGTGCGCACAGCCAGAACGCCCACAGGAACGTGAAGAGGAACAGGAAGCCCAGGCCGACCATGATGCGGAACGACCAGAACACCGGCGCGACCGGCGGGATCGTGTCGTTGGCGGCCATGAGGATCTGCTCGGGCGTGGCGTCGACCACGTTGGGCGTGTACTTCTTGAGCAGAAGGCCGTAACCGAGATCGTCCTTGTACTTTTCGAACTCGGCCTTCACTTCCGGCGACGTGTCGCCGCCGCGCAGCTTTTCAAGCGCCGCGAAGGCAAGCATGCCGCGCTTGATGTTGTCCTTGTGCTCGTCGCGCAGCTGCGTCAGACCGATCACCGGCGTGTCGATCGAGCGCGTGGCGATCAGGCCCATGGCCCAGGGAATCTTCACCGCGTAATCGGTGCGCTCTTCCTTCTGGTTCGGGAACCCGAACAGCGTGAACGATGCGGGCGGCTTGGCCGTTTCCCACTCGGCTTCGATCGCGGCGAGCTTGACCTTCTGCACTTCGCCGGTGGTGTAGCCCGATTCGTCGCCCAGCACGATGACCGAGAGCGTTGATGCGAGACCGAAGCCCGCAGCCACGGCGAACGAGCGCAGCGCGAAGGGCACGTCGCGACGCTTGAGCAGATACCACGCGGAGATGCCGAGCACGAACATGGCGGCGGTCACGTAACCGGCCGAGAGCGTGTGCACGAACTTCACCTGGGCGACCGGGTTGAAGATCACCTCCCAGATGCTGTTGAGCTCCATGCGCATGGTCTCGTAGTTGAAGTGCGCGCCGACCGGATTGTTCATCCAGCCGTTGGCCACGAGAATCCAGAGCGCCGAGAGGTTCGAGCCGAGCGCCACCGCGAACGTGGTCGCCAGGTGACCGATGCGCGAGAGCTTGTTCCAGCCGAAGAAGAACAGGCCGACGAACGTGGCTTCGAGGAAGAACGCCATCAGTCCTTCGATGGCGAGCGGCACGCCGAAGATGTCGCCAACATAGTGCGAGTAATACGCCCAGTTGGTGCCGAACTGAAATTCGAGCGTGAGACCCGTGGTCACGCCCATCGCGAAGTTGATCAGGAAGAGCTTGCCCCAGAACTGGGTCATGTCCTTGTAGATCTGCTTGCCGGTCATCACATAGACCGACTCCATGATGACAAGCAGCCACGACAGGCCGAGCGTGAGCGGGACGAACAGGAAGTGATACAGCGCCGTAGCGGCGAACTGCAAGCGCGAGAGGTCAACGACTTCGCTACTGATCATGGCGGACACCTTGACTTGGGGTGGGGGACTGCGCTTCTACTGCCTGCGGCCCGATCAGGGCGCGGGCCACGACGTCCGGCGGCAATTGCATGTGCTTGGCCATCGGTGCGTCGAAGAACGCATGTTTCAGAATGAACAGGAGTACGACCTTGATCGCGAGAACGATCAGGATTTCGAACATGAAACGGGAAGGGCGGTTGCGCCAGCGCCTGACGCACCAGGCGAGGACGCCGGAGGCAACGGGGCGCGGCGCGACTGCGGGCGCGGCCGTGGCGGGAGGCTTCAGACTGCTAGGAGAGTGGGTGTCCATCCGTGACGGCTCCTGGCGTCGAAAGTCGTGATGTCGGAAACAGCGTCGACTTCCGGCGCATTGTGCCTTAACGCTTGAAAATGTCAAACCGCGGAGCGCGGGGGCGGATGACACGCAGATGACGCTGGTTCGATGCGGATCTGCCGCCGTGACGCACGGCAGATGGGAAGCGGATTCGAGACAAGGGTCCGGCGCGCCGAACGGCCCCCGGGCCGTCCTTCGCACGCAGCATGGCCACGTACGATCCGATTCTATCGGTGCGCCGCGCCGGCGACCTTGCGATGCATCAAGTCCTGAGCGAATGGGCGATGAGCTTTCGAAGTCCAATAAAAAAGCCCCGTGGATCTCACGGGGCTTGATGGCCGGCGGCAGGGGCGCTGCGGCGCGGTCGACTTATGCGTAGGCCTGAAGCGCGCCTTTCATCTTCTTCATTGCGGCGACCTCGATCTGGCGAATGCGCTCGGCGGACACGCCGAATTCTTCCGCCAGTTCGTGAAGCGTGGCGCCGCCACTGCCGTCGTCGGCCACCGACAGCCAGCGGGCCTCGATGATGCGACGGCTGCGCGGGTCGAGTCGGCCGAGCGCGGTTTGCAGCCCGTCGCTTTGCAGGTGGTCGCGCTCGCGTGCGGCGATGACGGCGGTCGGCTCCTGATGCGAGTCGGCCAGGTACGCGATCGGAGCGAAGCTGGCGCTCTCGCCGTCGTCGCTGTGACCTTCGAGGGCGATATCGCCGCCCGACATGCGCGTTTCCATCTCGATGACGTCTTCGCGCTTGACGTTCAGATCGCGGGCGACCTGATCGATCTCTTCCGGCGTGAACGCTTGCAGGCCTTGCTTCTGGCTGCGCAGGTTGAAGAACAGCTTGCGCTGGGCCTTGGTCGTGGCAACCTTCACGGTGCGCCAGTTCTTCAGCACATATTCGTGAATCTCGGCCTTGATCCAATGCATGGCGTAGGACACGAGCCGAACGCCCTGGGCGGGGTCGAAGCGCTTCACGGCCTTCATCAGGCCGATATTGCCCTCCTGGATCAGATCCGCGTGCGGCAGACCGTAGCCGAGGTAGTTACGCGCGATGGACACCACCAGACGCAGGTGCGAGAGCACCAACTGGCGGGCGGCTTCCAGATCATCGTTCTCGCGCAGACGCTTGGCGAGCGACTGCTCTTCCTCGGCGGAAAGCAGGGGAATGCGGTTGACAGCCTGAATGTAGCTGTCGATATTGCCCAGACTGCCCGGCAGCATCAACGCGGACGGGGCAAGCGCAAGGGCACGCGAAGTCGGCGCCGTGCCGGTGGCCGGCGTCGTCGGATGCAAAGTGGCGGCAGTACTCAAGTGGTGGACTCCTGGTTAGCCTCTGGGAAAACATTTTAGCACTCTCTTTCGGTGAGTGCTAAACACGTTAGAACCCTTACCGGACGGGAAGTTTCCGGCGTCTCGGGGTTTTCCAGCACCCTCCGTCAAACGGGAGAAGTCACTGGCGCAAACGTCACGTGGATGGTGTAAATTGCAACCCAAGCCGCGAGCGTTTAATGGTGGCGAAGATGGGAGGACAGCATGGCCGGAAAGCACATTGACGCGGTACGGGAACTCGAATCGGCGCGCTTCGACGCGATGGTCGAGTGCGACGTCGAACAACTGGATGCCTTGCTGGCAAGCGATCTTCATTACGTTCATTCAAACGGCAAACGAGAAACCAAACGCGAGTTTCTCGACGCGCTCAGTTCCGGGCGCCGGCGTTACATCGACATCGACGTCAAGGCGCAGGAATTGCGCCAGTTCGGCGACACCGTGGTCGTGACAGGCAAACTCCGCGTGGAGCTGGAGACCGCGACCGGCTCGCTCGAATCGCAGATGACCTACACGGCGGTCCATGTGCTGGAAGCGGACGCCTGGCATCTCATCTCCTGGCAGGCGACGCGCATGGCGTCGGCCGATTGACGCCATGCGCTCAGTCCGGCCCTCGCCGGACGCACGTCTCAATACGTAATCTTTGACGAATTTCGGAATAAAACGTTCCGAGAAAAATGGAATTCGTGTTTGGCTGCAAGCGATTGTTGCGTTTATCGGGCGCAATGCATCGAATTGCGCTCAAATGATGCGCCAATGCCGGCGTATCCGGCGTATCCGGCTATCCGGCAGGGGATGGCGGGTAGCCGGGTGCATCAGGGACACATGCCCGAGCGGGTGCGGGCGCCCCCGAAGCGCGTGTGTGGTCGCTCAGGTCCGCGACCCGGGCGTGTCGAGCCGCAACGCCAGACGGATCACCGCGACCTGCCGGGCGATGGGCGCGGGAATCGGAACGTCACCCGCCAGCACCGCTTCGATCCACCGGGCGGTCGCGGGGGCGTCCGCGGCAGGAAGCGCCGGCGGGGTGCCGGTAGCGCCTTCTTCGGCGGCCTGCCACAACGTAAGCACGCCGTCGCAAAAGCCCTCGATGGCCGCCTGGCGGCGGGCATCGGCGACCGGTTCGCCTTCCGTGCCGCGCGCGAGCAGCACGCCGGGGGCGGGGCTATTCGCCGGATCGGAGAACAGTTCGCCGAGCGTTTCACGATACTCGGGATGGGTGTAGTTCACCAGGCGCAGCGCCGGACCGGCAAACGGCTGAAGCAACTTCACCACCGTATGCCCGGAATTGCGCACGCCGAGCACGGCCCGCATCTCCAGCAAACGCTCCAGCGCGGGCGACAGCGCCGCGATCGGCAGATAGGCGACGCGTCGGTCGCGCAGCGCCGTTTGCGCATCCATCGCCGAGCCGCATGCGGCGTGCCCCAACTCGGCAAGGATGGCTTGAGTGCCAACGCGATTCGCGCCGCTGTGATGCTGACCGTGCACCAGCACCGGAATGCCGTCGCGGGCGAGCAGCAGCGCAAGCAGCGGCGTCAGGTTGGGCTGCTTGCGCGCGCCGTTGTAGCTTGGCAGCAGAACGGGCGGCGGCGCGTCGGCGGGGGCGACGAGCGGGGGGAAGGTGGCGTGAGCGGCGTCGAGCATGGCGCGCAGCTCGACCGGTGTCTCGCCCTTGATGCGGTACGCGATCAGCACGCCGCCCAGCTCCGCCGGGGCCACGCGCCCGGCGAGAATGGCGTCGAAGAGTTCTCGCGTCTCGTTGGCGGTGAGCGCGCGCGCGCCCTTGGCGCCCCGGGCGATGGTCTTGAGCAGCGGCGCGCAGGCGAAGGGAGCGAGTGGGACGGCGGTCATGGCACTTCGGTGTTGTGTCGTACTGGGCAGACCGGGGCGACGAGGCACGCTCCGGAGGGAGATTGTCCGCTCATGATACGCACTTGGGGGTGCCCGGTGCCAGTGCTTGAAGTACCATTTCGGGTTCGGGCGCGGCGCACGCACACAGTTGCTGGCGGCCGTCGCCTTTCCCCCATTCCCCTCCGAGGTCTTGCCATGTCCACGCTGTACAGCTATTTCCGCAGTTCCGCCGCGTATCGCGTGCGGATCGCCCTGAATCTGAAGGGGCTCGATTACGAGATCGTGCCGGTGCATCTGGTGCGCGATGGCGGCGAGCAGCGCAAACCGGCGTACCGTGCGTTGAACGTCAACGGGCTGGTGCCGACGTTCGTCGACGGCGAGGTCAACATTCATCAATCGTTGGCCATCATCGAATATCTGGAGGACGTGCATCCGACGCCGGCGCTTCTGCCCGCCGATCCGGTCGCGCGGGCGCAGGTGCGGGCGCTGGCGCTCGACATCGCGGCCGACATTCATCCGATCGACAACCTGCGCGTGTTGCGCTATCTCAAGCACGACCTGGGGGTGAGCGAGGAGCAGAAGAACGCGTGGTACGTCCACTGGGTCGTGGAGGGCTTCACGGCGCTCGAAGCGCGCCTGGCGGCCCAGCGCTCGCCCGGAAAATTCGTCTTCGGCGACACGCCGACCCTGGCCGATTGCTGTCTCGTGCCGCAGGTCTACAACGCCAATCGATTCAAGGTGGACATGGCTTCGTTCCCGCGCATCGCCGCCATCGACGCGCACTGCCAGACGCTCGACGCCTTCCGTCGCGCTGCCCCGGAAGCGCAACCGGACGCCGAGTAAGCGCCGCATGTTCGATCCGGCTTTCTGGCGGGGCATGGCCCTTGGCGCCAGTCTCATCATTGCCATCGGTGCGCAGAACGCGTTCGTGTTGCGCCAGGGCATCCTCAAGCGGCATGTCGGCTTGGTCGTGGCCGTGTGCGCCGTTTGCGACATGGTGCTGATCGCGGCAGGCGTGGCGGGCATGGGCGGGCTCATCGACGCATATCCGCGTTTCCTGACCGCCGTGACGTGGGGCGGCGCCGCTTTCCTTTTCTGGTATGGACTGCGGGCCTGGCGCGCGGCGTTTCGCGGCACCGGCGCGCTGCAGGCGGATGGCAGCCGCGCGGCGACGCAGGACATGACCTGGCAACGCGCATTCGTGCTCGTGCTGATGCTCTCGGTGCTCAACCCGCACGTTTATCTCGACACAGTGATCCTGCTTGGCGGCATTGGCGCGCGCGAGGCCGCGCCCGGCAATGTCTGGTTCGCGGCGGGAGCGATGACGGCGTCCGTCCTGTGGTTCACGCTGCTCGGCTACGGTGCGCGTCTGCTCGCCCCGCTGTTCTCGCGGGCAAGAGCCTGGCAGGTACTCGACGGCCTCGTGGGCACGATGATGTGGGGGCTATGCGCGGGACTCGTCGCGCAACAGTTGTAACGGGCTGACCGGCGGCGCTGTCGGTGGCCGTCGGTTGTGCTGCCCCGAGAGACAAACGGCCCGCACACGAGACGTGGCGGGCCGTCGGTTCGTCTGACGCCGGCGGGCGGCGTCGTTCGGCAGCGCGATTCGCGCGTCTTACCCGAGCAGGGCGTCGGCGAACTCTCGCGCCGAGAACGGTTGCAGGTCCTCGACCTTTTCGCCCACGCCGATGAAGTACACCGGCACGGGACGCTGGCGGGCGATCGCGGCGAGGATGCCGCCCTTGGCGGTGCCGTCGAGCTTGGTCACGATGAGGCCGGTGAGCTGCAGGGCGTCGTCGAACGCCTTGACCTGCGCGAGTGCGTTTTGACCGGTATTGGCATCGATCACGAGCAGCACTTCGTGCGGCGCGCCGTCGGCGGCCTTGCCCAGCACGCGCTTGATCTTCTTGAGTTCTTCCATCAGATGCAGCTGCGTGGGCAGGCGACCGGCCGTATCGGCCATCACGATGTCGATCTTGCGGGCGCGGGCGGCGTTGACCGCGTCGAACACGACGGCGGCCGGATCGCCGCTCTCCTGCGAGACGACCGCCACGTTGTTGCGCTCGCCCCAGATCGTGAGCTGCTCGCGGGCGGCCGCGCGGAACGTGTCGCCGGCGGCAAGGAGAACCGACTGACCGTAGTGCTGGAAGTGCTTGGCAAGCTTGCCGATGCTGGTCGTCTTGCCCGCGCCGTTCACGCCCGCGATCATCACGACCAGCGGCGCTTCGCGGCCCAGCACGAGGCTTTGCTCGAGCGGTTGCAGCAGTTCGACGAGCAGGTCGTGCAATGCGCGCTTGACCTGTTCGCCGTCGGTCAGCCGTTCGGCCTTGACCTTTTTGCGCAGGGCATCGAGCAGGAACGTGGTGGCTTCCACGCCGGCGTCGCTCATCAGAAGTGCGCTCTCGAGTTCCTCGAACAGGTTCTCGTCGACCTTCACACCGACGAAGATGCCCGTGAGGCCGGCGCTCGTCTTCGACAGGCCCGCCTTGAGCCGCGTGAGCCACGAGCGCTTGGCGGCCGGGGCGGGGGCCGGCGCGGACACGATCTCGCCGATGGCTTCGCCGCTGGCATCCTTCACGACGACCGGCGCGGCCGATGCCGACGCTTCAGACGATGCGAGCGATTCGGGTGATTCGGGCGATTCGAGCCATTCGGATGTCTCGGAGGCGTCGGACGTTGGGACATTCGCCATCGCCGGCTCGGACGCCGCCGCGTTTTCGGCAGCCGGGGCATGACGGACGGGCTCGCTCACGCGGGCGTCGGTGACGTGCGGCGCCGTGGGGCTGGCCGGCGTGCTCGGGGCGGTAGCGCCCGAGGGCGCCGCCGACACATTCGGTACGTCGTTCGGCACGTTCGGCGTGAGCGGCACGCCCACGGGCGGGGCTTCGGGCTCCGGGCCGATGTCTGTCCTGGTGTCGTTGCCCTGCGGCGGCACCGCGGGAGCGGTGGGGGCGGTGGGGGCTGTGGAGGCGGCAGAGGGGCGGGCCGCCTCGTGCGACGCATCGGACTCGGGCAATCCGGGAGATTCGGTCGGTGCGGGACTCGTCTCGGCGGCCTTGTTGCCGCCCGACTTGAAGCGCTTGAAGAAGCTGAACATGGGGTGAAGAACTCGACGTGGGGACGCGCAAGCGGCGTGCGACTGTGATTTGTCCTGCGATTCGCGTGGCACAAAACCCCCTACAATGGGCGGGTCGTTGTTTCCGACGCGGGAAATGCGACGTATTTTATCAGACGCGAATCGACGTCCACGACGGGCGAAAGGGGATCCATGACGGTAACCATGCGCTGGCGCCACGCCTTGGTCGGATTGACCGTGGCGGGTTTGATGAGCCTGAGCCATGCGGCCGACACGACGGGCAGCAAAACGACCGACAACACATCGGAATTCACGCTATCGAATGGCCTGCGGCTGATCGTGCGCGAAGATCACCGGGCGCCGACGGTGGCGCACGTGGTCTGGTACCGCGCCGGTTCGCTCGACGAGTTCAATGGCACCACTGGCGTCGCCCATGCGCTCGAGCACATGATGTTCAAGGGCACCAAGTCGGTCGGGCCAGGCCAGTTCTCTCGTCAGGTCGCCGCGCTCGGCGGCCGGGAGAACGCCTTCACCAGCAAGGACTACACGGGCTATTTCGAGCAGACGGAGAAGTCGCGCCTGCCGGAGATGATGCGCCTGGAAGCCGACCGGATGGCCAACCTGACCTTGTCGGCGGACGAGTTCGCCAAGGAAATCCAGGTTGTCATGGAGGAGCGTCGCCTGCGCACGGACGATCAGCCGCGCGCCTTGCTCTACGAGCAGTTGATGGCCACCGCGCTCGTCGCCAACCCCTATCGCCGTCCGATCGTCGGCTGGATGGACGATCTCGAGCACATGACGGTGCAGGACGCGCGCGACTGGTACGAGCGCTGGTACGCCCCGAACAATGCCGTGGTGGTCGTGAGCGGCGACGTGGACCCCGGACAGGTCAGGCAGCTCGCCGAGAAGTATTACGGGCCGCTCAAGTCGCACGCGCTGCCGGACCGGCGTCCGCAGAACGAACCGGCGCAACTCGGCGTGCGGCGTGTCTTCGTGAAGGCGCCGGCGGAGAATCCGAACGTGATGCTCGCGTGGCGGGCGCCGCGTCTGACCGATGTCGAGAAGGATGACGACGTTTATGCGCTGCAAGTGCTCGCGGCCGTGCTCGACGGATATGGCAATGCGCGCCTGACGAGTCGGCTGGTGCGCGAACAGCGCGTTGCGAACGACGTCGGCGCCAGCTACGACGGCGTCGGCCGCGGGCCGCAGTTCTTCATCCTCGACGGCACGCCCGCTCAGGGCAAGACGCCCGATCAGATGGAGAAGGCGTTGCGCGCACAGGTCGCCGACATTGCCGCGCACGGCGTGACGCAGGCCGAACTCAAGCGCGTGAAGGCGCAGGTAATTGCCGGGCAGATCTACAAGCGCGACTCGGTCTTCGGACAGGCGATGGAGATCGGCCTGAACGAAATGTCGGGTATCTCCTGGCGCCAGATCGATCGCATGCTCGAGAAGGTGAAGGCCGTCACGCCCGAACAGGTGCAGGCGGTGGCCGGCAAGTACTTCGGTGACGAAACGTTGACGGTGGCGACGCTGGTGCCGCAGCCGATCGACGAAGCGACACGCAAGCGCCGCGCCCAAGGGGCGGAAGACCTGAAGAACATGCGCTGAGAGGGCCACACGATGATGAAGATTTCCGCACTGTTGCGTGCGTTTGGCGCGCCTGCGCGCTCGGGGTTGATGGCCTCGGTCGCCGCCGGCGCCGTGGCGGTAGTCATGCCGCTGTCGGCACAGGCGGCGCTGCCGATCCAGAGCTGGATCGCCCCGTCGGGGGCGAAGGTGATGTTCGTCGAGAGCCGCTCGATTCCGATGATCGACCTGAACATCGACTTCGATGCCGGCAGCCGCTACGATCCGCCGGGCAAGTCCGGGCTGGCGCTGCTGACCGCGGGCCTGCTCGATGCCGGCGCGGCCGCGGCGACGGGCCGTCCGGGCCTCACCGAGGCACAGATCGCCGATCGCTTCGCAGATGTCGGCGCGATGGAGGCGACGAGCGCCGGGCGCGACGCCGCGACCGTGACCATGCGCACACTGTCGTCGGCCGCCGAGCGGGACGCGGCCGTCAATACGGTGGCGCAGTTCCTCCAGCATCCCACATTCCCCGACGCGGTGCTCAAGCGCGAAGCGGCACGACTGTCTTCGGCGATCGCCGAATCCGATACGAAGCCGGAGGCGATTGCGGAGAAGGCCTTCCGCCATGCCATCTACGGCAGCCATCCCTACGGCGTAAGTCCCACGGTGGCGAGCGTCAATGCCATCAAGCGTGAGGATCTGCTGCGCTTCTATCGTGACATGTACAGTCCCAAGCGGGCGGTCGTGACGATCGTGGGCGATATCGATCGTGCGCAGGCGGAGAAGCTCGTGGCGTCGCTCACCGACGCGATGCCGGCGGGCGTGACGCCGCCCGCAATGCCCGCTGTCGCGCCGCTGCGCAGCGCCGTGCAGATCGATCTGCCGCATCCGGCCGAGCAGGCGCATATCGTGACGGGGCAGGCGTCCGTGGCGCGCAGCGATCCGGACTACTTTCCGCTGCTCGTGGGCAACTACGTGCTCGGTGGTGGCGGGTTCGTCTCGCGGCTCACGGCCGAGGTGCGCGAGAAGCGCGGTCTGACGTATGGCGTGTCGAGCAGCTTTTCGCCGCAATTGCAGGAGGGGCCCTTCGAGATCAGCCTGCAAACGCGTCGTGAGCAGGCGCAGCAGGCGCTGCGCGTGGTGCGCGACACGCTCGCGGCATTCGTGCAGGAGGGACCGACCGACGCGGAGATGCAGGCCGCCAGGGACAATCTCACCAACGGGTTCCCGCTGCGACTCGACAGCAACCGCAAGCTGCTGGCGAATGTGGCGGCCATCGGGTTCTACAATCTGCCGCTGGACTATCTCGACACCTGGACGAGCAAGGTGCAAGCGGTGACGGCCGCGCAGGTGAAAGCCGCGTTTGCGCGTCATGTGCAACCGGAGCGGCTTGCGACCGTCGTGGTCGGGCCGCGTGATGTGTTCGGTGCGGCGAGCGCCGGCGCGGCGACGCCGGGGGCGGCACGGCCGGTCGGCAACGGGAAGGCGGAGTAAGGCAGGGCCCGCATGGCGCGCCGCGATTTGCTGCGGCGCGAATGACGTCGGAATGCGGAACGATAACGGCACCGGAACGATTCCGGTGCCGTTTTTTTGTGGCACTTCAGCGCAGAACCCGGCGGCGCAGAAGTATCAAGGCCACGGCAAACCCGGCGATCGCATAGACGAGCAGCGCGCCGACATGCAGCCAGGGCTGGTCGAGGGTGCGCCCGAGCATTGCCGGACGTATGAGAGCGACGGCGTGCGCGAGCGGCAGCCATTCGGTCACGTGGCGGGCGGCCGCCGGCAATTGCGACAACGGGAAGAACACGCCGGAGAGCAACAGCATCGGCGTCATCACTAGCGTTTGGTAGAACATGAAGAAATCGTAGCTCGGCGCGAGCGCCGTCATGATCATCGCCAGACTCGCGAATGCCAGACCGGCGAGCAGAACCGCGGGCAGTACCACAGGCAGGGCGTCAAGGCGCGCATAGCCGAGCACGCTCGCCACCAGCAGAATGGCAACGCCCGAGAGCACGGCTTTGCTGGCTGCCCACACGACCTCGCCCAGGACCACGTCGCCGAGCGTCAGCGGTGTGTGCATGAGCGCCTCCCACGTACGCTGCACGTGCATGCGCGAAAAGCCGGAATACATCGACTCGAAACTTGCCGAAAACATGACGCTCGACCCGACCGTGCCCGCGGCGAGAAATGCGATGTATGACGTGCCATCGACCTCGCCGACCATTATCCCGAGACCGAAGCCGAGTCCGAACAGATAGATCATGGGGTCGGCCAGATTGCCGAACATCGAGGCGATGGCGAGTTTGCGCCATACGAGGAAATTGCGTCGCCAGACACCTGTCCATGCCGACGCGCCCGGCAGGTAGCGTGGCGATGCGGGAGGTGTCGCCGGATGCGGGCCGTGCGCGATTCGTGCGGCCCGCGTCGGTTCGGATTCCGTTGTGCGCGCGTTGACGGTGACGTTGGCGTGGGTGTTGGCACGCGCGTTCGCGCCGGCGTCGGTGTCGGCGTTGTGACGCGGGCCGGGGGCATGGCGGTCGGGTTCACTCATCGCGCATCTCCCGCCCGGTGAGTTTGAGAAAGACGTCTTCGAGGTTGGCGCGGCGGTGCAGATAGCGCACGCCGGGCTGGTCCTGCAGGGCGCCGACCAGCGGGGCCGCGTCGCGCACGTAGCAGAAATGCGTCTCGCCGCTAGTCTCGATGCGTTCCGCGAGAGGCGCCAGTCGCGCGAGCAGCGAGTGCGGCACGTCGCCGAAGACTTCGACGACATCGCAGCCGATCTCGCGAGCGATCAGCTCAGGCGGCGTGCCTTGCGCGATCTTGCGCCCGGCATCGATCACGCACAGGCGGTGGCAAAGACGTTCCGCCTCCTCCATGAAGTGCGTGGTGAGCAGAATGGTCTTGCCCTCGTTCATCAGCGATTTGAGGCGTTCCCAGATCAGATGTCGCGCCTGCGGATCGAGGCCCGTCGTGGGCTCGTCGAGGATGAGCAGATCCGGATTGTTGACGAGCGCACGCGCGAGCGTGAGGCGTCGTTTCATGCCGCCCGAGAGCTGGCCCACGCGTGCATCGGCCTTCGATTCCAGGCGGGCGAAGGCGAGCAGGGCGGGCACACGTTCGCGGATGTCGGCGCGGGAGAGTCCGAAATAGCGGCCGAAGACCGCCAGGTTTTCGCGTACGGTGAAGTCGGGGTCCAGGTTGTCGAACTGGGGAACGACGCCGACGCGACGCCGCGCTTCGGGCGCCAGACGTGGCACCGGCAGGCCGCCGAGGCGAATGTTGCCGGCATCGGGCGTGACGAGTCCGAGCAGCATGCGCAATGTCGTGGTCTTGCCCGCCCCGTTGGGGCCCAGCAGGCCGAAGCACTCGCCCGGCGCCACATGCAGCGACAGGTGATCGACGACGGGGCGGCCCTCATAGGCCTTGCATAGCTCAACTACCTCGATGGCGGCATCGGTCATGGTGGATCGGGCGCTCTCCTGTTGGGCGGCAGGCGCATCCAGGGGCCCGGTGGCGAACGAGAGACATGCGCTCGCGCCGCGCTGGCCGGCCGGGATGGGCGCCTTGCAGGGTTCGACTTGACCCCGATGGGGCCGGGGCACGGACGATGTGGTATGTTTCGCCTCAACAATGTAGCGTGAATTGTCATGATTTTGGATTCCCTGCGTGCGCCGCGGTGCGCGCGATCTCTTTCTGGCGTCGGCATCGGCGCATCCGGCAACGCAATGCGGCGGGGGGCGGCATGAAGTCCGGCGCAGGCAATGTCGCGCGCGGCGCTCCCCAACAGGTGCGCATCATCGGCGGTCAATGGAAACGCACGCCGCTGCCGGTGCCCCCTGGCGATGGCTTGCGGCCGACACCGGACCGCGTGCGGGAAACGCTCTTCAATTGGCTCGGGCAGGACCTGAGCGGCGTGCAATGCCTGGACGCGTTCGCCGGCAGCGGGGCGCTCGGGTTCGAGGCCGCATCGCGCGGCGCCGTGCGGGTGCTGATGATCGAGCAGGCCGCGCCGGCCGTGCGTCAGCTTCGCGCCAATCAGGCCAAGCTGGGCGCCGATCAGATCGAGGTCGTGCAGGCCGATGCGCGACGCCTGATAACCACACTGGCGCCCGGGGCTTTCGACGTGGTGTTTCTCGACCCGCCATTTGCCAGCGGGTGGCTGCAGGATCTGTTGGCGCCTGCGGCACGTCTGCTGGCGCCGGGCGGCGTGATCTACGCCGAATCCGACATCGCGCTGGAAGACGATGCGCTTGCCGCGCTTGGCCTTGCGTGCGTGCGCCGGGCGAAAGCCGGAGCGGTGCATTATCATTTGCTTGAATCGATTCCGAAAACCCAGAGACCACAATGAAAAAGTACGCAGCACCGGTCCCCAGCCGCGAGGAGACGTTGGCATGGTAGTGGCGATTTATCCGGGGACTTTCGACCCGCTTACCCGAGGACACGAGGATCTGGTTCGCCGCGCGGCGGGCATCTTCGACAAGCTCGTCGTCGGCGTGGCGGACAGCAAGAACAAGAAGCCGTTCTTCACGCTGGAAGAGCGCATCGACATCGCGCGCGAGGTGCTGGGCCACTATCCGAACGTGAGCGTCGAAGGGTTTTCCGGGCTGCTCAAGGATTTTGTGCGCAAGCATCAGGCACGCGTGATCGTACGTGGTCTGCGCGCCGTGTCGGACTTTGAGTACGAGTTCCAGATGGCGGGGATGAACCGCTACCTGTTGCCCGATGTGGAAACGATGTTCATGACGCCGTCCGATCAATACCAGTTCATCTCGGGCACGATCGTGCGCGAGATCGCGCAACTGGGCGGCGACGTCAGCAAGTTCGTGTTCCCCTCCGTCGAGAAGTGGCTGGTGACGAAAGTCGGCGGCCAGGCGTCGCAGGGATAAGTATCGTGCGCGCCGGGTGATCCGGCGCGGCGATACGGCTGGAGGTGCCGTATGGCCTTGATGATTACCGATGAATGCATCAATTGCGACGTGTGTGAGCCGGAGTGCCCGAACGACGCAATTTCGATGGGGGTCGAGATTTACGAGATCGATCCGAACAAGTGCACCGAGTGTGTGGGGCACTTCGACGAACCGCAGTGCGTGCAGGTGTGTCCGGTGGAGTGCATTCCGGTCAATCCCGAGCACGTCGAGACGCCCGAGCAGTTGCTCGAGAAGTACACCCATCTGCAAGAGGCCAAGTCGGCCTGAGCGAGGCTCGCGCGTGTCCTGCCCGGCGAGACACGCGGCTTCGTCGCGATCGGCCCGAGCGTTGCGCGGCGGCACCTCGGGCAATGAGATGAGCGGCCTGCGAGCCGCTCATTTTCGTTTCCGGCCTACTTTCCCGGCGTGGCGTGCGGCGTGGCGTGCAGCCGCATCATCGCCTTTTCCATGTCACCCTTGACGACCAGATCGACGATGTCGAGCGAGCGCGACATGGCGTCGTCGATTTGTGCCTGTTCTTCCTTGCGTGGCGGCTTGAGTACGAAGTCCACCACTTGCTGCTGGCTGCCGGCGGGCTGAAGCGTGCGGGGGTGACCGATCCCAAGGCGCAGGCGCCAGAACTCCGGCGTGGTGAGGTGCGCGGCGATGTCCTTCAGACCATTGTGACCGCCGCTGCCACCGCCGCGCTTGAGCTTCACGGTGCCGGGCAGCAGATCGAGTTCGTCGTGTACCACGAGAATTTCGTCAGGTAGGATCTTGTAGAAGCGAGCGAGCGCGACGACCGATTGACCGGATCGGTTCATGAAGGTCTGCGGCTCGAGCAGCCACACTTCCTGACCGGCGATGCGTGCGCGCGCGGCGAATCCATGGAAGTTCTTCTGGTTGGACAGCGATGCACCGCATTGCTGCGCCAGCGCGTCGACGAACCAGAAGCCGGCGTTGTGACGCGTTGCTGTATATTCGGCGCCCGGATTGCCGAGCCCTACGATCAGCTTGATCATTTCGGTGTCAGGATCTTGGCGCGCGCCGATTCGGCGTGCGCGCCGACATAAAAAAACCCGCCGGACATGATGTCGCGGCGGGTCTTGCGTCCAGCGTCGCCGCTGAAGGCCAACACGCGTGGCTTAGGCAGCCGGCGTTTCGCCTTCGGCAGCCGGGGCGGCCGCTTCGTCAGCAGCAGCGCCAGCCGGTTGAACGGCTTGCGCCACCACCGGGTTTTCCTGCTCGACGTGCAGCGTGAGCGTCACGCCGGCGGGCAGCTTGACGTCCTTCGCATGCACGGTCTTGCCGGCTTCCAGCGTCGACAGATCGACTTCCAGGAATTCCGGCAGCTTGCCCGGCAGGCAGCTGACGTCGAGTTCGTTCACGGTGTGGCTGATCACGTTCGAAGCCAGCTTCACAGCCGGGGCGTTCTCGGCACCCAGGAAGTGCAGGGGCACCTTCACGTGGATCGGCTTGTTCGGGTCGACACGTTGGAAATCCACGTGCAGGACCAGTTGCTTGAACGGGTGATACTGCACATCGCGCAGCAGCACTTGTTCGGACTTGCCAGCCACTTCCAGATCGAGGATCGACGAGTGGAAGGCTTCCTTGCGGAGGGCGTGCCACAGTGCATTGTGATCCAGTTCGATCAGTTTCGGATCGACGTTACCACCATACACGATGCCCGTGGTCTTACCGGCATTGCGCAGGCGGCGGCTCGCACCCGTACCTTGCTGAGTACGCTCAAAAGCGACGACTTTCATAACAACTCCTTGGACTGCCCGCGACCAGGCAGCGATTTCTTCCCGAATATCCCGCAAAAAAAGCGAGCTTCAGGAACGACAAAGGCAGGGAGATGCTCCCTGCCGACATAACAACGGCGCCACACAGGCGCCGTCGCAAAACTTTACCGAACGCTTACTCCGCGAACAGCGACATCACCGAGTCGCCGCGACGGATACGCGAGAACGTCTCGGCAAGCAGATTGGCGCAGCTCAACTGGCGAATCTTGCCACCCTTCGAGTCATCGCGCAGCGGAATCGTGTCCGTCACGACGACCTCGTCGAGTTCCGAGGCATTGATACGGGCTGCCGCGCCGCCGGAGAGCACCGGGTGCGTGCAGTACGCATAAACCTTTTTCGCGCCGCGCTCCTTGAGCACCTGGGCAGCCTTGCAAAGCGTGCCGGCGGTATCGACCATGTCGTCCATGATGACGCAGGTGCGGCCTTCGACTTCACCGATGATGTTCATCACTTCGGCCACGTTGGCCTTCGGACGACGCTTGTCGATGATGGCCAGATCGCAATGCAGTTGCTTGGCCAGCGCGCGGGCGCGCACCACGCCGCCGACGTCCGGCGAAACCACGAGGAGGTTGTCGTGGTTCTGCTCGCGCACATCGGCCAGCAGCAACGGCGACGCGTAAATGTTGTCGACCGGGATATCGAAGAAGCCCTGAATCTGGTCGGCGTGCAGGTCCATCGTGATGATGCGTTCGACGCCCGCGATCTGCAGCATGTTGGCCACGACCTTCGCCGAGATCGCCACGCGCGCCGAGCGGGGGCGACGATCCTGACGGGCATAGCCGAAATACGGAATGGCAGCGGTGATGCGGCCGGCCGAAGCACGCTTGAGCGCGTCGACCATGATCATCAGTTCCATCAGGTTGTCGTTGGTCGGCGCGCACGTCGATTGCAGGACGAAGACGTCCTTGCCGCGCACGTTTTCCTGAATTTCAACCTGGATTTCACCATCCGAGAATCGGCTCGCCATGGCCTTGCCAAGCGGGATTCCCAGGGTGTCGACGACCGCTTGGGCCAGGGCGGGATTGGCGTTCCCGGTGAATACCATTAGGTTATCACTACTCATCTGGCTACCTGCGGGACGTATGGATGCTGAGACTGCACGACAGAGAAATTGGCAGGGGAGGAAGGACTCGAACCCTCGTATGCCGGAATCAAAATCCGGTGCCTTAACCAACTTGGCGACTCCCCTACACTAACCGTTGCCTTTGCTGCGCCGTAGGAAACGCAACAAAGTAAAACTTTTTCACGCGAAGGCGAACATCGGATGTTCGGCCAGACTGGTGGCCACCTGGCCGATCCAGCGCTCTGGCAATCGCTTGCATGCGTCTTCCGCTTCCGCCTTCGTGTCGAATACTGCAAACACGCTGGCGCCGGATCCTGTCATGCGTGCCGGGGTGAAGGTTCTGAACCAGTCAATCACAGCAGCGACTTCCGCGTATTCTCGAGTGACTGCCGCCTGCATGTCGTTACGGAAGATTTCATCCGTTTCGAACACGTTTTTGTTGGCGTGCTCAAGAAAGAACGCCATTGTGACGATCTTCGTATCCCTTGTCAACAGGGGATCGCGAAATATTTTGTCCGTCGCGACGTGTACGCGCGGGTTCACCACGAGGAAGTGTCGTTGCGGCAATTCCACGGCCCGCAACACCTCGCCGAGCCCCTCGGCAAATGCATTGCGACCGAAGACGAAAAACGGCACGTCGGCACCGAGTTCGAGGGCAAGCGTCTGAAGGGTTTCGCGGGGCAGGTTCAACTGCCACATGCGGTTGAGCGCGAGCAGCGTGGTGGCCGCGTCGGAACTGCCGCCGCCGATGCCGCCGCCTGCCGGCAATCGTTTCTCGATGCCGATGTCCACGCCGAAGCGTACGCCGCAATGCGCCTGGAGCAGACGGGCGGCACGCACCGTCAGGTCGGTCTCGGGCGGCACGCCCGGCAGCGGATTCGTGTGCACGACCTGTCCGTCGCCGCGGCGCTCGAAATGCAGTGTGTCCGCCCAGTCGATCAGTTGGAAGACGGTTTGCAGTTCGTGATAGCCGTTCGGCCGGCGACCCACGATATGCAGGAAGAGATTGAGCTTGGCCGGTGCGGGGCAGTCACGCAGGATTTCGTACATGGCAATGCGAACGAAGACTTATGGGATGCCGCGGTCATCGACAGACGACACCGGCGGCCGGATACGGGGGGACATTGCCCGTGCGGCGTCCCAGATGCCGGCGCGGGCGGTGCCAAGCATAGCACCGCCCGAGCGAGGGCGTTCGGGAGCGGGCGCGCCGCGTACCGCGAACGAGGCGGGGAACGCGTGCAGCAGAGGGGATGTGGAGGCTTACTCGTCGATCACCAGACGCACGGCGAGCGGCGAGCCGTCGAGATCGCGCGAGAGGTCGAGACGTTTGACCCGCAACGGCGTGCCGTCGAAAAACGCCTGATAGTCGATCGTCCATCCATCCTGCTTCAGATGCGACGGGCGCTGCGTCTGCGGATCGGTTTCGATGCTTGCCTGCGAGCCGGGCGCGCTGCGCATGCGCAGCCAGTAGCGCAGCCCGCCGACCGGGAGTGCGAATCCCAGCGCATCGTGCATCACGTCTTCGAGGCGCGGCCCGGTCAGCGGCGCCTTGCCCGGCAATTCGAGCGAAGCGCTGCGCGGACTTTCACGCACGATTGCCTGCGTCTGCCCGAGCGGATCGAGCAACTGGACGGTCGCGTTCTCGCCGTTTTGCTGCCAGTCGAAGTTGCCGTAGGTATTGCGCGTCTCGCCGTTTTGCTCATAGCGCACGGCGAAGCGGCCGCGATAGTGCTCGACACTCGCTCCGGGCGCCTGTTCGACGGCGGCCGGCGGCGCGAGACTTGCGCAGCCGGTCGCGAATACGGCGGCCGAGCACGCCAGCGCCAGTGCCGCGCCGCGCATGACACGAAACCAACGACCGTCGCGCGACGGGGGCCGCGCGATCGCGCGCGCCATGTCCTGCATCAACCCCTTCGTCAAACCATGCATCCTTCGTACCTGATCCATTACGGTGCCACGTTGTAGCGCTTCATCGTCGAGCGCAGCGTGTCGTCGTCGCCGTCAAGCTTGAGCGCTTCGCGCCATGTCTTGCGCGCTTCGTCCTGCTGGCCCGTTTCCCACAGCACCTCGCCGAGGTGCGCGCCGATTTCCGCTTGCGCCTGAATGCCGTAGGCGCGACGCAGCAGTTCGAGCGCCTGCTGCTTGTCGCCGAGGCGATACTTCAACCAGCCCAGGCTGTCCATGATGTACGGATCCTCGGGCGCGAGCGCCGATGCCTTCTGCAGCAGCTTGAGGGCTTCAGGCAGACGCGTATTGCGCTCCGTGAGCGAGTAGCCGAGCGCGTTGTAGGCCTGCGCGTTATCCGGTTGCGCCGTCATGACACGGCGCATCGCCTTTTCCATGACGTCGTAGTGCTGGTTGAGTTCGGCCACCATGCCGTACTGATACAGCAGGTCCGCGTCGTCCGGATGGTTTTTCACTTCGACGGACAGCAGCTTCTCGGCGTCGTCGTAGCGCTTGGCCTTGACGAGCAGATCCGACTCGGCGCGCTTGAGCGCGAGCTGCTCACGCGGGTCGCTCGACTTGATACCGTGCAGCAGCGCACGGCCTTCGTCGACCCTGCCCTGGTCGGCGAGCAATTGCGCGCGTCCGATTTGCGCGGGCAGATACGCGTTGCTGTCCTCGCGAATCTTCGAGAGCCATTTGTCGGCGGCCGGGTAGTCCTTGCGATCCTGCGCGATCTGCGCCAGATAGATGTAGGCTTGCGCGCCGTCGGTGTTCTGCGCTTCGGCTTCGCTGGCGTACTTCTGCAGATATTGCTCGGCGATCTCCGGATGCTTGGCGTGCAGATTGAGCAACGCGAGCGCCATGAGCGTCGAGAGTTCATGCGGATAACGCTTCTCCAGCGTCTCGAACTGCTTCTGCGCGGCGTCGAGCTGGTTGTCCGCGAGCAGGAGTTTGGCGTAGGCGAAGCGCGCTTCTTTCGCGTTGGGGTTGCGATCGAGGAAGGCCTTCAGTCCGGCGATCGCGCTGGTGCGCTCGGCGGGGCCCATCTGACCGTACAGCAGCGCGGCGGCTTCATAGTCGGGCTTGAGCTTGAGGGCGGCTTCGAGCGACGCGCGGGCGCCGGCGGTGTCGCCTGCGTCGAGCTGCGAGCGGGCGATGGCGAGTTGCGCCTCGGGGCGCTGCATGTCGTTGGCCAGCATGCGCTTGAGCGACTCGATGCCCGTGGCGCGTTCCGGACTGCGAGCGATCATCTGCTGGAGTTCGAGAATGGCCTGGCCGCGGCGTGCTTCGGGCACCTTGTTCAATTCGTCGACGAGCAGGGGCTCGGCTTCCGCGAGATGGCCGGTGCCGACCTCGAGGCTCGCGAGCAACTGCGTGCCCGGACGCCACGTCGGATCGAGCTGGTGCCACAGCCGGGCCGCGACGAGTGCGTCGCCAAGCTGGCGCGCGCCGAGCGCGATCTCCACGGCGCGGCGTGCCATGCGCGGGTCCTTCGTGCGATTGGCCAGGGCGATGTAGGTATTGAAGGCCGGCGCGAGGTTGCCTTGCTGCAGGCTCAGCTCCGCGGCCATCACTTCGAAGACGATCTCGCTGGTCAACGTGACGTTCGGGAGCTTTTCATGCGGCACGCTCGCATTCGGCGGCACGTCCTCGCTGTCGGCATCGGTCCTGGCATCGCCGGCCGCGCCCGCGCCGTTGGCCTTGCCCGGCGCGACGGCCGGTGCGGCAGGGGCTTTCGGCGCCGATTGTGCGGCGGGGCCGCTCTGGGCGAAAGCGCTCGTCGACGGCAGGAACGCCATGACGGCGCTCGCGCAGCCCACGCCAAGCGCCGCCGCGCCGGCCCAGGCCCCGCGTGCCAGGGCGCCGCGCAGGCGCAAAACCACAGGTGCCGCCGGGTTGGCAACGGCGGAATCGGACTGGAATCGGGTGTTCGGCATAGGGATCCACGGCAGGTTTCGAGCGATTGTAGCGCGCCCGATACAATAGAGTCTAAATCCTCAGCAAACGTTCGCAGGCATGCCTGAACTCCCAGAAGTCGAAGTCACCCGCCGCGGTATCGCGCCGCATGTGGCGGGCACGCGTGTCGCACGCATCGACGTGCGCAACGCCTCGCTGCGCTGGCCGGTACCCGACGGGCTGGACGCACGCCTGCGCGGCGAGACGCTCATTGGCGTGACCCGTCGCGGCAAGTACCTGCTGCTTGAATATGCACCCGGATGGCTGCTCGTGCATTTGGGCATGACCGGGACGTTGCGTGTCATGCCCGAGCCGCACGCATTGCCAGCGGCCGGCGTGCACGACCACATCGATCTGGTCTTCGAGCACTGTGCACTGCGTTATCGCGACCCCCGGCGCTTCGGCGCCGTGCTGTTTCATCCGCGCACCTCGGGCGATGTGCTTCTGCACCCGCTGCTCGCCAGTCTGGGAGTCGAGCCGCTTACCGACGCTTTCGATGGCGCCTGGCTGCATGCCGGCACGCGGGGGCGAACGGTCTCCATCAAGCAGGCGCTGCTCGCGGGTAGCATCGTGGTGGGTGTGGGCAACATCTACGCTTCGGAGAGCCTGTTTCGCGCGCGCATTCATCCGCGCATGCCGGCGGGCAAGCTCACGCGCCCGCGCGCCGGGAAACTCGCCGCGGCCGTCAAGGAAGTGCTCGCCGCCGCCATCGAGAAGGGCGGCAGTACCTTGCGGGACTTCGTCGGCAGCGACGGCAAAAGCGGCTATTTCCAGCAGGAATATTTCGTCTACGATCGCGCCGGCCTGCCGTGCCGGGTGTGCGGCACGCCGATCCGGCAGATCGTGCAGGGGCAGCGCTCCACGTTCTTCTGCCCCCATTGCCAGAAATAGCGCAGCGCGCGGCGCGCGGCGCCCTACGCACGATATCCGACATTCCCCCCGAATCGCTTATGACAGAATCCCCCGAAAACGCAGGCACCGACGCGCTGGCGGCCACGTTTGCCGAGCGCCTGATCGCGTGGCAGGCCGAGCACGGGCGTCACGACCTGCCGTGGCAGAACACCCGCGACGCCTATCGCATCTGGCTCTCGGAGATCATGCTCCAGCAGACGCAGGTCGCCACCGTCATTCCGTATTACACGAAATTTCTTGAACGCTTTCCCGACGTGACGGCATTGGCCAATGCGCCGCAGGACGACGTCATGGCGCTGTGGAGCGGGCTTGGCTACTACTCGCGGGCGCGCAATCTGCATCGTTGCGCCCAGGTCGTGGTGGCCGAGCACGGGGCCCGCTTCCCGTCCGATCCGCAGGTCCTCGCCGCGTTGCCGGGCATTGGTCGTTCGACGGCCGCCGCCATCGCGGCGTTTGCGTATGACGCGCACGCGGCCATTCTCGACGGCAACGTCAAACGCGTGCTCGCGAGAGTGTTTGGCATCGAAGGATTTCCCGGCACGCCGAAGATCGAGCGCGAGATGTGGGCGCTGGCCGAGTCGCTGCTGCCCCAACGGGATCTGCCGGCCTATACGCAGGGGATGATGGATCTCGGTGCGACGCTTTGCGGGCGGGGCAAGCCGCGTTGCGGAGAGTGTCCGTTCGACGGCGATTGCGTGGCGCACGCCACGGGCCGCGAGCGCACGTTGCCGACGGCCAAGCCGAAGAAGGCGCAGCCGCAGCGCTATGTCGATGTGCTCGTCATTCGTGCGGCCGACCGCGTGCTGTTCGAGCGGCGTCCGGACAGCGGCATCTGGGGCGGACTGTGGAGTCTGCCGGAACTCACGCCGCCGACGGATGCCTGCGCGCTGGACGATGCCGCCTTGCGCGCGCGCCTGACGGCGCTTGCGGTGACACTTGCCCAGGGCGCGGAGAACGGCCTGGGCGCGCAGGAAGTGGCGCCGTCGATCGTGCCGCTGCAGGGGCTGACGCACGTTTTCACGCACTTCAAGCTATTCCTGCGGCCGTGGCTCGTGACGCTGCCATCAGCGTCGGCAGCCGGTTCGCGTCACGCGTGGCTCGACGCGCCGGGCATGGCCGCCGCCGGCTTGCCGTCGCCGATTCGCAAGATCGCCGACGCGCTCTCGCTCACCGTGCAGGACGACGGCCAACTACGGTTGCCTGCGTGAATCCCTGCGCGTCCCGACAATATCGCCAGGCCCTCAGGCCGACTCGCCAGGCGTGAGTTCGCGATGCCGCACCAGCACGCTCGCTTCGGTGCGGAAGCGCTCGCCGAGCGTCTCGGCGATGAACACGGAGCGGTGCTGGCCGCCGGTGCAGCCGATGGCCACCGTCAGATAGCTGCGGTTATCGCGCATGTAGCTCGGGAGCCACTTCTGCAGATAATTGCCGATATCGTTGATCATCTCGTCGACTTCGGGAATCGCCGAGAGAAAGTCGATCACGGGCTGATCGCGGCCGGTAAGCGGGCGCAATTGCGAGTCGTAATACGGATTGGGTAGCGAACGGACATCGAACACGAGGTCGGCGTCGAGCGGCACGCCGTGCTTGAAGCCAAAGGACTCGAACATCAGCGTGAGTCCGGTGTGATCGTGCTGCACGAATTCGCGAATCCAGCGGCGCAGGGCGCTCGCGCGCAAATTGCTCGTATCGATCTGGTGACCGAGTTCGGTCACGCTGTTGAGCATTTCGCGCTCTTTCTCGATCGCCTCGACGAGCGAGCCGTTGGCCGAAACGGTATCGTCCCCGCCCACCGACAGTGGATGGCGGCGACGCGTCTCGGAATAGCGCTGCACCAGCGTTTGCGTGTTGGCGTTCAGGAACAGTACGCGCACGTCGTGGCCGAAGCGGCGCAGCCCGCCGATGATCGGCGGAAGATCGGCGAGGGCGCCGCCGCTGCGCGCGTCGATGGCAACGGCCAGGCGTGTGTAGTTCTGTGTTTCGAGGTACTCGGCGAGTTCAGGCAGGAAGCGTGACGGCAGATTGTCGACACAGTAGTAGCCCGCGTCTTCGAGGACATTCAGCGCGAGCGACTTGCCGGAGCCCGAAACGCCAGTAATCAATACGATCTTCATGACATTTCCCGGATACAACCCTCATGGTAAGCGATTGTGTCTTACGGGTGTCGAGCAGCGGAACGCGATAATGTTCCGCACACGTCGCGCTTTGTCGCGCGAATTCGCGCCAGTTCAACAAAAACGGCGCCGCAAGGGGCGCCGTCTGGCGGAAATCGCTGGGTCCTGGATCTCGGCGGATCAGCCTGCCGGCTTGTTCGACAGGCACGACTTCATGAACGCCTTGCGCTCGTCGCCTTTCTTGTCGCCGGCCTGGGCGTTGCACGCCTTCATCTTTTCCTGCTGCGTCTGCTTGGCTGCCGGGGCCGGCTTGTTCGACAGGCACGACTTCATGAACGCCTTGCGCTCATCGCCCTTCTTGTCGCCGGCCTGGGCATTGCAGGCGCTCATCTTGCTTTGTTGCGAGTTGGACGCCTTGGGCGCGGGGGCCGGCGCGGCCGTCTGGGCAAACACGGGCGATGCGAGCAGCGGGGATACCAGGAGCAATGCAGCAAGTGCTTTCTTCATGATCGTCTCTCCATAAGGTCGACACGCACGGGGATGGGCCGCGTGGCGATTACAACATGAAAGAAAACGCGCCGCAATCGCGCGGCGTTGACAGAAAATCGCAAAAATTGCGGTAAACCCGGGGAAAAAGGGGACGACGACGCGTCGCGCCGCTCAGAGAAGCTTGCCCTGCATCCCGTCCGGGTCCTGCATGGCCTGGCGCTGGCGCTCCATGAAGTCCTTGAGCGTATCGATGCCGCGCAATTGCAGAATCGTGTTGCGCACGGCGGCTTCCACGAGCACGGCAAGGTTTCGCCCGGCGGCCACTTGCAGAATGACCTTGTTGATCGGCAGCCCCAGCACGTCGACCGTCTGCGCCTCGAGCGGCAGGCGCTGGAATTCGCCGTCGGGGCGGCGCACCAGTTGCACGATCAGCTTGAGCTTCATCTTCCGGCGCACGGCCGTTTCGCCGAAGATCGTCTTGATGTCGAGCAGGCCCAGACCGCGCACTTCGAGCAGGTTCTGCAACAAGGGCGGACAGCGGCCTTCCACGAAGTCCGGGCCGAGACGTACGAAATCGACGGCATCGTCGGCCACCAGCCCGTGACCCCGGCTGATCAGTTCCAGGCCGAGCTCGCTCTTGCCCAGGCCGGAGTCGCCGGTCAGCAGCACCCCCATGCCCAGAATGTCGATAAATACGCCGTGCATCGTGCATCGCGGGGCGAACACGCGCGAAATGTACAGCCGCAGGCTGTCGATGACAGCTGCCGTCGACATCGGTGTGGTGAACAGCGGGGTCGAGGAACGGGTGCAGCGCAGCACCAGGTCGGGCGGCGCTTCGAGGCCGTCCGCGACCACCAGGAACGGCGGTTCCAGGGCGATGACTTCGCCCATGTGACGTTTGCGGTTCTCGTCGGTCAGGCGCTGGTAATAGCGCAGTTCGGCCTCGCCAAGCACCTGGATCCGGTTCGGGTGAATGAGGTTCAGGTGACCCACGAGGTCCGCGCTGGAGGTTGCGGTAGCCACGCTTTCAGGCGTGAAACCGCGCTCCCATCCCTCATGGCCGGTCAGCCACGACAGGCGCAGCGTGGCTGCGTTGTCGTCGAATATGCTCTGCGCGTTGATGCCGGTCAGTTCCACCGCGTCGCCTCGTTCGGTTGGGTGTGGGAGCTACGGAATTCGTCAGTCTTTGCGGCGATACCCGTGAATATCGGCGGAAATCGGCGAGCCCCCGCGGGCTCAGGGCTGCCAGTTCGCGAGCGCGGCGTGAATGACTTCGGCGTCGGGCGCCGTGGTCAATGTCTCGCGCATCGAGCGATCGGAGAGCAACTGGGCAATTTCGGACAGAATCTCGAGATGTTGCTGGGTCGCCTGTTCCGGAACCAGCAGGAAGAACAGCAGGGAGACGGGCTGGCCGTCGGGCGCTTCGAAGGGAATCGGGTCGGCCAGGCGCACGAAGGCGGCCATCGGATGTTTCAGACCCTTGATCCGGCCGTGCGGAATCGCCACGCCTTCCCCCAGCCCGGTCGAGCCCAGACGCTCGCGCGCAAACAGATTGTCGGTGACAAGCGCGCGCGTGAGCCCGGCATTGCTCTCGAAGAGCAGCCCGGCTTGCTCGAAGACGCGCTTCTTGCTGGTGACGGACAGTCCAAGCAGGATGTTGGACGCAGGTAAGAGTTTGACTAAACGATTCATCTTGTAATGCGGGCGAACGCGTAGTCGCCCTCCAACCCCCGATTGACCTCGCATTATAGACCACCCGTCGCTGCGCCCGCGCCAACGCGCGGAACTCGTCGGGACCATACAAAAGGGGCCGTTCAACGGCCCCGCGGTGGGTGATGCCAGACTTATGACAGACGTGGGTTCGCGCGTGAGGTTCCGTGCGGCTTCGCGTCAGTGTCGGTCAATGCGACGACCTCTCCCGGATGGACTTATTGCAGCGGTTCCGCCTCTGGAGGTTGCTGGTGCTTGAGTGCCTCGCGGCCGTGATCCTGAACCTTGTCCTTGTATTGCATTACCTTGCGGTCGAGCATATCGATCAGCTTGTCGATGGCAGCGTACATATTTTCGTCACACTTCTCGACGAAAATCTCCTTACCCTTGAGATACACCGTGATGCTGGCGATCTGGCGCCCGGTCTTCTCCTTGGTCTTGTCGACAGAGAGGATCACCTCGGCGCCGATGAGCTGATCGAAGTGCCTCAACACGCGTTCGAGCTTGTTGACGACGAATTCGCGCAGCGACGGCGTGAGTTCGAGATGATGTCCACTGATCTTCAGATTCATAGCTGCTCTCCTTGCTGAAATGCCGAAGTGCAGGCCGCGTCACGAGCGGCGCCGGCTGACGAGAGCCATTGGCGTGACGCAATGTCGCACTGCGGCGTAATGCCCCAGCGAGCCAACATGGCGCACCAGGACCGTACTACAAAGATTTGCGCAAGTTGACTGCGGGGATTCGCATGGCCTCGCGGTACTTCGCGACAGTGCGCCGCGCAACCACGAACCCTTGCTCTGCCAGCAGTTCCGCGATACGGCTGTCGGAAAGGGGGCTCTGCGGGTCTTCTGCTCCTATGAGTTGCTTGATGAGTGCGCGGATGGCCGTCGATGACGCTGCGCCGCCCGCCTCCGTGGCCACGTGCGAACCAAAGAAGTACTTGAGCTCGAAAGTCCCGAATGGAGTGAGCATGTACTTACTGGTTGTCACCCGTGAAATCGTGGATTCATGTAAACCCAGCGTATCAGCAATCTCGCGTAAAACCAAGGGCCGCATGCCGATTTCGCCGTGCGTGAAGAAGTTCTTCTGACGCTCGACGATCGCCTGTGCGACACGCAGGATCGTGTCGAACCGTTGCTGGATGTTCTTGATCAGCCAGCGGGCTTCCTGGAGCTGTTGCTGCAGATTGCCGGTGCCCGGATCGTTGCGGTTGTTTCGCAGAATTCGCGCGTACATCTCGTTGATGCGCAGCCGCGGCATGACCTCGGGGTTGAGTTCGGCGATCCAGTTGCTGCCCTGCTTGCGCACCAGCACGTCGGGCACCACGTAATCGGCCTGCGGCGAGCCGTAGGCCGCGCCGGGGAAAGGGTCGAGGGAGCGAATCAGGTGATGCGCCGCGCGCAGGCTGTCTTCGCTCACGCCGAGCAGGCGACGCAAACGCGTGTAATCGCGCGCGGCGAGCAGTTCCAGGTGATCCGAGACGATGCGCAGCGAGAGCGTGCGCACATTGCTCGGGGGCAGGCGCTGCAACTGAAGGCGCAGGCATTCGGACGGCGTACGGGCACCCACCCCGGCCGGATCGAAGCTCTGCAGGAGCGCGAGCGCCGCGTTGATCTCCTCGGTCTCGAGCGCCAGCTCTTCAGGCATATCCGCCTGGATTTCGTCGAGCATGGTGCCGAGGTAGCCGTCTTCGTCGAGCGATTCGATCAGGAATTCGACAAGCGCGCGATCGCGCGGCCCCGCCTTGGTCAGGCGCAGCTGCGCGAGCAGGTGTTCGCGAAGGTTGGGGTGATCGACGTGCAACTGCGGGCGCGCGTTGTCGTCGTCGTCCGAGGCGCTGCCCGAACGGGCGAAATCGTTAAGACTCCAATCGCTGCCGCTGTCCTGGTTGCTGTCGTCGAAGCGGGTCTGGCCGTCGAGCTCGCGGGTTTCGTCATGGCCGTTGGCGGACTCATGGCCCTCGCTGGCGCTGCTCGCCGACGTGCTGCGCTCGTTGCGAAGCGACCCGTCCGTGCCGACACGTACCGAGCCCGCGAGCCAGTCGTCCTCGCGCTCGAGCATCGGGTTCTGGGTGAGGGCGTGCTCGACTTCCTGCTGAAGTTCGAGCGTCGACAGTTGCAACAACCGGATGGATTGCTGCAACTGCGGCGTGAGGGTCAGGTGCTGCGAGGTGCGGAGTTGAAGAGTCGGTTTCATAGCGTGTCTCGCCTTCATTGTAGAGGCTTTGTCACGCCAGCGGAACCGGCCCGGCGCCCTATCGGAGGCAGGGTTTACATGCGAAAAATTTGCTTTACATCCGGAAATTCTCGCCCAGATAGACGCGCCGGACGCTCTCGTCGGCCACGATCTGGTCGGGGGTGCCCGCGGCGAGCACCGAGCCTTCGCTGATGATGTAGGCGTGATCGCAGATGCCGAGCGTTTCCCGCACGTTGTGGTCGGTGATGAGGACACCGATGCCCCGATCTTTCAGAAAACGCACGATTCGCTGGATTTCCAGCACGGCGATCGGATCGACGCCGGCAAACGGCTCGTCGAGCAGGATGAAGCGCGGTTGCGTCGCCAGCGCCCGGGCGATTTCCACGCGGCGGCGCTCGCCGCCGGAGAGCGACATGGCCGGATTCTCGCGCAGATGGCTCACCTGGAGCTCGTCGAGCAGGGCTTCGATGCGTCGCTCGATCTCGTCGCGCTTGAGCGGCTTGCCCTGGGCGTCGACCTGCAGTTCGAGCACGGCGCGAATATTGTCCTCGACCGTGAGCTTGCGAAACACCGATGCTTCCTGCGGCAGGTACGAGACGCCCATGCGGGCGCGTTCGTGAATCGGCAATTCGCTGATCAGGTTGCCGTCGAGCTGGATTTCGCCGTCGTCGGCGGGCACGAGTCCCACGATCATGTAGAACGAGGTCGTCTTGCCGGCACCATTGGGGCCGAGCAATCCCACGACTTCGCCGCTTTTCACGTCCAGCGACACGTCCTTCACGACGGTGCGCGCGCCGTATTGCTTCTTGAGCGAGCGCACGACGAGCGCGCTCGGCTTGCCCGACGGCCCGGCGCCCGGGTTGATGGTCGAGGCGTTGTTGGCAGAATTACTCACGCGGATTCCCGATGCTTTTGGAGGGAGACAGCGGCGGCAGATCGCCCTTGGGGGCTGCGGCCGGCTTGCTGCCCGGGCCGCCGGCCGCGGGTGCGGCACCCGTCGCATTGCGCGGCGCGAGCGTGGCGCGTACACGGCCGTTCGGATTGTTGGCGTTGACCTGGTCGGCCCCGCTGTTCGCGGTATAGACCTCGTTGTAGGTGTCGTAAGTGATCACGCTGCCATGGATTTCGTCGAGCACGCGCGTGCCGCCGGCCAGGCGCTTGAGCGTGGCCTGCGTGGTGAGCGTGGCGACTTCCGTCTTGCCGTTGTAGTAGATCGTCTGGCCCCAGCCGTCGATGTACTCGTCGAGGCCATCGCGCTTCTGGCGCATGTAGGCGAGGGGGCCGCCCGGCTTGTAGTAGGCCGTGGCGTACTGGTAGCCCTCCGGATCCTGGGTCACTTCGACGCGATCGGCCTTGAGGAGGATGGTCCCCTTGGTCATCGTCACGTTGCCCGTGAAGATGTTGACCTGCTTGAGGTCGTCGTAGCTCATGTGATCCGACTCGATGTTGAGCGGCTTGTCGCGGTCGGCGCGTTCGGCATGGGCGAGCGGCGACGCCAGGGCGCCGAGCACGGCGAAGGCGGCGGCCAGCGCGCGCAGGGCACGCAGCGAAAGGGATGCGGGTCGCGGATTGCGGCGATCGGTCATGGGGTCTTGGAGCCCTGTTTGGTCTGGGATGGCGCGCCGGGCGTGGCGGGCGGTGCCGGGGACTTGTTGCCCAGTTCCGCCGGCTGGATCGTGCCGTGCACGTTGCCGAGCAATTGTACGGCGCGCGTGATGTTATTGAAAATCATGCCATCGCCGTACATCACGGACATCCCGCGATACAGCTGGACGGGTTTTTCCGTGCGGACGATGTCTTCGTTCACCAGCACCTGGAAATGTTCCGAGAGTGCGCGCATTTCCGGGTCGCGCGGGCCGGCCTGGCGCACCACGACGGCGTCGTCGTACAGGTCCACCACCGACATGTCGGCATTGAGCGTGCCGCGCTTGCTGGTGGCCGTCACTTCCGGCTGATCCGGGGTGAACGCGCGCACGGCGGGCATCGTCATCGCGGTGGTCTGGTCGTCTTCGAAGTGCGTCATGTGAACGGCGTTGACGCGATATTGCGTCATGCCGCTTGCCGAGAGCATGGAGATCACCATGTCGTCGGCATAGTAATCGGGAATGTGCTGTTTGACGTACGGCGCGCGATCGGCGTCCGAGGGCAGCGTGCGCTGCACCAGCCAGTACGTGCCGGCGGCAAGTCCGGCGAGCACGGCAATTGCGATCAGCGAAGCGGGCGAGACGCGTTGCATGGCCATGGGGGGATGGGCTCCTTCGGCGCGTCAGGCGAGGGCTTCGGCGAGCAGGGCGTCGTAACGCCCCTGTGCGCGCAGGACGAAGTCGCACAGTTCGCGCACGGCGCCGTCGCCGCCGCGCGTGGCGGCGATCCAGTGGCTGCGCGCTTTCACTTCCGCATGTGCGTTGGCCGGGCAGGCAGCGAAGCCCACGCGCGTGAGCACCGGCAGGTCCGGCCAGTCGTCGCCGATGTGGCCGCAGACGTCGGCCGTCACGGACAATTTGCCGCACAGGTCCTCGAACGCCTCGCGCTTGTCGCGCACGCCCTGGTAGACGTGTTCGACACGCAGGTCCGAGGCGCGTTTGGCAACGATGTCGGACTGGCGACCGGTGATGATGGCGGTGACGATGCCGGCTTCGGCCAGCAGCTTCATGCCATGGCCGTCGAGCGAGTCGAAGGTCTTGATGAGTTCGCCGGCCGGGCCGTAGCGCAGGCCGCCGTCGGTGAGTACACCGTCGACGTCGAACACCATCACGCGCACGCGGGCGGCGCGCCGGACGGCGGCGGCCTCGTCGAATGCGGCGAATGGCGCGAGTGGGGCGGTACTGGCGGTACTGGGTCGATTCATGGGCAACGGACTCACACGACCTTGGCGGCGAACAGATCGTGGACGTTCAGCGCACCGGCGAGGCGGCCGTTCTCGGTCACGAGCAACTGCGTGATGCCGAAGCGCTCCATGAGCTCGGCGGCTTCCGCGGCGAGCTGATCCGGCCCGATGGTACGCGGGTCGGCCTTCATGACGTCGGCGAGCTTGAGCGTGCTGAAGTCGAGCGTGCGCTTGAACAGGCGGCGCAGGTCGCCGTCGGTGAAGATGCCCACGACGCGATCGTCGGCATCGACGATGGCCGTCATGCCGAGACCCTTGGCGGTCATCTCGAGCAGGGCTTCGGACAGGCTTGCGTCGGCGCGCACGCTCGGAATGCGCTCGCCGGTGCGCATGACGTCGCGCACGAAAGTGAGCAGGCGCCGCCCGAGGGCGCCGCCCGGATGCGAGCGGGCGAAATCTTCGGCGCCGAAGCCGCGGGCGTCGAGGAGCGTCACGGCCAGGGCGTCGCCGAGCGCGAGCGCGGCGGTGGTGCTGGCCGTGGGCGCCAGGCCCAGCGGGCAGGCTTCGCGGTCCACGTGCGCGTCGAGGTGGACGTCGGACAGACGGCCGAGGCTCGACGCGGCGTTGCCGGTCATGGCGATGAGCTTTGCGCCGAGGCGCTTTATCATCGGAAGAATACTGACGAGTTCTCCCGTTTCGCCGGAGTTCGACAGGGCGACGACGACGTCGTCGGCCGTGATCATGCCCAAATCGCCGTGGCTGGCTTCGGCGGGGTGAACGAAAAAGGCGGGCGTGCCAGTGCTGGCGAACGTGGCGGCCAGTTTGCGGCCGATGTGCCCCGATTTGCCCATGCCTGTCACGACGACGCGACCGCGACACGCGAGCAGCAGCGAAACCGCTTCGAAGAAGCTGTCGTCGAGGTGCGAAGAGACTCGTTCGATGGCGTCGGCTTCGGTGCGCAACACCTCCCGGGCGACCTCGAGTGCCCGGTCTGGATTGATTTTCGCTATCATGCGCGGAGTATATCAAAATGGACGCCGCGCCGAGGACAGCCGCACCACGCCTGGGCTTGCGCGATTCGGGAGACGTCCCGAACCGTTCCGGTTTCTGCCTCGCCCCTGCCGTCCGGGTGCAATCTGGCACGGCGCTTGCATGAGAAGTGCCGGGCGCCTTCCAACTGACTCAGGAAACCGACCCCAGCCGATGGCTTCGCCTCTCGAACTCACTCTTGTCCTGCTGTTCGCCGCCTGCATCGGGGTGGTGCTGTTCCGCATGCTCCATCTGCCGCCGATGCTCGGTTATCTGAGTGTCGGCATCGTGATCGGCCCGCACGCGCTCGGTGTGGCGGCCGACTCGCAGCGCGTGCAGTACCTCGCCGAGTTCGGCGTCGTCTTCCTGATGTTTTCCATCGGCATCGAATTCTCGCTACCCAAGCTCAAGAGCATGCGCCGGGTGGTGCTCGGACTGGGGGTGTCCCAGGTGCTGGGCACGCTGCTCGTGGCGGTGGGCCTGGGCGCGATCGTCAATCTGTTCTGGTCGTTCTCGTGGCAGGCGTCGGTGGCGCTGGGCGGTGCGCTGGCGATGTCGTCGACGGCGATCGTCACCAAGATGCTCGCCGAGCGGCTGGAGCTGGAAACGGAGCATGGCCGCAACATCATGGGTGTGCTGCTGTTCCAGGATCTGGCGGTGGTGCCGCTGCTCATCGTGATCTCGGCGCTTGGCGGCAACTCGAAGGCGCTCGTGCTCGCGCTGACGCTCGCGGCGCTAAAGATCACCGGGGCCCTTGCGCTGTTGCTGTGGGTCGGACAGAAGCTGGTGGGGCGCTGGTTTCACATCGTGGCCGCGCGGCGCTCGCAAGAGCTCTTCATGCTCAATCTGCTGCTGCTCACGCTCGGTCTGGCGTACGTCACCGAACATCTGGGCCTGTCGATGGCGCTGGGCGCATTCATCGCCGGCATGCTGATTGCCGAGACGCCGTTCCGGCATCAGGTGGAAGACGACATCAAGCCGTTTCGCGACGTGCTGCTCGGTCTGTTCTTCATCACCACGGGCATGTTGCTCGATCCGGCCATCCTGCTGAAGCAGCCATTGCTCGTGCTGTTGTTCTTCGTTGGCCCGCTGGTCGTTAAATTCACGCTCATCGCTGGCCTGGCGCGTCTGTTCGGCAGCTCGCCCGGCACGGCGATCCGCACGGGGCTCGGTCTCGCGCAGGCGGGCGAATTCGGTTTCGTGCTGCTCAATCTGGTGATCGATCGGCACTTGCTCGATGCGTCGCTCTCGCAGGCGGTGCTCGCGGGCATGCTGCTGTCGATGTTGTGCGCGCCGTTTCTCATCATCAACGCCGACCGCATCGCGCTGCGTTTCGTCGCCAACGAATGGATGATGCAGTCGTTGCAGATGACGAAGATCGCCACGCAGAGCATCAAGACGTCGGGGCACGTGATCATCTGCGGCTACGGCCGGTGCGGCCAGAACCTCGCGCGCATGCTCGAACAGGAGGGCATCGGCTACGTGGCGCTCGATCTCGACCCCGACCGCGTGATGGAGGCGGCCCGTTCCGGCGAGACCGTCGTGTTCGGTGACGCTGCCCGGCGCGAGGCGCTCGTTGCCGCGGGCATTCACCGCGCCGCGGGCATTGTGGTGACGTACGACAGCACCCCGGCGGCGTTGAAGGTGCTCGCGCAGGTGCAGGCGCTGGAGCCCACGCTGCCCGTGGTCGTGCGCACGGTCGATGAAACGCACATCGACGACCTGATCGCGGCGGGCGCCACGGAAGTCGTGCCCGAGATCGTGGAGGGCAGCCTGATGCTCGCGTCGCACGCCCTCGTGCTCCTGGGCGTGCCGATGCGCCGCGTGTTGCGTCGCGTGGCGCAGGCGCGCAATGAGCGTTACAGCTTGCTGCGCGGCTATTTCCACGGCCTCGACGACGAGGACGAGGGGGGCGAGCGCGAGCAGGTCCGGCTGCAGTCCGTACCGCTACCGCTCAATGCCGACGCCGTGGGCCGCACGCTGGGCGAGCTTCGTCTCGACCGGCTGGGCGTGACGGTCACGGCCATCCGGCGCCACGGCATTCGCGGCGTGGAGCCTGTGTCGGAGACTCGCCTGATGGCCGAGGACATCGTGGTGCTGCGGGGGTTGCCCGAGAAACTCGTGGCCGCGCAGGAGCGTTTGTTGGGCCGCGAGGGCGAGCGGCGGCGCTGAGGCGGCGCGGGCGGGCGTCCCACGGGCGCCGCATGGCGAGCCGACCGTCATGGGACCGTCGGGTCCTTTTTGGCATAATGTGGCATGTTCCCCGTCAGTCCCCCATCAAGGATCCCCGTGCAGATCGACGAGTCCCCTGCCGCCTATATCAAGAGCCAGATTCGCACCGTGCCCGACTGGCCCGCGCCCGGCGTGCAATTCCGCGACATTACGCCGTTGCTCAAGAACCCGCGTACGTTGCGTGTGCTCATCGACGTGTTCGTGCATCGCTACATGGCGCAGCGCCCCGATTACATCGCCGGCCTCGATGCGCGCGGCTTCATTCTCGGATCGATCCTGGCCTACGAGCTGAACATCGGCTTCATCCCCATCCGCAAGAAGGGCAAGCTGCCCTATCAGACCGTGGCCGAAGAATATGAACTGGAGTACGGCAGCGCGACGGTCGAGATTCATGCCGACGCCTGCGGGCCGGGCGATCGCGTGCTGCTCATCGACGATCTGGTCGCGACCGGCGGCACGATGCTTGCGGGCAAGAAGCTGCTCGAGCGTCTCGGCGCGACGGTCATCGAAGGCGCGGCGATCGTCGACCTGCCCGAGCTGGGAGGGTCGCGCCTGATTCGCGATGCCGGCCTGCCGCTGTTCCTGTTGTGTTCGTTCGAGGGCCACTGAGGCGGCCTTCCCGCTTCGCCTGCTGAACCTGACTGCGCCCACCCCGCCAACTACGCCCCGGATCTTCCGATGCCCAATCTCTGGCTGTTTCTGCTGACCTCGGTGGCGATCACGCTCGCGCCGGGCCCGGACAACATGCAGGTCATCGCGCGAGGGATTGCGCAGGGCCGTCGTGCCGGCCTGGCGGCCGCTGCGGGGTTCACATTCGGCTGCCTGTTTCACACGACTGTCGCGGCCGTGGGGTTGGCTGCCGTGCTGCGCTCGTCGCCGTGGGCATTCGAGGCGATCAAGCTCGCGGGGGCGGCCTATCTCGTCTGGATCGGCATCAAGGCACTGCGTGCGCGCGGCGCCATGACCCTGGCCGGCGGCGCGGCCCCGCAGCCGCTCGGCGCGGTGTTTCGCCAGAGCGTGTTCGCGAACATGCTCAATCCGAAGGTCACCCTGTTTTTCCTCGTCTTCCTGCCACAGTTCGTGAGCGCCGACGCGGCGCATCCCGGCTGGCAGATGCTGGTGCTGGGTCTCGTGTTCATGGCGCAGACCATCGTCGTCTTCAGCGCATATGGCTGGTTCGCCGGGGTGCTGGGCGGGTGGCTCAAGCGTCGCCCGGGCGCGGGACGCTGGCTCGATCGTGTGGCCGGGGCCATCTTCATCGGCCTGGGGCTGCGCGTCGCGTTGCAGGGATAGCGGGTTCCCGACCCGTCGTCCGTCACGCCATCAAGATTTCGTAGTCCAACCGACATTGCCCGATCATGCTTGCCGAACAACGCCAACAATACGTGCTCGAACAACTTGCCAGGACCGGAGCGCTCGCGATCAGCGACCTCGTGCGCGAGTTGGGTGTCTCGCGAGAGACCGTGCGGCGCGACCTCAATACGCTGGCCGCCCGCGGGCTGTTGCTCATGACGCACGGTGGCGCGCTGGCCGCCGATCGCAGCGAGCCGGACTGGACATTGCGCGAGAACGTCAATGCGGTGGGCAAGCGGGCCATCGGCGTGCGTGCGGCGGAACTGGTGCCCGACGGCGCCTCGGTCATCATCGATTACGGCACGACCACGCGCGCGGTGGCGCAGGCGCTGCTCTCCAAGCATCGGCTGCGCGTCTACACGAACGACTGGCAGATCGCCCGGCTCCTCGGGCGTCACCATGACAACCGCGTGACGCTGCTCGGCGGCGAGCTGCAGGACAATGAAGACGCCGTGCAGGGCTGGGACGCCATCAACCAGATCGCGCAGTATCACGCCGATTTCGCCTTCATCGGGGTAGGCGGCGTGACCGAAGATGGCGGCATCACCGACTTCAATCGTGCGGCGGCCGAATTGCGTGCGCGCATGTTGCTATGTGCGAACGTCGCCGCCGTGGTGGCGGATCACACGAAGTTCGGGCGCGTCACGCCGGTACGGATTCGCCACTTCGAGGCCGCGCGCTATCTCATCAGCGACGCCGCGCCTCACAAGAGCATGCTCGCGCAATTGCGCGCCCGCGGCCCGGAGCTGCTGATCGCCTGATGCGCGCAGCGTGTGGAGCGACCCGGTCGCGGCATCGCTCGTCGCCTGGAAGAACGTGTAGACAAAATCGCCCCTCGACGCATCGGATGTCGGCGCAGCCGTGCGTCCGACGCGACTGTGACGCCCGTGAGGCAGCCCTTCCCATGCGCCTGCAAGCGCTCCCAAATCATTGACCTGATAAGGGTTTTCGACGTCCACGAAAAAGCTGGTCGATTGTCACCGTGGTGTCATCGACGCTTTTTAGACTGCGTTCACTTTTGGCACAAATTGCCACAAAACAGCTAGTCGGAGGCGCTGGGGATGCATCCCTTCGGGGGGGGGCGTGCATTCCTCACGGGGCGCACTGCCCGGCAGGCGAACTGAATGACAGGTGAACCGTGGACGAAGCGATTCGAATCGAGCGACTGACCAAGACTTTCGGAAGCGGCCGACGCGCGCTCGACGAGGTGGCGCTCAAAGTCATGCCGGGCGAGATGATTGCCCTCATCGGCGCCTCGGGCTCGGGCAAGTCGACGCTGATGCGTCACATTGCCGGCTTCGTCGCTGCCGACCCGCAGCCGGGCTGTATCGAAGTCCTGGGACGCCCCATCCAGCGGGATGGCCGCATCGTGCGCGAAGTGCGCCAGATCCGTCGCGACATCGGCTTCGTGTTCCAGCAGTTCAACCTTGTGGGGCGTCTGCCCGTGATCACCAACGTGCTCACCGGGCTGCTTGCCCGCGTGCCGCTGTGGCGCAGCCTGCTGTTCCGTTTCACGTCGGCCGAGCGTCAGGCGGCGATCGCGGCGCTGGCTGAAGTGGGCATCGCCGATCTGGCATTTCAGCGCGCGAGCACGCTCTCCGGCGGCCAGCAGCAACGTGCGGCGCTGGCGCGCACGCTGGTGCAGGGCGCGAAGGTCATTCTTGCCGACGAGCCGATCGCCTCGCTCGACCCCGAGTCCGCGCGCAAGGTCATGGACATGCTCGCGCGCATGAACCGCGATCACAAGTTGACGGTCGTCGTCTCGCTGCACCAGGTGGATGTGGCCATGCGCTATTGCGTGCGCACCGTGGCGCTGCATCAGGGGCGCGTGGTGTACGACGGTCCGTCCGCGGCACTCACGCCCGACCTGCTGCGCCGCCTCTACGGCGTGCAGGCGGGCGAGCTGCTCAACGAATCCGCCGATAGCCCGGAAAGCACGGGCGTCGGCACGCACGCCGAGCCTGCCGACGAGCAGGCGCCCTTTCTCACTTCGATGTCCCTAAGCCTGAACTGACCAGGAGCTTGCTCTCATGAAACTGTGGAAAACCCTGCTGGCCGGCGCGGCCATGATCGCCTCGGTAGCGGCGGCACACGCGCAGGAAATCAACTTCGGCATTATCTCGACGGACTCCAGCGCGGCGTTGCGCCAGCGCTGGCAGCCGCTGATCGACGATATGGAGAAGCAAACGGGTCTGAAGGTGACGCCGTTCTTCGCGACGGACTACGCCGGCGTGATCGAAGGCATGCGCTTCAACAAGGTGCAGCTCGCATGGATGGGCAACAAGGGCGCAATGGAGGCCGTGGACCGCTCGCAGGGCGAAGTCTTCGCGAAGATCCAGTACGCCGACGGCACCGAAGGCTACTACTCGCTGCTGATCTCGAACGCGTCGAGCCCGTACAAGACGCTCGACGACGTGATCAGGAACGGCAAGAAGATCAACTTCGGCCTGGGCGATCCGACCTCGACGTCGGGCACGCTGGTGCCGGGTTATTACGTGTTCGCCAAGAACAACATCGACCCGCGCACGTACTTCAAGACCGCACGCAGCTCGAACCATGGCGCGAACCTCATGGCCGTGATCAACAATCAGGTCGACGTGGCCACGAACAATACCGAAGAGCTCAACAAGCTCGAAGCCACGCAGCCGGAGAAGGCCAAGCTGGTGCACGTGATCTGGAAGTCGCCGCTGATCCCGTCGGACCCGCTGCTGTGGCGCAAGGACCTGCCGGACGCGACCAAGAAGAAGATTCGTGACTTCTTCCTCGCCTACGGCAAGGATGCGCACGAGAAGGAAGTGCTCAAGAACATCTACAACTACGGCGGTTTCCGCGCGTCGTCCGATGCCCAACTCCTGCCGATCCGCCAGCTCGAGCTTTTCAAGCAGAGAACGCAGCTCGAAGCCGATACGAGCGTGGACGCGGCGAAGAAGAAGGCGCAACTGGCCGACATCGACAGCAAGCTTGCTGCGCTCGATCAGCAAATCGCCAAGACGAAGTAAGTCATACGACGTCAGCGGCATGCGTCTCGCAAATGCATCGATGCAGACGCAATTCGACGTTGTCTCGCAGGGCGGCGCCTGCTGCCCTGCCATCGAAGCCGGCGGGCCCGTGGATCGTGTGGTACGGCCCGCCGGCGTCGATGCCGAACGAAATTTCGCCGGTGGCGTCGCACGGCGCGGCGACCGGTACGACCTGTGGTACTCGACATGAACACCAGCGTTCCCCTCACTGCAAATGGCCGTCTGCCGGGCGAGCCGCCCAAGCGTTCGTGGTTGTCCCTGATCGGCTGGGGGGCGTTCTTTCTGATTCTGGTGTGGTCCTGGGGGGGCGCGGACATGCGTCCACTCGATCTGTTTCGCGATTCCGGCAACATGAGCCAGTTCGCGCATGATTTCTTCCCGCCGGACTTCAAGGACTGGCGCGTCTACGTTCACGAAATGCTCGTGACGATTCACATCGCGGTGTGGGGCACGGCGCTGGCGGTGGTGTGCTCGATTCCGATGGGGTTGCTCTCCGCGTCCAACATGGTGCCTGCGTGGGTGTATCAGCCGGTGCGCCGGGTGATGGATGCGTGCCGCGCGATCAACGAGATGGTCTTTGCCATGCTCTTCATCGTGGCCGTGGGACTGGGGCCGTTCGCGGGCGTGCTCGCGCTATGGGTGCACACGACGGGTACGCTCTCGAAGCTCTTCGCCGAGGCGGTGGAGGCCATCGATCCGCGTCCGGTCGAGGGCGTTCGCGCGACCGGTGCGCGGGCCATCGACGAAATCCTGTACGGCGTGCTGCCGCAGGTCATGCCGCTGTGGATCTCGTACACGCTGTACCGCTTCGAGTCGAACGTGCGTTCGGCGTCGGTGGTGGGCATGGTGGGTGCGGGCGGCATTGGCGTGGTGCTCTACGAAGTGATCCGCAGCTTCCAGTACGCACAGACATGCGCCGTGATGCTGATCATGATCGTCGTGGTCACCTGCATCGACGTGTTCTCGGCGCGCGTGCGAAAGATGGTGATCTGACATCGCGGCACCCGGCCGGGCCAGGGAATGGAACAAAGGGCGCTTCGGCGCCCTTTGATTTTTTTGTCGCGCGGACTCCCGTTCGCGATTGGATTCACGACGCCAGTGCGCGGGCTTGGGACTTGACATTTCGATGCGTGAAAAAATAACATGTCCTCTGTCCATGGACAGTGGACGAAACATGGAGGGCCAACTTGAAAAGTCAAGACATATTTCTGCTTCTCAAGCTTGTATCGCTATCCCGGCGTTCGGTTCGCGGTGACGAGCTGAGCGACCCGGGGAACCCCGTGCTCGATTCCAGCGCGCATGTCGAAGACGAGCGGCATGACTGGTCCGACGAGAAGTCCGGGAGTGTTTCCCGGTCTCGTGCTCATGCAATCTCCCTGCATGAACAGTACAGTGTTCGCTCGCTGGCAGTGGCGACCGGTATCAGCAAATCAGAGATTAGCAACATTCTTCAGCGGTGCTACCGATCAGGGCTTGCGAAACTCTCCGTGGAAGCCGGTCATCCGGTCGTCAACACGAAAGCACTCTGTGAGTTCATTACGTTCGGTATCCGGTACGTTTTCCCCGCTTCCATGGGCGAGATGACCCGGGGGATCGCCACCGGATTGACGGCGCCTATTTTCGGCGGCGCGTTGCGTGCCGGCACGGATTTCGTCCCGGTATGGCCTGACCCAAAGGGCGATACTTCCGGGCTGGCCGTCGAGCCGCTTTTCCGGACCGTTCCAAGAGCGGTTCGCGTCGACGCCGATCTCTATGCCATGTTGGCGTTGGTCGATTCCATTCGAATCGGACAACCGCGGGAAAAGAAATTGGCCGCATCGAAACTGGAAGCTCTGTTACGAGGGTGAGCATGGCTACTTACGAAGATCATCTCGGCATGATCAGCGCAGTCGCATCCGCAATGGGGCAGCCGATATGCGATGAGGTTGCTTTCGTCGGAGGATGCACAACGGCATTGCTTCTGACAGACGACTTCACTAAACAGCAGGTGCGTCATACCGACGATGTGGATCTGATCGTTCACGTCATCAGCACCGCGGGTTGGCACGCGATGGTGGATCGCTTGAGGGGGGCGGGATTTCGGGAGCGGATGGACGAGGACGGGCCGATTTGCGCAATGTTTCTTGACGATCTGCGTGTGGATTTCATGCCGGACGATCCAGATATTCTGGGATTCTCGAATCAATGGTATGCAAGCGCACATCGAACTTCGTCTCAACGCTGGCGTTGCCGAACGGATTGAGCATCAAGCTCGTGGCACCAGCATACTTCGTGGCCACGAAGATCGAAGCGTACCTATCCCGAGGCAAGGGAGACCCACTGATGAGCCAGGATATCGAGGACATCCTGACGCTGATTGATGGGCGAGCGGAACTCCTTGACGAACTTCTCGCTGCGCCAACCGATTTGAGAGTCTATGTCTCGACCCAGTTGCGAGCACTGACGGGACACCGGGACTTCGAATACGCGATCGCAGCGGCCGCCAATGGAGATGATGGTCGCGAGCGCGAGATCGCCGGGAGAGTCGCACGCATTATTTCCTTGAACGGCCTGACATGAACTCGCCGTGCACGCTGGGTATGCGTTGGTGCAGCCGACGAGGCATGTCCAAAATGGAAAATCGTGACGCGTGCGGGATGTTTCGCTCGAGCGAGTATATGTTGGTCGTCGTGATGGACGCGACGGACCACGGCGCATTGGGCGTTGAGTTCAATGGCGCCTGGCTGACGAGCATTGCCGGCTTGCTGTCGCAAGAGGCACCGTCAGCGGACGATGTTGTGTCGGCGATGCGCGAAGCCCATGGCGGGTTGGATGTCAGGCGCTACCTTCATGAACGCGCATGCTATGCGGCTCTGCTTTTGGACGGTGAAGGCAACGCCACAACGCTGACCTGTGGCGACTGCCGTGTCGGGCTGCAGCTCGCGTCAGGGAGGGTCCTTTGGGTATCGCGACCGCATACATATTCTGAAAGTGGCGTTTTTCGCTATGGCGACCAACGCCCAGTGTCTCGGCATATCGTCACCAGAACGCTCCGCGCACGGCGCGGATTCGAATCTCCGGAAATGTCGCGGCTCAAGATCGAAGGGGATGCGCAATGGATCGTGGCGACTGATGGATATTGGGCAAACGTTGCGTCGGCCGAACAAAGCCGAGACGATGACGCAAGCCACGCCATCATCGCACCGCACGCTGGCGTTGAACTGGACACGGATTGCGCCAACTATATCTTGAAGGACTACGTGCGCGACACCGCTCCGACAGACGTGAGCCTCATGCGATACGTTGCCCCATGAGATACGTCGCGCGCGGCACCGGCGGCATGCCGGGACGCACGGCCACGCGCACCATGTCCGCGCGCAGGCCGGGCACGATGCCGCCGCGATCGGCCAGGCCCGCTGAGCGCGCGGGATTCCACGACACCGTGCGCATTGCCTTCGACAACGTCCAGCCGATGTCGGTGTGCAACTGGAAGGCCGCTTGCAGCAGGCTCGACGGGACATAGTCCGACGACAGTATGTCGAGCACGTCTTCGCGCGCGAGATCGGCCGCCGCTACGTTGCCCGAGTGCGAACCGCCGCGCACGATGTTCGGTGCGCCCATGATCACACCGATCGCGTGGGCGTGCGCGCCGCGCGCGGCGTCCAGCGTCGTCGGGAATTCCGAGAGCGCCACGCCGTCGCGCACCGCTTCGGCCACGTGGTCGAGCGACGTGTCGTCGTGGCTCGCCAGCGGCAGCCCGCGCGCACGGCTCATCTCCACGATCCGACGGCGGTGCGGCTGCGCGAACGCCTCCTGCTGCGCGATGAGCTCCGCGAGCATGGCCCGCCAGTGTTCGTCCGACACCTTGCCGTTGCGCTCGTGGTACTGCCGGTACATCGCCGGGTCGTGCCACTGGCGCTGCCCCGGTGTGTGATCCATCACCGAGACCAGGCGCAGCAGCGGGTGCTCGCACATTTCGGCGAAGGCGTCGGCGGCGTCGCGCGTGGCGACTTCGCAGCGCAGATGCAGGAAGTGCTCGGCACGAAACAGACCGGCCGCGGCCGTGTCGAGCAGTGCCTGGCCGCACGCGTTCTGCACCTTGCGGCTGCGTAGACCGAAAGCGTCGCGCTCGCCGAGCACGAGCGAGTCGAACACGGTCGTAATGCCGGCCGCCGCAACCTGCGCGTCGTGAATGGCAAACGCGGCGTGCGTGTTCCAGATCACCCCGGGGCGCGGCGCGAGATGCTTCTCCAGATTGTCGGTGTGCAGCTCGACCAGTCCGGGTAGCAGATGATCGCCCTCCCAGTCGACGGCGCCGGGCACCTGCGTGGTGCCTTCCTCCACGCCGTGAATGCGACCCTCGCGCACCTCGACCACACCGATGAAGGTGGTCTCCGGTGTGACGATGCGGGCGTTCTTGATGAGCATGAACAAACTCCGGAAATCAATGAGCGGGACGCAGCACGGGACGCATGGCCAGCGTGCGCGTGGCCACTTCGTCGCGGGTTGCCTCGTCGTGAAAAATGCCGACGATCGCGCTGCCGGCCGCGCGCGCTTCGACGATCAGTTGCGCGACCACGGCGCGGTTGGACGCGTCGAGCGATGCCGTGGGTTCGTCGAGTAGCAGCACGGGGGGGACGGCGATGAGACCGCGCGCGATGTTGATGCGCTGCTGCTCGCCGCCGGAGAACGTGGCCGGAGCGAGCGACCAGAGCCGCTCGGGAATGTTCAGGCGATCGAGCAGATGACATGCGCGCTGCGCGGCGTCGCGGTCGTCGCAGCCGAGGCGGCGCAGCGGCTCGGCCACGATGTCGAGCGCGCTCACGCGCGGAATCACGCGCAGGAACTGGCTGACGTAGCCGAGCGTGGTGCGGCGCACCGAGAGCACCTCGCGCGCGTTCGCCGTGCTCAGGTCCACCCAGCGCTGCGCACTGCCGTCGTCATGTCGAATCTCGATGCGGCCCTCGCCGACGAGATAGTTGCCATAGAGGCAGCGCAGCAGCGTGCTCTTGCCCGCGCCCGAGGGGCCGACGAGCGCGACGCATTCGCCACGCCTCACGGCAAGGTCCACGCCGTCGAGCGCCGGAATGGTCGCGCCGCCCTGGGCGTGCAGCACGAACGCCTTGCGCAGGCCCTTCGCACGAAGCATCACGTCGTGCTCGTGCATGGCGAGCCCAACGGATGCCTGGGGCGTCGTTGTGTCGTTCGAGGAAAGCATGCGCGTCATACGGGAAGTACCGAGGAGACCAGCAGTTGCGTGTAGGGATGTTGCGGGTCGTCGAGCACCTGATCGGTGAGGCCCGCCTCGACCACGCGGCCCGCCTGCATCACCATCAGGCGGTGTGCGATGAGGCGTGCAACGCCGATATCGTGCGTCACGATGATGGCGGCAAGATGAAGGCGCTCCACGAGCGAGCGCAGCAGATCGAGCAGGCGTGCCTGCACCGACACGTCGAGCCCGGCGGTCGGCTCGTCCATGAACACGAGGCGTGGCTCGGTCACGAGATTGCGCGCGATTTGCAGACGTTGCTGCATGCCGCCGGAGAACGCGCCGGGCATGTCGTCGACGCGGGCCGGGTCGAGCTCGACCTGCGCCATCCAGTGGCGGGCCTTGGCGCGGATGTCGCCGAAGTGGCGTGCGCCCACCGCCATCAGCCGGTCGCCGATATTGCCGCCCGCGGAGACATTCATGCGCAGCCCGTCGCGTGGGTTCTGCTCCACGAAGCCCCACTCGGTGCGCAGCAGATGGCGCTTGCGCGCCTCGTCGAGCGTTCCCAGGTCGTGCAGCGCACCGTCGGCGTCGCGATAGTGCAGCGAACCGGTATCGATCGCATGGCGCAGCGCCAGCGCATCGAGGAGAGTGGACTTACCCGAACCCGATTCTCCCACCACGCACACCACTTCACCCGGCCACAGGTCGAATGTCACGTCCGCGCAGCCGATGCGATCGCCGTACCGTTTCCCGAGCCCCGCCACGCGCAGCAGGGGTGCCTGCGTCGGCATCGCATCGTGCCGTTCGACCTGCCGCAATGGATTCGTCGACGGCGTCATGCGGCCTCCCTGTCGTTCGTGCGGCGCCCGCAGTAGTCGCTGTCGGAGCAGACGTGCATGCGTGTGCCCGCGTCGTCGGTAATGACTTCGTCCAGGAAACTGTCGGTGGCGCCGCACAGCGCGCAGTGCGCGTTCCACTTCTGAATCTCGAAAGGGTGATCGTCGAAGTCGAGGCTCTCGACAGGGGTGTAGGGTGGGATCGCGTACAGACGCCGCTCGCGTCCCGCGCCGAACAGTTGCAACGCCGGGTTCATATGGAGTTTGGGGTTATCGAACTTCGGGATCGGCGAGGGCGACGCGAGATAGCGCCCATTGACGATGATCGGATAGTCGTAAGTGGTGGCAATCGCACCGTGGCGCACGATGTCTTCGTACAGCCGCACGCGCATGAGGCCATACTCGCCGAGCGCGTGAAGCTTGCGCGATTGCGCGATACGCGGCTCCAGCCGGAACAGCGGCTCGGGCATCGGCACCTGATAAACCATGATCTGGCCTTCCCGCAGCGGGGTTTCGGGAATGCGGTGACGCGTCTGGATGATCGTGGCGTCGGACGTTCGTGTCGTCGTGGCCACGCCGGCAGTGCGCGCAAAGAAGCGGCGAATGTTCACCGCGTTGGTTGTGTCGTCGGCACCCTGGTCGATCACCTTGAGCGTGTCGCCGGCGCCGATGATGGCGGCGCTCACCTGAATGCCGCCCGTGCCCCAGCCATACGGCAGCGGCATCTCGCGGCTGCCGAACGGCACCTGATAGCCGGGAATCGCCACGGCCTTGAGCAGGCTGCGGCGGATCGCGCGTTTGGTCTGTTCGTCGAGGAACGCGAAGTTGTAGCCATCGGCCGTGGGCAGGCCGGCTGATGCGCGTGGTGACATGTCGGATGCAGCGTCGCGGGTCATGCGGCCTCCTGTGTGGTCGGAGCGCCGGGGCCCGACGGTCCATGCGTCCTGGCGTGCTCGGCGCGCAGCCGTCGCACGAGTTCCAGCTCCGCCTGAAAGTCGACGTAGTGCGGCAGCTTCAGGTGCTGCACGAAGCCCGAGGCCTCGACGTTGTCGCTGTGGTAAAGCACGAATTCCTGTTGCTGCGCGGGCGAGGTGACCTCATCGCCGAGCTCCTGCGTGCGCAAGGCGCGGTCGACGAGCGACATGGCCAGCGCCTTGCGTTCGTTGTGGCCGAAGGCGAGGCCGTAGCCTTGCGTGAACTGTGGTGGCACTTCGCGATTGCCGACGAATTGCGTGACCATCTGGCATTCCGTCACGGCGATTTCGCCGATGTCGATGGCGAAGCCGAGCTCTTCGGGCACGATCTCGATGGCCACATGGCCAATGCGGATCTCGCCCACGAACGGGTGGTCGTTACCGTAGCCGCGCTGGGTGGAATATCCGAGGGCAAGCAGGAAGCCTTCGTCGCCGCGTGCGAGGCTTTGCAGGCGGGCCGTGCGCGACGCGGGCGTGAAGAGCGGTGAGTGCACCAGGTCGTGCGGCTCGGGGTCGTCGTTATCGGCGTGCGCGGATGTCTCGAGCAGGCCGTCGCGCTGCAGGATGTCGGTCACGCGAGGAATGGGGAGGAGGGGAGGCACGGTGGGGCCTGCTCCGTGCGCAACGCCGTCCGCCGGGCATCCCACCGCGGCATCGGGGCTGGTTCGCTGCGTATCGTGTGCGTCGAGGTCGTGCACCTCGTCTTCGTCGAGCAGCGAGAAATCGAGCAGGCGCTGCGTGTAATCGTATGTGGCACCGAGCGTCTGGCCGCCGGGCACGTCCTTGAACGTGGCGGAGACGCGGCGCGACAGGCGCATCGCGGCCGTGTCGACGGCGCGCGTGGTGCCCAGTCGGGGCAGGGTCGTGCGATACGCACGCAGCAGGAAGATCGCTTCGACCAGATCGCCGGCCGCCTGCTTGATGGCCAGCGCGGCAAGCGTCTCGTCGTACAGCGCGCCTTCGCTCATCACGCGCGCGACGGCCAGACGCATCTGCTCGCGGATCTGCGTGACGGTGAGCGCGGGAACGTCGGGGTTGCCGCGTCGCGCCCTGGCGAGCAGGTCCCAGGAGCTTTCGATGGCGCGTTCGCCACCTTTGACGGCCACATACATCAGCAAACCTCCACGTGGGTGGTGCGCGGCAAACCGAGCAGGCGGTCGCCGGCGGCGATCAGCAGATCGAGTCCGGCGGGAAAGCGCGGCGCAAGTGCGGCGCGCGACTGCCAGAAGGCCGCGTCGAGCCCGCCCACGCTCACGTCGGCGTGCGAGGCAATGCCCGGCCCGCGCAACCGCAGTGCCAGTGTGCTGTTGAAATGTTGGTCGCGAGGGGCGGTGTGCCCGGCCGCGAGCGTCGGCACGTCGACGATCAGCGTGGCGCTGTGCTCCGGCGACTCCGCCGTGCCGAAGGCGAATCGCTCGAGCGGCGGGCAGTGCGCGGGATCGGTGAGCAGCGCGAACTGCGCGCCGGCCAGTTCGGACTCGCTGCTCAGCAGTGTCGCCCCCGTATGAAAGCGCAAAGCGCTCGCGACTTCGGGCAGCGGCGATTGCAACCAGACCGGCGTGGTTGCGTCGGCCAGCGCGAGCAGCACGGCGCGCGCGGCGACGCTGGCTTGCTCGCTGGGCGCGAGCCGGCTGCCCACGCTGCATAACCGGCCCGGCCGGGCCAGTGCGTCGAGCACGGCACGGAATACGCCTTGCGCGTCATGCACGGGATCGACGAATCCGGGTTGCAGTTGCGACCAGTCGGGCATCGATGTCATTGACATTCAGGCCTCCCGGACCATGGTGAAAAATTCGACGCGGCTCCCGGCCGTATCGGCGTCGAGCTGCGCGGCTGTCGCGGCGAGTCGCCGCGAGATGGCCGCCAGCGCACCGGCGGTGATCGTGTGACGATGCCGCGGCATCTGCATGAGCGCGTCGACACGCGCCACGCGCGCGGCGCGCCCGGCGTCGCGGCCGAGCACGTAGCCGGTGCCGACGATGCCGTCGTGCTGGCGCAGGGTGCAGCGCGTGACGGTCGTCTCGCCCAGGTTGAAGCGCTCGCCGTTGCCGCCGACGCGGCCCTGGACCATCACAAGTCCGGTCTGCGGTGCGCGCAACCAGACGAAGTCGGGGACGTCGGGACAACTGGCGATGGCGTCGTCGAGCTCGTTGCGCGTGGCGCGGGCGAGGAGTGCGAGCCATTCCGCGCGGTCCGGCGCGGCAGGATGCCCTGCGTCAGGCATGGGGTCGGATGCGGTGCTTGGCATGATTGTCTAGTCGTATAGACGTGTGTATGATCGCGATGACATCGAATGGGGTAATGCACGCGAACTCATTACAACTTTGCCGGGTGTCAACTTGATGACAGCACAACTCGAACGGGGCGGCGGGGTCGCCGTCTGGCGCCAGATTGCGCAGATCCTTGCCACGGAAATCGGCCAGCGCCGATACGGCGAGGGCTCGCCTGACGACCGTCTGCCCAGCGAGACTGACCTCGCGCAGCGCTTCGGCGTGAATCGGCACACCGTGCGGCGCGCGATCCTCGGGCTCGCGGAACAGGGGCTCGTGAGTGTCGAGCACGGGCGTGGCACCTTCGTGCAGGCGGGGGCGATCGGTTACGTGATCGGCCGTCGCACGCGCTTTACCGAGAATCTTTCCCAGAACCATCTCAAGACGGCGCAGCAGATGCTGTCGGCGCAGAAGATGGCGGCCGACGGCAGCGTGGCGCAGGCGCTCGATTTGCCCGTCGGCGCGCCCGTCTATCGCGTGGAACTCACGCGCCGCAGCCTCGACGCGCAGGGCATCGAGCTGCCGCTTGCCTACAGCGAGAACTGGTTCCCGGCGTCGCGCTTTCCCGACTTTCCCGAGGTTCTGGCGCAGCAAACGTCGATCAGCGCCGCGCTCGCCGGCTTCGGCGTGACCGACTACACGCGTCGCGAGAGCCGCATCGGCGCGCGTCTGCCCGACGCCGACATGGCACGTCACCTCGGCATCAATCGTCAGCAGCCGGTGTTGAGCGTGGAGAGTACCGATGTGGACGAAGCCGGCAAGCCGATCAAGTACGGTATCGCCTATTTCCCGGCCGACCGCATGCAGCTCGTCGTGCAGGGAGACGCGCAATGAGCGGGCGAACGCCGTGGGACCTGTCGACTGCACGCTTCGCCATCTACTACGCACCGCCTGAAGCGGGGCGCTGGTGGGAAGAAGGCAGCCGCTGGCTCGGTCGCGATGCGATCACCGGGCGTTTTCTCGATGCGCCGAAGGTGCCGGGCCTCTCGTGCACGGTGCACGATGCGACTGTCGATGCGCGTCGCTACGGATGGCACGGCACGCTCAAGGCGCCGATGAGGTTGGCGCCCGGCGCCCGACTCGGCGATCTGCGCGAAGTCGCGCTCGCGGTGGCGGCACGCCATGGGCCATTCACGCTCGCCATGCGCCCCGGGGTGCTGCCTGCCGGGAGCGGTCAGCGATCCGATTTCGCGGGATTCGTTGCGTTATGCCCGGGCGCTGGCGCGACGCCGGTCAACGTGCTCGCCGAAGACTGCGTGCGCGCATTCGAAACATTGCGCGCGCCGCTGACCGACGCCGAAACGGCGAAGCGCCGGGCGCAGTCGTTGTCTTCGCGGCAAGGGGAATATCTCGCCGCATGGGGCTATCCGTTCGTGTTCGACGAATTTCGTTTCCACATGACGTTGTCCGACCGCGTGGGCACGTCCGATGCCGCGGCGATCGTCGATTGGTGGCAGCCGCGCGTGCAGACCCTCGGGCCGATGTGCGTCGACAGTCTGGCGATCTTCGTCGAGCCCGCGCCGGGCGCGCCGTTTGTGCTGCATGAACGTTTCGCGCTGGGGGGCCGGGCATGAATCGCGCACGCCTGTTCTACGTCATGGGGCCGTCGGGTGCGGGCAAGGACTCGTTGCTGCGCTACGCGCGCGAGCGGCTTGGCAACGCACCGATACTTTTCGCGCACCGCTACATCACGCGCGCACCGACCGACGGCGAGAACCACATCGCACTTTCCGGCGAGGAATTTGCGCAGCGGCGCTCGCTCGGATGCTTTGCGCTCGACTGGGAGAGCCACGATTGCCGGTATGGCATCGGCATCGAAATCGACGCGTGGATGGCGGCGGGGGCAAGCGTGGTCGTGAACGGTTCGCGCGCGTTTCTCCCGCAGGTCGTGCGTCGCTATGGCGAGCGCCTGCACCTGGTCGAGATACGCGTCGATCCCAAGGTGCGCGCACAGCGGCTCGCGAACCGCGGACGCGAAACCGGCGATGCCCTGCACAAGCGCGTGGCGCATCGCGTCGAGTGGTCGCCGCCCGACGGCGTGCCGCTTTCGGTCGTCGCCAACGACGGCACGCTCGCACAGGCCGGCGAGCGCTTGTTGGCCGTATTGCGACGTTCGGACGACGCCTGAGCACGAGGTAGTCCGGGCGGGCAGGTCCGGGGCGCCTGGCCACAGGTCGATTCCGGTGTTGATGTCACGGCAATGTCGATGCATGCGATGTTGCATTGCTTGTCGTTATTTTGCAAATTATTGCAAATGGCGCTCACTTTGCGTAATCTCGCGTCATCGCACACGACATCGCCCGTGACGCGATCGCCGGATCGACGCGGGCCAACCCGGGAGCCTCCCCATGACTTCAGCATTGCCCACGCACGCGCGCGTCGTCATCGTCGGCGGCGGCATCGTCGGCTGTTCCGTCGCCTATCACCTGGCAAAACTTGGCTGGGCGGACGTCGTCCTGCTCGAGCAGGGGCAGTTGTCCTGCGGCACGACGTGGCATGCGGCGGGGCTGGTCGGCCAGCTGCGTTCGCAGGAGAGCATGACGAAGCTCATTCGCTACTCCACGAAGCTCTACAGCGAGCTCGAAGCGCAGACGGGGTTGGGCACCGGCTGGAAGGCGTGCGGCTCGCTGTCGGTGGCGCGCACGCGGGAGCGCATGACGCAGCTCAAGCGAACGGCGGCCGTGGCGCGCGCCTATGGCGTGCAATGCGATGTGATCTCCGCGCGCGAGGCGGGCGAACTCTGGCCGGTGATGCGCACCGACGACCTGATCGGGGCGGTCTGGTTGCCGGGCGACGGCAAGGCGAATCCGACCGATCTCACGCAGGCGCTCGCGCGCGGAGCACGCCAACGAGGCGTGCGCATTGCGGAGAACACGCGAATCACCGACATCCACACGGCATCGCCCAACGGCGTGCGCACGGCGACGGGCGTGTCGTGGCGCAACAAGGCGGGCGAGACCGGCCGCATCGACGCGGACATTGTCGTGAACTGCGCGGGGCAATGGGCGAAGGCGGTCGGCCGCATGTGCGGCGTGACCGTGCCGCTGCATTCGGCCGAGCACTATTACATTGTCACGGAGCCCATCCCGGGCGTGCATACCGATCTGCCGGTCATGCGCGATCCCGACGGCTACATCTATTTCAAGGAAGAGGTCGGCGGGCTGGTGATGGGCGGCTTCGAGCCGAACGCCAAGCCGTGGGGCATGAACGGCATTCCGGAGAATTTCGAGTTCCAGTTGCTGCCCGACGACTGGGACCAGTTCGAGATCCTGATGGAGAACGCGCTGATGCGGGTGCCGGCGCTCGAGACCGCACAGATACGCCAGTTCTACAACGGGCCGGAATCGTTCACGCCGGACAACAACTTCATCCTCGGCGAAGCGCCGGAGCTGCGCAATTTCTACGTAGGCGCGGGCTTCAACTCAATGGGTATCGCGTCGGCGGGCGGCGCCGGCATGGCGCTCGCCGAGTGGATCGTGGCCGGGGAGCCGACGATGGATCTCTGGCCCGTGGACATTCGCCGCTTTGCGCGCTTCAACGGCAACGACACCTGGCTCCACGATCGCGTGAAGGAGACGCTCGGGCTGCACTACGCCATGCCGTGGCCGAACCGTGAACTCGATACCGCACGGCCGTTCCGGCGTTCCGCGCTCTACGCCACGCTGCTGGCCAAGGGCGCGTGCTTCGGCAGCAAGATGGGCTGGGAACGGCCCAACTTCTTCGCGCCGACGCCCGCGCAGGCACGCATCGACTACAGCTTCGGCCAGCAGAACTGGCATGCCTGGAGCGGCGCCGAACATCGTGCGTGCCGCGAAGCCGTGGCGCTGTTCGACATGAGTTCGTTCTCGAAGCTGCTCATCAAGGGGCGCGACGCGGAGGCCGTACTGCAAGCCTTGTGCGCCAACGATGTCGCCGTGCCGCCAGGCCGCACCGTCTATACCGCCATGCTCAACGAGCGCGGCGGCTACGAATCGGACTTCACCCTCACGCGCCTCGCGCAGGACCAGTACCTGATGGTGACCGGTTCGGCGCAGACCACGCGCGACATGGATTATCTCGAGCGACGCATCGCGAGCCTGCCGGGCGACGCGCGCTGCACCGTGGTCGACGTCACGGGACAGTATGCGGTCCTGGCGTTGATGGGGCCGAACTCGCGCGCGCTGTTGCAGCAAGTCTCCAGGGCCGATTTTTCCAATGAGGCATTTCCGTTCGGCACGAGCCGCGAGATCGACCTTGGCTATGCAACCGTGCGTGCGACGCGCCTGACCTACGTCGGTGAACTGGGATGGGAGCTGTATGTGCCGGTCGAGTTCGCCGTGGGGGTGTATGAGACGCTGCACGCGGCAGGCGGGGCGCTGGGGCTCAAGGACGCGGGCTACTTCGCGATCGAATCGCTGCGTATCGAGAAGGGATATCGCGCGTGGGGCCGCGAGCTCACGCCGGACACCAATCCCGTCGAGGCCGGGCTGACGTTCGCGTGCAAGCTGGCGAGCGGGCACCCGTTCATCGGACGTACCGCCGTCGAACAGGCCCGCGCGAACGGCGTGCACCGTCGACTCGTGAGCGTGGTGCTCGACGGCGCTCAAGACAAGATGCTGTGGGGCGGTGAAGCCGTGTTGCGCGACGGCCGGCCAGTCGGCTCGATCAGTTCGGCAGCCTACGGTCACACCGTGGACGCGCCCGTGGGGCTGGCATTCGTGACGAATTCCGACGAGGCGGTAAGCGCGGCGTATGTCGGGACGGGCCGCTATCAGGTCGATCTGGCCGGCGAACTGATCGACGCAAGGGTGCAACTGCGCCCGCTGTACGATCCCGCGGGCGAGCGCGTCAAGGCCTGAGCCCTTGCGTTCGCCGCGCAGTGGCCCCGGGGCGGGCCTGGCGGTAGCGACGATGGCGGCCGTGGCAGGATCGTCCCGCACGTCCGGCATCGGGACCATGGCGCCGCCTTCGCGTCCCGGGAAATCGCTGCCACGGGCGTACTCGCCGCCGCTTCTGTAAAATGCCGCTTTTGCCTCGATTTCGCGTGCCTCGGATGGGGGCCGCGTCCGGTCTCTGACGTATGTCTTTTGCTTGTATTGCGGCGGCGCGCCGCTTCGACGACAGGGCACATCTGCCGCTCGTGATCGGTTCGCAGCGTTATGGCTGGGTACGCCGTAGCGATGTCGAGTCGTTGTGCCGCTGGCCCGACGTCTTTGAGATCAGTTCGCTCGCGGTGCGTATCCATCCGCGCCACGACACGTGCGAAGCCCGCACGGCGGCCCTCGCTCCGGTGGTCGAGACGCTGGCTGCCGAGGGGCGCATTACCGGCTGGCGCAATGAGCGCTACGCGATTCGCCAGCGGCTGTACGACGCCCCGCTGGCGTGGATCGAGCGGGCGGCATCGCGCTTTTTCGGCACGCGCACGTTCGCCGTGCACGTGAACGGCTTCGTGCCGGCGCGCTTCGTCGGCGAAGCGCCGAAGATGTGGATTGCACGGCGCAGCGTCCTCAAGGCGACCGACCCCGGTTGTCTCGACAATGCGGCGGCGGGCGGTATCGGCAACGGCATCGGCGTGGGCGACACGCTCGTGAAGGAGTGCTGGGAAGAAGCGGGCATTCCGGCGCATCTCGCCAACGAGGCGCGGCCGGGCCGCACGCTGCACATCCTCGCGGAAATCCCCGAGGGCGTGCAGTCCGAGCAGATCTTCGTCTACGATCTCGCGCTGCCGCGCGGCTTCGTGCCCGTGAATCAGGACGGCGAGGCGAGCGCGCATTGGCTGTGTTCGGCCGGCGACGTGCGCGACGTGATCGCGCGGGGCAAGATGACCGTCGATGCGAGCCTCGCGAGCCTGGACTTCCTGCTTCGCGAGGGCGCCATTCGCGTAAAGGACTGCCCCGGGATCGAGGCGTTGTTCAAGCCGGCGGAAGAATAGCGCGCGATCGCGCGACTCCGGCTTCGCGCATTGGCGCGGCGCACGCCACGAGGGCGGTCCACCGGCCGCCGAACCTACAGAATTTCAACACTGCAACGACATTGCAAGCCTTTGCCCAGGAGCAATCATGGCACCGATCGAAAATAGCTACATTCTGAAGTTGTCCTGTCCGGACCGTCCCGGCATCGTCCACACGGTGGCCGGTTTCCTGGTCGAGCGCGGCGGCAACATCCTCGACTCGGCCCAGTTCAACGATCGCTTCACCGGCGGCTTCTTCATGCGCGTGCATTTCCAGCAGCTCCCGGGCCAGACCGATCTCGCCTCGCTGCAACGCGACTTCGCGCCGCTCGCCGAGCAGTTCGAAATGCAATGGGAGCTGGTCGATGCCGCCATCAAGCCGCGCGTGCTGCTCATGGTCTCGAAGATCGGCCACTGCCTGAACGATCTGCTGTTCCGTTACAAGACCGGTCAGCTCAACATCGAAATCCCGGCGATCGTCTCGAATCACAAGGATTTCTACCAACTCGCCGCGAGCTACAACATTCCGTTCCACCATCTGCCGCTGATGAACGCCACCCCGGAATCGAAGGCGGCGCAGGAGGCGAAGGTGTTCGAGCTCGTGGAGGAGAACAACGTGGACCTCGTGGTGCTCGCCCGGTACATGCAGGTGCTCTCGAGCGATCTGTGCAAGAAGCTCGCCGGCCGCGCGATCAACATCCATCACTCGTTCCTGCCGAGCTTCAAGGGCGCGAAGCCCTATTACCAGGCCTTCGATCGCGGCGTGAAGCTGATCGGGGCCACGGCGCATTACGTTACGTCCGACCTCGACGAAGGTCCGATCATCGAGCAGGAAGTGGAGCGTGTGGACCACACCATGGACCCCGAGCAACTGACCGCCATCGGCCGCGACGTGGAATGCGTGGCGCTGGCGCGCGCGGTCCGGTATCACGCCGAGCACCGCATTCTGCTCAACGGGCACAAGACGGTGATCTTCCGCTGAGCCTCGCGAAGCGCGCGCACGAGCCACGAAAACGAAACGCCCGGGACGTCATGTCCCGGGCGTTCTGGTTTTGGGCCGTGCGCGTTCAGCGGGCGTTGCGTTGCGCGAGTTCGTTGCCGGCGTCGCGTTCGAGCCGGGCGATCGACACCGTCGAGCTGATCGCGACGAACCCCACGACGAGGAATGCCCAGGGGAAGTCGACGTTCGTCACGTGATCGCGCCCGTGCAGCCAGGACGACGTTTGCAGTACGGCCGCGCCGATGGTAATGCCGAGGGTCAGCGAGACCTGCTGGGCGACGCTGGCCAGACTTGTCGCCTGACTCATCCGGTTCGCCGGAACGTCGGCGTAGGAGATGGCGTTCAGGCTGGTGAACTGCAACGAACGGAAGCAGCCGCCGAACAGCAGCGTGCCGAGAATCACCAGGTGCGACGTCTGCGCGGTGAACAGGCCGTAGGCGCTGATGGTGGCCGATGCGATCAGCGCATTGATCATGAGCACGCGCCGGAAGCCCCAGCGTCGAAGGATTCGCAGCGAGAGCGTCTTCATGAACATGGCGCCCGCGGCCGAGATGAACGTTAGCGCGCCGGACTCCATGGGCGTCATGCCGAAACCCAGTTGCAGCATCAGCGGCAGCAGGAACGGGGTGGCGCCCACCCCGATGCGGAACAACGTGCCGCCGGCCACGCCCGCGCGGAAGGTGGGAATGCGGAACAGGTCGAGCCGCAGCAGCGGATGCGTCAGGCCTCTTGCATGACGCAGATACCCCAGGATCAGACCGGCGCCCAGCGCGACGAGGCCCAGCGCAAGCGGTGTGGGAATCAGGTGCCGACCGATGGTGGAGAGGCCGAGCATCAGGATGGACAGGCCGAGACCCGACAGCACGAAACCCTTGACGTCCAGCGGCGGCAGGTCTTCCTCGTAGAGATCGGGAATGTACTTGGTGGCGAGAACGAAGCCGAGTACGCCGATGGGGATATTGATGAAGAAAATCCAGCGCCAGTGCCAGAACGTGGTGATGAAGCCGCCCAGCGGTGGCCCGAGCACGGGGCCGACCAGCGCGGGGATCGTGAGGTAATTGAGCGCGCGCACCATGTCGCGCTTTTCCACGGACTTGAGCAGGGCGAGGCGTCCTACCGGCACCATCATGGCGCCGCCCATGCCTTGCATGAAGCGCGCGATCACGAGCTCCGGCAAGTTCGTGGAAATGCCGCAGCAGATCGAGCTGAGAACGAACACGCCGATGGCGGTGCGAAAGACGTTGCGCGTGCCGAAGCGATCGGCGATCCAGCCGCTCACCGGAATGAAGACGGCCAGGCTGATGAGGTACGTCGTGAGCGCGAGCTTGAGCGTGATCGGGCTCTCGCCGAAATCCCTCGCGATCAACGGCAACGAGGTGGACAACACGGTGGAATCCATGTTCTCCATGAAGAGCGCGCAGGCAACGATAAGAGGAACGAGCATGAGACACGGCGCGGCCATCGCGACAGCGCGAAAAAACGCATGGACAGGGGCATGAGGCGCCGACGGCGCACACAGCCTTATAGCAAACTTCCCGACCGCCCGCCGGGCTTGTCCGTCGATCCAGGTGCCACGCGGGGTTGCAACGACGTCGCGCGACGCCGCCGCGTTTCAGTCGGCGGAATACCGTGTCGCGGCCCGATACGGCGTTTCGTAGCGCGAGACGCGATCGGTCACCTTGTCTCGAGGAAGTCGCGCAGGACGTCGAGGTGCGTGTGCGTATGGGTGTCGTGCTCGACGAGCCGGTGGGCCGCCGTCAGCAGCGTCACCGGCCCCGCTTTCACGCGCGTGCGCAGTTCGGCCAACGTGTCGTTGCGTTCGGCATCGAGAGCGGCGAGTTCGTGCAGATAACGTTCGCGGAACGCGTCGAACTGTTCCGGGTGTTCGTGGAACCACTTGCGAAGTTCCGTGGAGGGCGTGACATCCTTGGCCCAGAAGTCGATTTGCGCGTTGGCCTTGGCAAGCCCGCGCGGCCACAGACGATCGGCCAGGACGCGCTGTCCGTCGTCGGGCCCGGGGGCGTCGTACGCGCGCTTGAAGCGAATGTCGGCACGTTTGGCGCGGCCGCTGGCGCCAGGGGTTTTCGGCGATGGCATGCGGATCACCTCGGAAAGGGCGCGCACGCGCGCGCGACATCCCCAAGCTTACCGGAGGCCCCCGGCCGCGTCGATGGACGAAGCCGGGGGCGCGGCCTCACGCCGCGCGCGTGAGCGGTGCGACCTGACGGATCCCAAGCGATGCCAGCGATTGCGCGATCGCCGTCACGACGTTGCGCATCTCGTTTTCGTCGATGGCACCGATACAGCCGACGCGGAATGTTTCGAGCTGCGTGAGTTTGCCCGGATACAGGATATAGCCGCGTTCGCGTACCGCGGCGTAGAACGCCTTGAAGTCGTACTTGCTGTCGGCCGGCGCGTGGAACGTGACGATGACCGGTGCCTGCACTTCGGGCGCGAGGAAGGGGCGAAAGCCCAGCGTGGCCATGCCCTCGACGAGCGTTCGGCAGTTCTTGCGATAGCGCTCGCCGCGCACCGGCTGGCCGCCTTCGGCGAGGAACTGATCGACGGCGGCGCGTAGAGCGGCGACCACGTGCGTAGGCGGCGTGAAGCGCCACTGCGTGGTCTTCCGCATGTAGACGTACTGATCGTGCAGATCCATCGCGAGCGAGTGGCTGTTGCCGGCGCTCGCTTCGAGCACCGAGCGCTTCGCGATCACGAAGCCCATGCCCGGCACGCCTTCGAGGCATTTGCCGCTTGCCGCGACGAGGGCGTCGAACGGCATCGAGCGAGCGTCGATCTCCACGGCGCCGAACGAACTCATGGCGTCGACGATGAGCCCCCTGCCGTGCTTCTCGCACACGCGCGCGATATCGGCGAGCGGGTTGAGCACGCCCGCGCCGGTTTCGAGGTGCACCTGGGCCACGTGCGTGATCGACGGATCGCGCGTCAGCGCGTCATCGATGGCGGCGGCGCTTGCCGCCGCGTCCTCGGGAATGGGCAGGGCAATCGCGTCGCGCCCCAGATAGCGGCAGATCTTGAGAATGCGCTGACAGTACGCGCCATTGTCCGGCACGAGGATCCGTGCGCCGCGCGGCGTGAGCGTACCGATGGCCGCCTCGACGGAGAATGTCCCGGAGCCTTGCAGCGGCACGCAGACATAGTCGTCGCCACCGTGCACGACATCCACGAGGTCGCCGCACAGCGACGCCGTGATGCGGTTGAACTGGGCGTCCCACGAACCCCAGTCGCGCAGCATGGCCTGTCGGGTGGCCGGCGACGTGGTGAGCGGGCCGGGGGTGAGCAGAATCGGTTCCTGACCGAGAATCATGACCGCCTCCTATCAAGCGGGAAAACAAGCGAGAGAAGTAACAGCGTCGTCGACATGCGGTGCTGCGACGGCCCCGGAAGCTGCGGACACAGTGCCGGGTCCCGATACGTGAAACCTCGTGTTTGCGGCGAACCTCAATGACCTTTTCCGACCATGCCCGACGGCCGCCGCCATGCCTGCGTGTAGCGCTCCACCACGATCTGCACGCCGTGGTAGAGCAGGCAGGCCAGCATGGACGTGAGCACGACGAGCGTGGCCATGGCGGCGGCCGGGCCGATCGAGCCGGTCTCGTCCATGTTCACGATGGCCACCGAGGCGAGCGACGTGTCGGCGGAGTAAAGGAACACCACGGCGGACACCGTCGTCATCGCGTTGACGAAGAGATACCGGCTGATGTCGATGATGGACGGCAGGCAAATGGGGGCGGACACGCGCCAGAACGTCCGGTAGAACGGCACCTTGAGTGACGCCGACACGTATTCGAATTCTGGATCGATCTGCTTGAGGGCGGTCACGGCGGTGAGATGGCTCGACGAGTAGTAGTGCACCACGTTGACGATCACCAGGATGGCCAGCGTGCCGTAAAGGCCATGCAGCGGGTTGGATGCCGGAACGAAGAAGAAGATGTAGCCCAGGCCGAGCACGAGGCCGGGCACGCCCATCGGCAATACGGCCATCATGCGGATCAGGCCGCGCACCCATGGCATGCCGCGCGTCTTCTCGAGCAGGTAGGCGATGACGAAGATGGCCGCCGTGCCCCACACCGCGCACCAGAATGCCATCTGCACGCTGTTCATGTAGGCGTCGAACGCGCCGCTCTCGATCAGGCCGAACCGGTAATGTCCGAGCGACAGGCTGAAGTTGTACGGCCAGAACTTCACGAACGACGCGTACACCGCCATGCCCAGAATCGCGAGCATGATCGCCGCCATCGACCAGCACAGCACGGCCATGAGCGCATCGAAGCGGCGCGACGGCTTGGGCGTGTAAGGCACGGCCCGCGCCGAGAGCAGTGCCTGCTGCTTGCGTTGCACCACCGAGTCGACGAGGTACGTGATGCCGACCGGCACGAGCAGCACCAGGCCCACCACCGCGCCCTTCGAGAAATCCTGCTGGCCGATCACGAGCTTGTAGATGTCCGTGGCGAGCACGTTGAAGTCCCCGCCGATGACCTTGGGAATGCCGAAGTCGGAAATTGCATAAGTGAAGACGATCATCGCCGCGCTGATCACGCCATACTTCGCACCTGGCAGCGTGATCGTGAGAAAGCGCCGTACCATTGGCGTGCCGAGCGCGTCGGCCGCTTCGTACAGACGCGCGTCGGTGAGCGACAGCGCCGTGATCAGGATCATGAGCGCATGTGGAAAGGTGGCGTTCACGAGCGACATCACGATGCCCAGCGGACCGTAGATGTCCACGGCGCCCATGAACGGCCGCAGCACCCCCTGGTTGCCGAACCAGAAGATGAACGAGATCGCGGGCAGCAGCGTCGGGCCGAGAATCGGGATCAGGGCGATGTTGCGCAACAGCGACTTGCCGCGAATGCAACTGCGCGTGAGCGCGTACGCGAAGAGAAATGCGAGCGGCACGGTGATGCACGTCGTCACCAGGGAAACCCACACGCTGTTCCAGATCGAGCCGAGCAGGGCGGGGGAATGGAAGTATTCCCGGAAGTGCCGCAGTCCGACGAAATGCCCGTCGTTGTCCTGCACGCTCTTGACGAGAATCGCCGCCATCGGCGCGAGCAGGAACAGCACGCCCGCGGCCGCCGCGACGAGCAACAGCGCGTGGGCCAGGCGATCGGTCCAGTGCGACGCTAGCCGCACCGATCGTGCGCTAGCCGTCGGGTGGTGATCCAGGCGACCGGGGCGGTCGTCGGCCGGGTGCGCCGACGGTGCGCTGCGCAATGTGGAAGGTACGGAGCTCATCGTGGCTTCACCCCTGGCGGAAGACGCGCACGGCGGCGCTCGGCACGGCAAAGCGCAGCGCGCCTCCCGTGGCCGGTTGCAGGGCCTGCATGTCGGCAGGCGAGAGGTCGGCGTAGAGCGGGTGCTCGCACGCGTGCATGCGCAGCGTCACGCGCGAGAAGGCGCCGAGAAACTCGATCTTCTCGACTGCGCCGTCGAAGACGTTGGCGCCGTCGTCAAGGCCGTCGAGATCGCGCACGCGGACATCCTCCGGTCGGAAGAACACGCGAATGTCCTCGCCGCTGCGGCAGCCGTTGAGCGTGCCGCAGGTGAGTTCGTACTGCCCGACGTGCACGCGCCCCGCATCGCCGAGCCGGGCCGGCAGGATATTGGTCTTGCCGACGAAGTCGGCCACGAACGGCGTGGCCGGGTGCTGGTAGATCTCGCCGGGGGTGCCCACCTGCTCGATCACGCCTTGGTTCATGACCACGATGCGGTCGGCCATCGACAAGGCTTCTTCCTGGTCGTGGGTCACGAGAATCGTGGTGATGCCGAGCCGTTGCTGCAACGCGCGGATCTCGCCGCGCAGACGCACGCGCACCCGCGCGTCGAGCGCGGAGAGCGGTTCGTCGAGCAGTAACAGGCCGGGCGACGTGGCGAGTGCCCGCGCAATGGCGATGCGTTGCTGCTGGCCGCCGGAGAGCTGTCCGGGGAACTTGTCGCCGGCGTCCGGCAGGCCGACCATCGCTAGCAGCTCGGCCACGCGGGCGTCGCGCTCGGCGCGCGCGACGCGCCGGTTCGTAAGCCCGTAAGCCACGTTCTGCGCGACGCTCAGGTTGGGAAACAGCGCGTACGACTGGAAGACGATGCCGTAATCGCGCTGCATCGGCGGCAGCGTCGAGATGTCGCGGCCGTTTTGCGACAGCGTTCCCTGCGTCTGGGCCTCCAGGCCCGCGATGATGCGCAGCAGCGTTGTCTTGCCGCAGCCCGACGGGCCGAGGAAACACAACATTTCGCCACGCCGCACGCTGAGGTGGATGTCGTGCAGCACCACCGTGTGCTCGAAACGTTTGTGGATGCCGGCGAGGTGCAAATACGTGTCGTCGCTCATTCGGGGGACCTCCTGCAGGGTTCGCAATGTCCGATGGGCCAAGTGTCCGGCGCGTTCGCCGCGCTTATTTCTTCTCGGACTTCGCGCCGTAGCGCTTCTGCCATTCGGCGAGCACCGACTCGCGCTGCTTCGCGATCTCCGTGAAATCGTTCTTCACGAGCATGTCGGGGTAGTTCGCCGGAATGGTGTCGAACTTCTTTGCAACCCCCGGATAGGCGACGATGGCCCAGTCCTTCGCATACATCTCGTTGGCTTCCTTGCTGGCGAGCCAGTCCATGTACCGCTTGGCGGCGTCGAGCTTCCTGGTGGTCTTCACAATGCCGGCCGCCTCGATGTCGTAACCCAGCCCTTCCTTGGGGAACACGAGATCGATCGGTGCGCCCGCGGCCTTGGTGCGATGCGCGTTGAACTCGAACGAGATGCCGATCGGGTATTCGCCGGCGCCCGCGTCCCGGCACGGTTTCGAGCCCGAGTGCGTGTACTTGACGATGTTCTTGTCGAGCGCATCCATGTACTTCCAGCCGCCTTCCTTGCCGAACATCTGCAGCCACGCCGTCACGTCGAGGAAGCCGGTGCCCGACGTGGCCGGATTGGGCATCACGATCATGCCCTTGTAAATCGGCTTGGCCAGGTCTTCCCACGAGGTCGGTTTCGGGAGGTTGCGCTTGGCCGCCTCCACCGTGTTGAAGCACACGGTGGCGCCCCACACGTCCAGCCCGATCCACGAAGGCGGTGTTGCCTTGTCGCTATAGGCGCGCGTGAGCCGATCGAAACCCTTCGGCGTGTACGGCGTGAGCAAGCCTTCCTGCTTGATCAGCTCGAGACTCGAGGCCGCGAGTCCGGCGATCACGTCGGCCTGCGGGTTGGCTTTCTCGGCGAGTACCTTGGCGGTGACCACGCCGGTGGAGTCGCGCACGTATTTGATATCGATATCGGGATTCGCTTTCTGGAACGCCTCGGCATACGGGCGCATGACTTCGACTTCCCAGGCCGTATAGACGGTCAGCGTGGTCTTGGCGAGCGCCTGACCGGCCTGCGCGGCGCAGACGAGTCCGGCGGCAAGCGAGGCGGCTACGCGCATGGCATGGCGCAACGTTTGGTTCATGGATGGCTCCTGTGGGTCGCGAATCCAGATCGCGTGAGTGAGTCGGTCAACGCCCTCTTTTGGGGGGTTGTGTTGCATATTATTGGCAAATTATGTCTTTTTATTGAAACCCGATGCGTTTGTCATCTGTTCGTCAAATACCTCCAATAGTATGGAAATCATTGATTCAGATAGGGTTTCGTCGTTGCCTGAACCGACTCACCCCGACGTTGTTGCGAAATTTGCCTGCAATGTCGGATGTGTTTTGTTGACAATCTACAAATTGCTGTGCTTGAATGTCAACAACAAAAATAATCACGTGATGCCACAAATTGCAACAGTGTCGGCAACACGGGATCGCATGAGTGCCCAGCGCGGAATTCAGAGAAAAGGAAGACCGGTATGACCCCGAAGCCCACCTCGCCCACGGCGATCGAGCTACTGCAAAGCCAGTCGCTCACCACGCTCGTTCAGCACGAGATCGAGCGTCAGATCATGGCGGGCACGCTCACGCCCGGCACCAAGCTCAACGAAATCGAGGTGGCCGGGCGGCTGGGCGTGTCACGGGGACCGGTGCGTGAAGCGTTTCGCGCTCTGGAAGAAGCCGGATTGCTGCGCACCGAGAAGAATCGCGGCGTGTTCGTGCGCGTGATCTCCCTGGAAGAGGCCGAGGAGATCTACGCGCTGCGCGGTGTGCTGGACGAACACGTGGCGCGCACGCTGGCCGAGACGATCACGTCGGAGCAGCTCACGCAGTTGCGCGAATCCGTCGAGGCGATGCATCGCGCGGTGGAGGCGGGCGACAGCGAAGGGTACTACCGGTTGAACCTGGCGTTTCACGACGCGCTGGTGGCGATGGTCGGCAATCGCAAGTTGCTCGAGACCTACCGCCGCCTGGTCAAGGAGCTGAGCCTGTTCCGTCACGAGGCGCTGACGGCGGACACGTCCGCGCCGCCGAAGTCGGAGCGCGAACACCGCGACATCGTGAGCGCCATTGCCTCACGCGACCCCGAGCGCGCGGCGCAGGTCACTCGCGAGCACCTCTCGCGCGGCCGCGCCCGCATTCGCGAAGCCCTGGCGCGCGCGCCGGGAAGCGGTACGCAGGCGAAAGCCGGCTGATCGCGCCCGCGACATCGACGTACCGATTGTGTTGAATAACCGGTCGCCGGCCGGTCGTCGCCCCCAACGACGACGCCTGCGGCAGTCACCCAGTTGCCCTTGAGGAGATCCGACGTGACCCAGCCCGAACAGATTCAAGTGAACGGCCGCCAGTACCGGCTGCCGCAACAGCCGACCGTCATCGTGTGTGTCGACGGCTGCCAGTTCGAATATCTCGAAGCGGCCGCGGCCGCGGGTGTTGCGCCGTATCTCGCGCATCTGCTCAAGGAAGGCGCCGTTTTTCAGGGCGACTGCGTGGTGCCGTCGTTCACGAACCCGAACAACCTGTCGATCGTGACGGGTGCGCCGCCTGCCGTGCACGGTATCTGCGGCAACTACTTCTTCGATCCGGCCGCCGACGGTGGGCGCGGTGCCGAGGTCATGATGAATGACCCGGCCTACCTGCGCGCGGGCACCGTGCTGGCCGCCGCCGCTGACGCCGGCGCCAGCGTGGCCGTGGTGACGGCCAAGGACAAGCTGCGCAAGCTGCTCGGGTATCGCATGAAGGGCGTCTGCTTCTCCTCGGAGAAAGCCGACCAGGTCACGCTCGCCGAGAATGGCATCGACGACGTGCTCGGCCTGGTGGGCATGCCGGTGCCGGACGTCTACAGCGCCGAGCTCTCGGAGTTCGTGTTCGCGGCGGGCGTGCGCCTGCTGGAGACGCGCCGGATCGACCTGATGTATCTCTCGACGACCGACTACGTACAACACAAGTGGGCGCCGGGCACGCAGGGCGCGAACGCGTTCTACGCCATGATGGACAAGTACCTGCGTCGCATGGACGAACTGGGCGCGGTGATCGGTCTGACGGCCGATCACGGGATGAACGCCAAGCACGATCCGACGACCGGGCAACCCAATGTCGTCTACCTGCAGGATCTGCTCGACGACTGGCTGGGCAAGGGCGTGGAGGCGGGGGGCGCGCGCGTGATCCTGCCGATCACGGATCCCTATGTGGTGCATCACGGCGCGCTTGGCTCGTACGCCACGATCTACCTGCCGGCTGACGTCGATCGCGATGCCATTCGCGCGCGCATCGCCTCGCTGCCCGGCATGGACGTCGTGCTGACCAATGCCGAGGCGTGCGCGCGCTTCGAACTGCCGCCCGATCGCGTGGGCGACCTCGTGGTCGTGAGCGATCAGTCGGTCGTGCTCGGCACGAGCGCGAGCCGTCACGACCTGACCGGACTGACCGTGCCGCTGCGCTCGCACGGCGGCATCTCGGAACAGACGGTGCCCCTGCTCTTCAATCGCAAGACCGAAGGCATCCCGGGCAAGGCGCGCCTGCGCAACTTCGACATTCTCGACGTGGCGCTGAATCACGTCTGAAGCGCGACCGATGCCACATTCGAACGATTCCTGATGAGAACCAACGGCGCGCAAACCCCGTTATGGTTGCGCGGCCGGGCCCCTGTCCAGTTGGATACGCTGTGGAGAACCCCATGAACGCGCCGCACAAGCTGCACCCCGAATTCCGCGCCGAAGCGCTTCGCATCGGCGGCGAGAAAGTGACCCGCGAACGGATCATCGAAGTCTTCAATCCTTACTCGGGCGACCTCGTCGGCACCGTGCCGAAAGCGTCGCTCGACGACGTGCGTCGCGCATTCTCGATCGCCAGGCAGTTCCGCTCCACCCTCACGCGCTTCGAGCGCGCGAACATCCTCGAAAAGGCTGCCGCGCTGCTGCGCGAGCGCACCACGCAGGCGGCCGCCATCATCACGATGGAGTCGGGGTTGTGCCAAAAGGACGCCATCTACGAAATCGGCCGTGTGGCCGACGTGCTCGGCTTCGCCGCCGGCGAGGCGCTCAAGGACGATGGGCAGGCGTTTTCGTGCGATCTCACGCCGCACGGCAAAAAGCGTCGCGTGGTCACGCAGCGTGAGCCGCTGCTGGGCGCGATCTCGGCGATCACGCCATTCAATCACCCCATGAATCAGGTGGCCCACAAGGTGGCGCCGTCGATCGCGACCAATAACCGCATGGTGCTCAAGCCTTCCGAGAAGGTGCCGCTCTCGGCGTACTACCTGGCCGACACGCTCTACGAGGCGGGACTGCCGCCGGAGATGCTGCAGGTGATCACGGGCGATCCGATGGAGATCGCCGATGAGCTGATCACCAACGAGAACATCGACCTGATCACGTTCACGGGCGGCGTGTCGATCGGCAAGTACATCGCGTCGAAGGCGGGGTATCGACGCATCGTGCTGGAGCTCGGCGGCAACGACCCGCTGATCGTCATGGAAGACGCCGATCTCGATCGTGCCTCCGATCTCGCGGTGCAAGGCTCGTACAAGAACTCCGGCCAACGCTGCACGGCGGTCAAGCGCATGCTCGTGCATCAGGACATCGCCGCCCGGTTCACCGAGCTGGTGGTGGAGAAGACCCGCGCATGGAAGTACGGCGATCCGGCCGACGGTAACAACGACATGGGTACGGTCATCGACGAAGCCGCGGCCCGCCTGTTCGAGGCGCGCGTAAACGAGGCCGTCGCCCAGGGCGCGCGGTTGCTGGTGGGGAATCGCCGCGACGGCGCGTTGTACTCGCCGACCGTCATCGATCGTGTCGATCCGAAAATGACCGTGGTGCGCGAAGAGACGTTCGGCCCGGTCTCGCCGATCATCACGTTCGGCAGCATCGACGAGGCCATCGCCATCTCCAACGGCACGGCCTTCGGCTTGTCCTCGGGCGTGTGCACGAACCGGCTCGACTACGTGACGCGCTTTACCAACGACCTGCAGGTCGGCACCGTGAATGTCTGGGAAGTGCCCGGCTACCGTATCGAACTGACGCCGTTCGGCGGCATCAAGGATTCGGGGCTGGGCTACAAGGAGGGCGTGCAGGAGGCGATGAAGAGCTTCACCAACACCAAGACCTTCACGTTGCCCTGGGGGATTTGAACCCGCCACGGAAGGCGATGGGCGCAGGGAAAACGGGGGTGTCCGGAAGACCGGTCACCCGTCTGTCCCCCTTACGCAACAAGGGTTGGCAGAATCGAGCCGAAAATTGTGACAATTTGATGACACGATTGTTGCAGTGATCGATTTGGTGTACGGTGTACCGATTGGGGATACGCATGACGCGTGAACTTCATACGCATCCCGACGCCAGTGATGGACTGACGCGGGATGCCGGTTTGGCAAACCAGTGGGCGCGTCATGTCGGCGGCGCAGGACGTCGCCAGTCCCGTCGACAAGAAGATCACGGAACACTGGCATGCTGACACTACTCAACCTCCTTTCCGGCGTGGCGATGCTGATTTGGGGTACGCATATCGTGCGTACCGGCGTGCTGCGCGTCTACGGCGCCGATCTGCGGCGCATTCTTTCGCACAGCATTTCCAACCGTTTCCTTGCCTTCGCGGCCGGCGTGCTCGTCACGGGTCTCGTGCAGAGCAGCAACGCCACGGCGTTGATCGTGTCGTCGTTCGGCGCGCAGGGGCTCATTGCACTGGCGCCGGCGTTGTCGATCATGCTGGGGGCCGACGTCGGGACGGCGCTCATGGCGCGGGTGCTGACGTTCGACCTGCACTGGCTTTCGCCGTTATTGATCTTCTTCGGCGTCATCTTTTTTCTGTCGCGCAAGCAGACGCGCGCTGGCCAGCTCGGGCGCGTGTCGATCGGGCTCGGTCTGATCATTCTCGCGTTGCAACTGATCGTGGCGGCGACCACGCCGATGACCGAAGCCGCGGGTGTGAAGGTGTTGTTCGGCTCGCTCACGGGCGACGTGATGCTCGATACGCTGATCGGCGCGCTCTTTGCGATGGTGTCGTATTCGAGTCTGGCGGCGGTGCTGCTCACGGCAACGCTGGCGTCATCGGGGGTGATTTCGCTCAAGGTCGCGCTGTGTCTGGTGATCGGCGCGAATCTGGGCAGCGGCATGCTGGCCATGCTCACCTCGGCGGGGCAGAACGCCGCGGGCCGTCGCGTGGTGTTCGGCAGCCTCATCTTCAAGTTGATCGGTTGCGTGCTGGTGCTGCCGTTCATCGACTATGCGCCGCATCTCGTGGACTGGATCTCCGACGCGCCCGCGCAAGCCGTCGTCAATTTCCACGTGTTGTACAACCTGATTCGCTGCGTGGTGTTTCTCGCGTTCACCGAACCGATGGCACGGCTTTGCGAGCGCCTGCTCGCCGAAAAGCCCGAGGCCGACGGTGTCACGCGCGCGCGCCATCTGGACGAGAGTGCGCTGGAGATGCCGTCGCTCGCGCTCGCCAATGCCACACGCGAAACGTTGCGCATGGGCGACATCGTCGAGCAGATGCTCAACGGCCTGCTCGACGTGATTCGCAGCAACGACGTGGTGCGCGCCAGAGAGACGCGACGTCTGGACGACGACGTCGACCATCTTTATACCGCGGTGAAGATGTATCTGACGCGCGTGTCGCGCGAGAACCTGAGCGAGCAGGACAGCCGCCGCTGGACCGACATCATTTCGCTCACGATCAACCTGGAACATGCCGGCGACATCATCGAGCGCATGGTGACCGAGGTCGAGGAGAAGAAGATCTCGCACAAGCTGTCGTTCTCCGAGGCGGGCCTGCAGGAGATCTGCGACATGCATGCGCGACTGGTGACCAACCTCCAACTGGGCCTGTCGGTGTTTCTGAATACCGACCTCAAGAGCGCGCAGCGCCTGATGGCGGAAAAGGAGAGCTTCCGCGATCTCGAGCGTGCCTATTCGTACACGCACCTGAATCGTCTGGCGGGGCAGTCGGTGCAGAGCATCGAGACGAGTTCGCTGCATCTGGACATCATCAGCGACATGAAGCGTCTCAATTCGCTGTTCTGCTCCACGGCCTATCCGGTGCTCGACGACGCGGGCGCGCTTCGCAAGAGCCGCATGCGCGACAAGCCGAAGGATACGACCAAGCCGCCCAAGGAAACGAAGGCCTCCAAGCTGGCGGCGCTCGCCGATGTCGCGACGGCAGCCGCTCCCGGATCTCGCGACGACAACGAGAGTTCACACGATGGCCCTGAGCCTGCCGGACATCCGCACCCTGTTCGATAACTTCGGTTCGCTCGCCTACAGCGGCGAGCCCGTCACCCAACTGGAACATGCGCTGCAATGCGGCGCGCTTGCCGAAAGCGAGGGCGCCGACGAGGCGCTCGTCGCGGCCAGCTTTCTCCATGACCTCGGCCATCTGCTCAACCTCCAGGGCGAAACGCCCACCGAGCGCGGCATCGACGATCTGCACCAGTATTACGCCCTGCCTTTCCTGCGGCCGCTGTTCGGCGATGCCGTGCTCGATCCGATTCGTCTGCACGTGGACGCCAAGCGATGCCTGTGTGCCATCGATGCGGCGTATCTCGGCCAATTGTCGGAGGACTCCGTGCGCAGCCTGGCATTGCAGGGCGGGGTGTTCAGTGACGAGCAGGCGCGCGCGTTCCTGGCGCGCGAGCATGCCGATGCGGCGTTACGCCTGCGCCGATGGGACGATCGTGCCAAGGTGGCCGGTCTTGTCACGCCGTCGCTCGATCACTTCATGGCGGTGCTCACGCGTGTGACGTTGCAGTAGCGGCGCAGTCGCGCGGCGAGACGGCGCAGGCCGGTCAGCGCGGCAGACGCGCCCGCCACGCTGTGGGCAGCAGGCGCAGCACCGCGCCGCGCGACGGTTTCCAGAACACGGAAAGCAACAGCAGCCCGCCGCCGACCACGACGGCGACCAGCGGCAGCGACATTGGCGCGAGGTCGTAAGACCGTCCCGGAAGATCGCCGCCGACCGGCGAAGGCGTGACCATCAGGCGCAGCATCGCGCTCATGACATACAACAGCGACGAGAGCATCAGCGCGCGACGATCGATCGCGAGCGACACGGAGGTGAGCACAAGGAACACGGCGATCACGGCGCCCGGGTGATGTGGGGCGAGCATCCAGAAGATCGGGTGGGTGACCATGCAGGCGGCGAGCAGATGGAGCCAGAAGGCGACATCCGAGCGGATCGTGATGCGCTGCGGATCCTGCGCGTCCCAGCGCAGCGCCCAGATGAAGATCGCGAGGCCGGCCACGATGTTGGCGACAAGCAACCCGCCGACGGCCTGCGCATCGAGCACGAGCGCATGTGCCCACGCAACGATCACCACGCCGGCCAGGCCCATGGCGATGACGGCCGGAACGCGGAACCGCCACCAGTACAGGGCGGCAGCGAGGAGTGTGCACACGGCGGTGGCGGCAAGCGTCCACACGCTCATCGAGGCCCGGACCGTCTCGCTGCCCTGGTGCAGCAGCGACGCGTTGCCGAAACCGAGCAATGCGGCGGTGCTCACGAAACTGAAGGCGAAGCACAACGCGGGCAAGGCCATGCGACGACGGCGCACGAAGATCTCGGAGAGGCCCCACGTGATGGCCGTTGCGATCAGCATCTGCAGCCAGGAGGGGAGCCCCCCGGTCAGGAACACGGTGCCGAACGAGAGCAGCCACGCTGCGATCACGACGAAGATGTCGTTGAAGCTGGTGACAAGCCGCAACGGTTCGTCGTCGACACGTTGCGGCGTCGGTGGGTACGACGCGGGGGACGGCTGGGCGGCGGAGGTGTCGGGTGGGGTCATGATGAGCGGCTTTTGGGCTGATCGGAGTGCCGGCGAGGCGGTCACTGGGGTATCCGTGAGACGGATCTTCGCAGATAAATATCCCGCCCGTTGCATGCCGTTGCCGTGATTTGTGAGATGGCTTGCGCGCGGGCGGCGCCGTCTCCCAAACGGCGGGCGTTTTGCGACGACCTTGCCCGCGGTCGGCGCGCTTCACGCCCATCTTTCAGCCGACCTTCAGTCGAGCCTCAGTCGAGCCTCAGCCGGCCAATGCCGTCGCCTCGATCTCGATGGCCACGCCGTGACTGAGCGCGGGCACGGGAACGACGGCCCGGGCGGGCTTTGCGCTGCCGGCCCACGCGGCGTAGACCTCGTTGAAAGCGCCCCAGTCGTCCACGTTGGTGATGTACACGCGCACCTGCACGAGACGGCTCACGCTCGTGCCGCACGCGTTGAGGATCGTCGCCACGTTCTCCAGTGCCTGCTGCGCCTGCGCGGCAAAGGGGGCCCCGACCAGGCGTTCGCCGTCGGGGGTGATCGGCAACTGTCCCGACACGAACACGAAGCCACCCGCGCAAACGCCGTGCGAATAGTGTCCGCGGGGCGGTTGCAGCGTGGGAACGTTGATCGGCTCGATGCCGCGTTCGCGCGTGCTCATGCGGCCTCCCCGAGCGTGAGTTTCGCGAAGCGCGCCATGTCGACATTGCCACCCGACAGGAGGATGCCCACACGCTTGCCCCGCACGTCGATCTTCTCTTGCAGCACCGCGGCCGCCGCGAGGCAGCCGGTGGGTTCGACGACGATCTTCATGCGACTGGCGAAGAACTGCATCGTCTGCACGAGTTCGTCGTCGGTCACGGTCAGGATGTCGTCGACCAGCGAGCGGATCACGGGAAAAGTGAGTGCGCCGAGATGCTGCGTTTGCGCGCCGTCGGCGATCGTTCGCGGCGTGTCGATGTGCACGATGGCGCCGCTTCGGAAACTTTGCTGACCGTCGTTGCCCGCTTCGGGCTCCACCCCGTAGATTTCGATGTTCGGATTGAGCGCCCGCGCGGCGATCGCGCTGCCCGAGAGCAGCCCGCCGCCGCCGAGGCAGACCACCAGCGTGTCGAGCTCGCCGGCATCTTCGATCAGCTCCTTGGTCGCCGTGCCCTGGCCGGCCATCACATGCGGATGGTCGTAGGGGGGGATCAGCGTCATGCCGCGCTCGCTCGCCAGGCGCTTCGACAAGGCTTCGCGATCTTCCTGATAGCGGTCGTACAGGATCACTTCCGCCCCGTAGCCGCGCGTGGCGTCGATCTTCATCTGCGGCGCATCCTGCGGCATCAGGATGACGGCCGGCACGCCGAGCTCCCGCGCGGACAGGGCGATGGCCTGTGCATGATTGCCCGACGAGAACGCCAGCACGCCGGCCCGCTTCTGCTCGGCGGTGAATTGCGAAATCGCGTTGTAGGCGCCGCGGAACTTGAAGGCGCCCATGCGCTGGAAGTTCTCCGCCTTGAAGAACAGGCTGGCGCCGGTCATGGCATCGGCCGTGCGCGAGGTGAGGACGGGCGTACGATGGGCGGCTTCGCGAATCCGATCGTGAGCGGCAACGACGTCGCCGTAGGTGATCGCCAGCGGGGTGGGGGTCATGATGCGCCTTTCGGGTCGGTGAGGTAGGTGTACACGGTCGATCGCGCCACGCCGAGCGTACGCGCGACTTCCGCATGCGCATGACGCAGATCGAGCAGCCCACGCGCTTCGAGGAGACGGATCGCCTCGCGGCGTTGCGACAGCGTGAGGCCCGGGGGTGTCGTGTTGCGCTGGGCCGCGAAATCGGTAATCAGTGGGGCGATGTCGTCGAGCCGGCGAGTGGCGAGCGTCTCGCGCACCGGCGCGGGCGTTTGCGCCGATACGCTGACCAGTTGCTGAACGCTGGCCGCCGCGGCGGCGAGCATGGAAATGTCCATGTTCAGGCAAATCGCGCCGACGTACTCGCCACGACTGTTCTTCAGCCCAATGGACGTGCTCTTGGCCGGACGTCCGTCCGGAAACCGGTTCGCGTAGTTGGCGATGACTTCGGGGAACGCCGGATCGGCAATCCGCGCGAGGCCCATTTCGGTGACGGCGTCACCGGGTTGGCGACCCGACAGATTGTTGGCGATGGCCACGACCGCGTTGTCCGGATCGGTCAGGTCGTGCAGCACTACCTCGACGAGCGGCGCGAACGTCTGCCCGAGCGCCTCGACGATCTTGCGTCCCTCGCGCAGCAGCAGCGCGTTTTCGTCGAGCTTGCCCGTGCCGACGGCGGATTTGGTGGATTTCATGATTTGACATTATGTCACTGGGTGACGAAATGTCAAATTCCGGTCGGAAAAACGCCCGTGGACCGTCCTGACCCGCTGTCGGCGCAATCGCGAGATTGCGCAAGGCGCCAAGGGGGCGGGCGACGCACGGGCGTTCGTCTCAGACGAGTTGTTTGTCGGCGAGCTCGCTCTTGAGGTAGCCGTAATAGATGGGCGCGGCAATGAGTCCCGGCAGACCGAACGCTGCCTCCATCACGATCATTGCGAGCAGCAACTCCCATGCGCGCGACTGAATCTGGGTGCCGACGATGCGCGCGTTCAGGAAGTACTCGAGCTTGTGGATGACGATCAGGAACACGAGCGCTCCGATCGCCACGTAAAGCGACATCGACAGCCCCAGCACCACGATGAATGTATTCGAGATGAGGTTGCCGATGACCGGCAACAGACCGACCACGAAGGTCACGATGATCATCGTCTTGCGCAGCGGCAGGTGAACGCCGAACATCGGCAGTACCGCGAGCAGGAAGATGGCGGTAAAGAGCGTATTGATGGCCGAGATCTTCACCTGTGCGAACACGATGCGGCGAAAGGCGTCGCCGAACAGCGTGACGCGGCGCGTGAGCGCGGCGGCCAGGGGGCGCATGTGCTGGACGGGGCGCACCGACGAGAGTGCCACGAGGGCGCCGAGCACCAGCCCGACGATGATGTGCACCATCGCGTTGAGCGCTTCCTTGCCAACCAGCGACATCTCCTGGGTGTGATCCTTGAGATACCCCGTGATGGCCTGGTGGATGTCGTCGGTATCGGCGGGAAGCCGTGCCGTCACCCACGCGGGCAGTTGGCTGCGCGCCTGTTCGAGCGCGTCCATCATGCGGCCGTTGATGTGCTCCAGATGCCCGGCGTCGTTGCGGAAAAAGGCAATGATGCCGAAGATGAGTGCGGTCATCAGCGCCACGATGATGGCCGAGAGCAGCGCCACGGCGGCGAGTCGCGCCCAATCGCTCGAGATGCGCAGTTGCAGGCGCGGGCTGAGCACGTGCACGAGCTGATAGACCACCATGCCCGCGAGCACTACCGAGAGCAGATGGATGCCGAGAATGAGCCACAGGCCCACGGCGGCGAACACGTAGCTCGCCAGTTCGATCCAGAAATTCCGGTCCGGATTCCAGCCAGAGCGTGGTTCCATGCAGTGACGTCCTCGATAATTGCCTCGCCGTGACGGCGCGGCTTACTTCGCGCGCGCAAGCAGCGGGGCAAGGTACTTTCCGGTGAAACTGGCCTTGTTGGCCGCCACTTGTTCGGGCGTGCCCTGCGCGATGATCTGCCCGCCGCCCGCACCGCCTTCCGGTCCGAGATCGATCACCCAGTCCGCCGTTTTGATCACATCGAGATTGTGCTCGATGATGACGACCGTATTGCCCTGGTCGCGCAGCCGATGAATCACGGTGAGGAGCAGTTCGATATCGTGAAAATGCAGCCCGGTGGTCGGTTCGTCAAGGATATACAGCGTGCGGCCCGTATCGCGCTTGGAGAGTTCGAGCGAGAGCTTCACGCGCTGCGCTTCGCCGCCCGAGAGCGTGGTGGCCGACTGGCCCAGGCGGATGTAGCCCAGGCCCACGTCGAGCAGCGTCCTGAGCTTGCGCGCCACGACCGGCACCGGCTTGAAGAACTCGTGTGCCTGCTCGACCGTCATGTCGAGCACTTCCGAGATGTTGCGGCCCTTGTACTGCACTTCGAGCGTTTCGCGGTTGTAGCGCTTGCCGTGGCAGACGTCGCAGGGCACGTACACATCCGGCAGGAAGTGCATCTCGACCTTGATGACGCCGTCGCCCTGACAGGCCTCGCAGCGCCCGCCCTTCACGTTGAACGAGAAGCGGCCGGGATCGTAACCGCGTTCCTTGGCGGCGGGCACGCCCGCGAAGAGCTCGCGAATCGGCGTGAAAACGCCGGTGTACGTGGCCGGGTTCGAGCGCGGCGTGCGGCCGATCGGGGACTGGTCGACGTTGATGACCTTGTCGAAGTGCTCGAGTCCGTCGATCTGTTCGTACGGTGCCGGCTCGGCCGACGACCCGTAGAGATGGCGCGCGACGGCGTGGTACAGCGTATCGTTGATCAGCGTCGACTTGCCCGATCCGGAAACGCCCGTCACGCAGGTGAGCAGGCCAACCGGCAGATCGAGGTTGACGTGCTTGAGGTTGTTCCCCGTGGCGTCGACGATGCGCAGGTGGTCCTCGCCGGGGGCATGACGCTCGGCCGGCACTTCGATGCGGCGCGCGCCCGACAGGTACTGCCCGGTGAGCGATTCCGGCGCGCTTTCGATCTGCGCGGGGCTGCCTTGCGCGATCACTTTCCCGCCGTGAATGCCGGCGCCGAGTCCCATGTCGACGACATAGTCGCTCGCGAGGATCATGTCCTCGTCGTGCTCCACCACGATGACCGAGTTGCCGAGGTCGCGCAGGTGCTTGAGCGTGCCGATGAGGCGATCGTTGTCGCGCTGGTGCAGCCCGATCGAGGGTTCGTCGAGCACGTACATCACGCCCGTGAGACCGGACCCGATCTGCGACGCGAGACGAATGCGCTGCGCTTCGCCGCCCGAGAGCGTGTCGGCGCTGCGCTCGAGCGACAGGTAGTCCAGGCCGACGTTGTTCAGGAACGAGAGCCGCGCCACGATTTCCTTCACGATCTTGTCGGCGATCTCGCGCTTGGCCCCATGCAGCACCAGTTCGTGGAAATAGCCCAGCGCGTCGCGCAGCGGCAGGTTGCCGATCTCGTAGATGGCGCGGGCCTGCTTGTCTTCGCCGACCTTGACGAAGCGCGCCTCGCGGCGCAGGCGACTGCCCTCGCAATCGGGGCAGGCCCGGTTGTTCTGGTACTTGGCGAGCTCCTCGCGCACGGCGACCGAGTCGGTCTCGCGATAGCGGCGCTCCAGGTTCGGGATGATGCCTTCGAACGCATGCGAGCGCACCGACGTGCGGCCCTTCTCGTTCACGTAGGTGAACGGGATCTCCTGCTCGCCGGAGCCGTACAGCACGATCTTCTGCGTGGCCTCGGGCAAGTCCTCGAACGGCGTGTCGACGTCGAAGTCGTAGAACGCCGCCAGGCTTTGCAGCATCTGGAAGTAGAACTGATTGCGACGATCCCAGCCCTTGATCGCGCCGGAAGCGAGTGAGAGCGCGGGGAAGGCCACGACACGCTTCGGGTCGAAGAACGTCATCTGTCCCAGACCGTCGCAGGTCGGGCAGGCGCCCATCGGGTTGTTGAACGAGAACAGGCGTGGCTCGAGCTCCTGGAGCGAATACGAGCACACCGGGCAGGCGAACTTGGAGCTGAAGACGTGCTCCTTGTCGGTGTCCATCTCGAGCGCGACGGCGCGTCCGTCGGCCAGACGCAGTGCCGTCTCGAACGACTCCGCCAGACGTTGCTTGAGATCGGCGCGCACCTTCACGCGGTCGATCACCACGTCGATCGAATGCTTTTCCGTCTTCTTGAGCTTGGGCAGCGCGTCGATGTCGTAGACGCGTGCGGTGCCTTCATTCGCCGCGCCGCCGCCGGAACGAATGCGAAAGCGCACGAAGCCTTGCGCCTGCATCGAATCGAACAGGTCCGCATGTTCTCCTTTGCGATCGACGACGATCGGCGCGAGGATCATGAGCTTGGTGTCTTCGGGCAGCGCGAGCACGGCATCGACCATCTGCGAGACGCTTTGCGATTCGAGCGGCAGGCCGTGATCGGGGCAGTAGGGCGTGCCCACGCGGGCGTAGAGCAGGCGCAGGTAATCGTGGATTTCCGTGACGGTGCCGACCGTCGAGCGGGGGTTGTGCGACGTGGCCTTCTGTTCGATGGAAATCGCGGGCGACAGGCCTTCGATGAGGTCGACGTCCGGCTTTTCCATCAGTTGCAGGAACTGACGGGCGTACGCCGACAGGCTCTCGACATAGCGGCGCTGACCTTCCGCGTAGAGCGTGTCGAAGGCGAGCGACGACTTGCCGGAGCCGGACAGGCCGGTAATCACGACCAGCTGGTGGCGCGGCAGGTCGAGGTTGACGTTCTTGAGGTTGTGGGTGCGTGCCCCACGAATACGAATGGTTTCCATTGACGGTTCCGGGTCGTCGCCGAGGAATCCGCGCGGCGAATTGTCGCGGGGCGGTTTCCGGCCCCCAAGAGTCCGAATTTCCCGGGACGTCGCGCCGTGTCGACGCGGCATTGGCCAGGCGTCGACGCGGCAGGCGGCGGGAGCGGTCGGGCGGGCCGCTGGGGGGAAATCCGGGCGGCTAAACCTGCTAATATACCTAAGTTTGATTGCCAGGGCTGAACCGGCTGACGGGCTGTCTCGCACGGCACAACGGCCAGCGACTCAGATGGGGACGAACCGCCCGAAATCCAGAGGCGCCGCCGCGACCGCGGGCCTGAGTGCGATGCTTGCGTCGCACGGACGGCCGACATGGCGCCCGGGGCCGCGAGCATCGGACGGTGCCGGGGCGGCTCGACAGCCAAACTGATAGCGAAACCCTACCGGCGAGCGCTTTTTCCATCTCTCAGGACGTAATGTCTACCGATTCCGTGACTTCCGCTTCTCCTGCCTCGACACGCGGCCGAGGGGGCCGCATGACCCCGCTAGAAGTGCGCGCGAGTGCGTCGCTCGCGGGGATCTTCGCGCTGCGCATGCTCGGCCTGTTCCTGATCATGCCGGTGTTCTCCGTGTTCGCGCAGACCCTGCCGGGCGGCAACAACACGTTGCTCGTGGGGCTGGCCATCGGCATCTACGGTCTGACGCAGTCGCTGCTGTACATTCCATACGGCTGGGCGTCCGACCGACTGGGGCGCAAGCCCGTCATTGTCTTCGGCCTGATCGTGTTTGCCATCGGCTCGCTGGTGGCGGCGATGGCGCACGATCTGACGTGGATCATCGTTGGCCGGGCGATTCAGGGGGCGGGGGCGATTTCCTCGGCGGTCATGGCCTGCGTGGCGGACCTCACGAGCGAGGCCAACCGCACCAAGGCGATGGCGATGATCGGCGGGAGCATCGGTATCTCGTTCGCCGTGGCGATTGTCTGCGCGCCGTTCCTGTATCACTGGCTGGGCATGAGCGGGCTGTTCTCGGCCATTGGCATTCTGGCGGTGCTGGCGATCTTCGTGGTGCTGTGGGTCGTGCCCACGCCGCCGGCCCATCCGAAGGCGGGACCGGCGCCGTTCTCGGAGGTGCTCCACAACCCCGAGCTGTTGCGCCTGAACTTCGGTGTGTTCATCCTGCACGCCACGCAGACCGCGCTGTTCGTGGCGATGCCGCGCATGCTCGTCGCGGCGGGCTTGCCGGTGGCGCAGCACTGGGAGGTCTATTTGCCGGTCATGGGGCTGTCGTTCGTGGCGATGGTGCCGGCGATCATTGCGGCGGAAAAGCGCGGCAAGATGAAGGCGGTGCTGCTCTCGGCGATCGCGCTGGTGGCGGTGGCGCAGGTGGCGTTGGGTGAGTTGCCGCCGACGGTGGGCGTGATCGCCGGGGTGCTGTTCGTGTACTTTCTGGGCTTCAATGTGCTCGAGGCGTCGCAGCCGTCGCTGGTGTCGAAGCTGGCGCCGGGACAGCGCAAGGGCGCGGCGGTGGGCGTCTACAATACGACCCAGGCACTCGGATTGTTCACCGGTGGCGCGCTTGGGGGGTATCTGATGACCCACTTCGGACAAAACGCAATCTTTATGACCTGTGCAGCTGGGGTTTTGGTGTGGCTTATAATCGCCGCACCGATGAGGACGCCAGCGCCTCGTCAATCCTGAACGGATTTCAGCAATACCGGAGAAAGATTTATGGCATCAGTCAACAAAGTGATCCTGGTCGGCAACCTTGGCGCCGACCCCGAAGTCCGCTACATGCCGAGCGGCGATGCGGTCGCGAACATCCGCCTGGCCACGACCGACCGTTACAAGGACAAGCAGTCCGGCGAGTTCAAGGAAATGACGGAATGGCACCGCGTGTCGTTCTTCGGCCGGCTCGCGGAAATCGTCAATGAGTACCTGAAGAAGGGCTCGTCGGTGTATATCGAAGGCCGTATCCGTACGCGCAAGTACCAGGCGCAGGACGGCACGGACCGTTACAGCACGGAAATCGTGGCGGACCAGATGCAGATGCTGGGTGGCCGCAGCGGCGGCGGTGAAGGTGGCGGCGGTGGCGGCTACTCGCGCGGTGGTGGCGACGAGGGCGGCGGCGGTGGCGGTGGCTATTCGCGTGGCGGTGGTGGTGGTGGCGGTGGCCGTCAGCAGGCGCCGGCCAAGCCGTCCGGCGGTTTCGACGACATGGACGACGATATTCCATTCTGATCCACGCCAAGCGCCTTTCTGGCGGCTAGAAAAAAGCCCGCTCTCCCTTTCGGAGGCGGGTTTTTTTGACGCCATCTTCGGCGTCGTCAATCGCGCTGACGATGCAGCAGAAAGCGTCGACGACGACATGCCCGGTTCCAACAAACTCGGGCGGCGTCGCCCAAACCCGCGAACGAGCTTGCAGTGCCTGCGAGCGCCCGCTGCGCCATCACGGGCGGAGAGCCATCCGAGCAAGCCCGGCAAGTGGCTCTCTCGCCCATTCCCGATGCCAGTATTGCCTTGGTGCGACTGGGCGGCGCAATCGCGGGAATCAATCGCCAAAATAAATCGATTCGCTTCCGGCGTGGCTTACCGGCTGGTTGCCCGTGCTTACCCCCGTCGCCGTGACAGTGCCGGAGGTGTCGGTCATGCTCGCACGGGCGTCCTGTTTGGCGACAATGGCCTCGGCGCGTTCGATGTTGGCCGGGTAGTTGGCCTGCGAGCCGGACGGTTGGTAGCCCGCTTGTTCGACACGGACGAGATCGGCCCGGACCTGCGTACGCGAGAGTGCCGCACCGTCGTTGCCGCCCGACTGGGCGAATGCGGAGAAGGGGGCGGCCAGGGCGCAGGAAACGAGAAGGGCGGAGACGATGGCTTTCATGATATTCACCTTTGCAAAAGTGGCCTCTGCGCCCGGAACTGGGGCAGTTCAGCCAGCCTTCGACAATGTCGCGAAGGTTGAATGCATTCTGGTCGTTCGCGGCTGACCTGAAGGTGACTCCCCGATTACGATTTTGTTATCCGCGCAGATGACAAATCCGTAATTTGACGGTCAGCGCGAGGTAAGCGGCCCATCCACATACTTGCCTCCATCTCGAACGCCCGCGTTCGTCGGAATTCCACTTTCCGGGCGCAGCGGGTCCTTCGCTGCCGTAGTCACCTCACCCCCGGACATTGTCATGTGGATCGTCAGATTGGCGCTCAGGCGCCCCTACACGTTCGTCGTGCTCGCATTGCTGATCTTCATCCTCGGCCCCCTTGCCATCATGCGTACGCCGACGGATATTTTTCCGAACATCGACATTCCCGTCATCAGCATCGTTTGGTCCTACAACGGCTTCTCGGCCGAGGACATGGCGCATCGGATCACCTCGAACTACGAGCGCGCATTGACGACCGACGTCGACGACATCGATCACATCGAATCCCAATCGCTCAACGGCGTGTCGGTGGTCAAAGTCTTCTTCCATCCGGGCGCCGACATCAATCGGGCGATCGCCGAAGCTGCGGCGAACTCCGCGTCCATTCTGCGTGTCATGCCACCCGGCACGCTCCCGCCGAACATCATTACCTACAACGCATCCACGGTGCCGGTGTTGCAACTCGGGCTTTCGAGCAAGACGCTGCCGGAGCAGTCCCTTTATGACCTCGGCAACAGCTTTATCCGGACGCAACTGGCCACGGTGCAGGGCGCTGCGGTGCCGCTCCCCTATGGCGGAAAAGTCCGTCAGATCATGGTGCAGCTCGACACCCGTGCGCTTCAGGCCAAGGGGCTCGCGCCGATCGACGTGGTCAACGCAGTCAACGCTCAGAATCTGATCCTGCCCGGAGGCACGGCCAAGATCGGCGCGCGCGAATACAACGTCCGGATCGATGGAAGCACGCAGAGCGTTGACGCGCTTAACGATCTGCCTGTCAAGACCGAAAAGGGAGCGGTCGTGTATCTGCGCGATGTCGCCCATGTGATCGACGGTTACGCACCACAAACCAACATCGTGCGCGCGGACGGCCAGCGCGGAGCATTGCTGACCGTGGAGAAGACCGGTAGCGCATCCACCCTCACGATCATCGATCAGGTAAAGCAACTGTTGCCGAGGATCACGGCCGGTCTGCCTGGCGCACTCAAGGTCACGCCGCTTTCGGACCAGTCGCTATTCGTCAAGTCGGCAATTTCCGGTGTCGTGCGCGAAGCGTTGATTGCCGCATGTCTCACCGCGGTGATGATCCTGCTTTTTCTCGGCAGTTGGCGTGCCACACTCATTATCGCCATCACGATTCCGCTTTCCGCGCTCACCTCGCTGATCGCGCTGTCGGCGCTGGGGCAGACCGTCAATATCATGACGCTCGGCGGGCTGGCACTGGCGGTAGGCATACTCGTGGACGATGCGACCGTCGCTATCGAAAACATTACGCATCATCTGGAGCGAGGGGCGTCGCTGCACGACGCCATCCTCGATGGCGCTGGCGAGATTGCGGTACCTACCTTTGTCTCGACCCTTTCCATCTGCATCGTGTTCGTGCCGATGTTCCTGCTCTCCGGCGTCGCACGGTACCTGTTCGTGCCGATGGCCGAAGCGGTCATATTCGCGATGTGCGCTTCATACCTGTTCTCGCGCACGCTGATCCCTACGCTCGCGATGTATTTGCTGCGCGCCAGATCCGCGAATGCGCGGCCTGCTCGCGGATGGTCCGCGCGGCTCTCGTGCTTTCAGTCACGTTTCGAGACGGGCTTCGAATCGCTGCGCCGCTGCTACGCTTCAGCGCTCCGGGCCGCTGTCGGCCAGCGGTCGCGGTTCGTGGCAGTCTGGCTCGCGATCTGCCTTGGCTCCCTTGCCTTGACGCCGTTTATCGGACGAGATTTCTTCCCGTCCGTGGATGCCGGTGAAATACGCCTGCATTTGCGTGCGCCGACCGGCACGCGCATCGAAGAGACCGCCCGCATCACAGACGAAGTGGAAGCGAAGATAAAGACGGTCATTCCTCCGGCGCAAGTGAGCCTCGTGCTCGACAACATCGGCTTGCCGGTCAGTGGCATCAACCTCACCTACGAGTCGTCAGACCCGATCGGACCGGAGGACGCCGATGTGCTCGTCACGCTCAAGCCCGATCACCAACCCACCGCCGAATACGTCGCGAAACTGCGCGATGTGCTCAACGCCTCATTCCCCGGCGTCACATTCTCGATGCTTCCGGCCGACATCGTCAGCCAGATCCTCAATTTCGGCCTGCCGGCACCCATCGACATTCAGATCGTGGGAAACAAGTTGGCACAGAATCGGGCGCTCGCCAATCAACTGCTCGACCAGTTGCGCGGCGTTCGGGGGCTTGTCGACGCCCATATCCAGCAACCCGGCGACGCACCCACGATAAACGTGAACGTTGATCGCACCAAAGCCATTCAGGCGGGCATCACGCAGCGCGATATCGCCCAGAACTTGCTCATTGCGCTATCCGGCAGCTCCCAGACCACGCCGAACTTCTGGCTCGACCCAAGAAACGGTGTGAGCTACCCGCTTACCACCATGGTGCCGCAGTACAACATCGACTCTCTGCAGAAGCTCGCCAACGTGCCGGTAACGACGCCTGCGTCCTTCATTGCGCCGCAAAATCAGATCGGTTCCCTGGGCACGCTCACGCGCAGCGAACAACAGGCTGTCGTCTCCCACTACAACGTGCAGCCTGTGCTCGACATCTTCGCGTCTACGCAAGGCCGCGATCTCGGCGGGGTTGCATCGGACGTTGCCCGTCTGGTCGATGCGACCCGCGCCCATTTGCCATCCGGATCGTCGATTGTCATCCGGGGGCAGGTGCAATCGATGAACGCCTCATTCAGCGGGTTGGCACTCGGCGTTGTCCTCGCGATTGTGCTGGTTTACCTGCTGATGGTCGTGAATTTCCAATCGTGGGTCGACCCGCTCGTCATCATTTGCGGTATTCCCGCGTCGATGGCGGGTATTGCGTGGATGCTGTTTGTCACGCAAACAACGCTGTCCGTGCCCGCGCTGACCGGCACGATCCTGTGCATCGGCATTGCCACCGCCAATAGCATCCTCGTCATCAATGCAGCACGCGAGTCGCTCGCGGCCGGCGTGGCGCCGATCGACGCTGCGCTCGGTGCCGGCTTCGACCGCTTTCGCCCGGTCGTGATGACCGCACTCGCAATGCTGATCGGCATGTTGCCGATGGCGCTCGGGCTCGGTGATGGCGGAGAGCAAAACGCGCCGCTCGGGCGGGCCGTCATCGGTGGACTCGCGCTTGGCACGATATCGACGCTTGTGTTCGTTCCGGTCGTGTTTGCCTCGGTACACGGCTGGCTCGCGACTCGCCGTCCGGGGCGCTCGAACGATACGCGAGCGGCCACGTCCTCCAACGTCAACAAGGATTCCCAATGAGCATGCATAACCCGCCCGACGACCGCGTCGAGACTTCCGCGGCCACGGAAAAGCCGGAGTTCGCCCCGTTGCCACCTCAGGCCACACCCGCCGCGATGCGGCGTTCTTCAGGGGCGCGACGCTTGTGGGGGCTCGGCCTTGGTGTCTTGGCACTGTCGCTGCTGTGTGCGGGCATCGTGCCGCGGGTCGTGGCGAGACAGGCGCAGGCCGCGCAAGTCGAGGCGCAGCGCGAGCTGCGAGTCTCGACGATTGCGCCGACACGTGCCCCGGCGACCCACGATCTCATGCTTCCCGGCGCCGTCGCGCCGTGGGCCGACGTGGCGATCTACGCGCGCACCAGCGGCTATGTCAAACAGTGGTTCGCCGACATTGGCTCGCACGTCAGGGCAGCTCAGGTGCTGGCTCGGCTCGATACCCCGGAGCTCGATGCGCAATTGCGCCAGGCCCGGGCTGACGAGGCCACGGCACAGGCCAATTACCGCTTCGCCAACAGCACGGCGCAACGGTGGCGGACCATGCTGCAAACCCGATCCGTTTCCCAGCAGGATGCCGATGCCAAGGCCAGCGACGCCGCAGCCAAGCTAGCCGCGTTGCAGGCAGCACAGGCCAACGTGTCGCGACTCTCCGAACTGGTGTCGTATCAAAGTGTGACCGCCCCGTTCGATGGGGTGGTGAGCGCACGCAACGTACAAGTGGGCGCGCTGGTCACGGCGGGTGGGGCGCCGGGACTACCGGCGGCCTCCGGCGAACTCTTTCACCTGGAGCAGACCGATCGTCTGCGCGTCTACGTCGATGTTCCTCAAGACGAAGCCAATGGCGTGACGCGCGACACACAAGTGTGGATCGCGACGGAGCAATACCCCGGCCGGCGTTTCCCCGGCACCATCGCCCGCGATGCCAACGCGCTCGACCCCGTAAGTCGCACGTTACGCGTGGAGATCGATGTCGATAACCGTGACGGCGCCTTGTTGCCTGGCGCTTACACGCAGGTGCACCTGGCGCTGAAATCCAATGCGCCCGGCCTTGAACTTCCCGCGAGCGCGCTGCTGTTTCGTCCCGACGGCGTGAGCATCGCGACGGTGGACGCGAACGAGAAGGTGGCGCTCAGGCGTGTCAGCATCGGGCGGGACTTCGGCGCCTACGTGGAGATTGCCGCGGGCCTCTCGCCAGGCGATCGCGTGATTGCCAATCCCGGCGACGCCATTTCCGACGGCCAGCGCGTACGGTCGAGTCCCGCCTCGTGGAATGCCGGGAGCCGGGCCGGCGCGAGCCATGAAACCGGCACGAAGTCCGTGGAGTCCGGTCAGGCCATACCGATGCCATCCAGGCCTGCCGCGACTTCCGGCAAGGCGTGAGGAGGCTCGCCATGATCTCCATGAAATCCATCCAGGCGGGCGCCGGGGCGCTCGTTTGCGTAGCTACGATGTTGAGCGCCTGCTCGACAGTGCCTCCCTATCGTGTGCCCGATATTGCTGTGCCTGCCCAGTATGCAAGCGCCACGTATCCCGGCGCCGGTTGGGCCGCCGCCGCACCCGCGGACGGCAAATCCAGAGGGCCATGGTGGAGCGTTTTCCATGACGAAACGTTAAATCGCCTGGAGGCCCGCGTCGACGTCTCCAATCAGACGGTGAGCCAGGCCGTCGCGCGGCTGGAAGCGGCACGTGCCGCGCTCGCGTATCAACAAAGCGCGTCGGCGCCGATCGTTAGCGCTGGCGATGGGGCACAGCGCTTTCGAACGTCCCGGAGTCTCGTGGATCGCGCGCTTGCCGGGAAGACCATCCCGGACTACTCGGTCGGTGCCGGAGCGAGTTGGGAGCCGGATCTGTTCGGGAGGGTGAGGAGCGCCGCTACGGCGGCGCGTGATAACGTCCAGGTCAGTCAGGCGGATCTGGAGTCAGTGCGCCTCTCGGTCACCAGCCAACTCGCGTCCGCGTATTTGGGTCTGCGCTCGCTGGATCGCCAGCGGCAGCTTCTCGATCGCACGGTGACGACCCGCGAGGCCGGCCTGCGCATCGAGGAGCAACAGCTCGCCGATGGCGCGATCGACGCCTCGGTGCTCTCCGAGGCGCGAACGCAGCTCGAGAGCGCGCAAACGGCGAAGCAGGAAATCATGGCACAGCGCGCGAAACTCCTGCATGCCATCGCAACCCTCATCGGCACGCCGGCATCGTCGTTCTCCCTGCCGCGAGAGGGGCCCGCGGCCGTGTTGCCGTCGATCCCCGCAGGCGTCCCTTCCGCGCTGCTTGAACGTCGTCCGGACATTGCGGCCGCAGAGCGACGCGTTGCCGCGGCCAACGCTGAAATCGGGCAGGCGCGCGCTGCATACTATCCTTCGCTTGTCCTCTCGGCATCGACTGGACTGGAGAGCACGTTTTTCTCCCCGTGGTTGTCGGCGCCGAGTCTCTTCTGGTCTCTTGGTGCACAAATTGCGGGTGTGGTGTTCGATGGCGGCCGTCGAGACGCAACCTTAAAGGGGGCCAGCGCGCGGTACGACGAGGTAGTCGCCGCCTATCGTCAGACAGTGCTCGAGGCTTTCCAGCAGACGGAAGACGACTTGAGCGAGCTGGGGTCGCTGGCCGAGCAGGCGCGAAGTCAGCAACGTGCGGTGGCCGCTGCCGAACTGGCGCTTTCGCTCACGAACCATCGCTATGAGGCGGGCGCGGTGAGCTACCTCGATGTCGTCGCAGCCCAATCCATCGCCTTGCAGAGCGAGCGCACCCTCGAGCAGATCGGACAGCGGCAACTCGACGCGAGCGTCCGATTGCTTCAGGCGCTCGGCGGCGGCTGGGACCGCGATGCATTGCAGGACGGTGTGTCGCCCGCCGGTGAGGGGGCTGCGACTCAATGACGCGGGAAGGAAAGGACGAATCGCGTGCCGGTGGCATCGCTTTCGGCATGCGCCGTTCCACCGTGCAGGGTCATGATGGTGCGCACGATCGCGAGTCCCAGTCCGGCGGATCCGCTGGCCTGGGCCGTAATGTGGCGAGAGGCGTCCGCACGATAGAACCGATCGAAAATCCGCTCGAGCAGAGCCGCGTCGATTTGGGGTCCGGGGTTGTGCACGCTGATGGCGACCGCGGTTGCGGTGGGTTCGGCGCGCAGCGTGATTTCACCGCCTGGCGGCGTATAGCGCAGCGCGTTTGCGAGCAGGTTGCTGACTGCGCGACGGAACAACTCCTTGTCGGCACGTACACGACCCTCGCCTGTCACGCGAAGGTTGACGCCAGCCTCCTCCGACAGCCCTTCGAAGTAATCGGCGATCTGGGTGAGGGCGATGACAACATCGAACTCCTCCATTGCCGTCATGAACTGCGGATGCTCCGCACGCGAGAGAAAGATGACGTTTTCGATCATCTTCGAGAGGCGGGCACATTCCTCCAGATTTGATTCGAGCAGCGCCTCGTACTCGGGAACACTTCGTGGTCGCGCCAGGGCGACCTCGGTGGCGCCGCGCAGATTGCCAAGCGGCGTCCGCATGTCGTGAGCGAGGTCGGCCGTGTACTGCGATATGCGCTCGAAGCCATCGTGCAGACGCCGTATCATCGAATTCAATGACCTCGCGACGATTTCGACCTCGCTCGATGCGCCCTCGATCTCGATTCGCGTATCGAGTTTGTCGATAGTGACAGCGCCAACCTGCGAATCCAGATCGCGCAAAGGCTGCAGTGCGGCACGCGCCAGCAGCCAGCTGATCAGGAAAGCGAGCAGCACGCCGGCAAGCCCATACCCGTAGAGCCGTTCGCGATAATGATCGAGCACGCGCCACCGGTCGGTCATGTCCCTGGCAATCACGACCGTGACCCGTGAACCGTCACCCAGTCGGGCGTCAGTGGCCAGACCGCGCACAGGTAAGCCCTTGGGGCCGCGCCACTCCGACACGTCGGCTTCCGTGATGCGTTGCGATGCATCGAGCCTTGATGCGGTTGCCACGGGCGCAAGCGACGTGCCCATGACCCGATTCGAATTGTGTTCGATCAGCTTGACCCCACCTTGCCCAAGTATTTCCATCGCGAACGATGGATTTCCGAGCACCTGACTCGTGAGGCGCAAGGCATGCTCGCGAAGGTCGTCGCTGTTGCGCAGTTCTTCGGCGAGGCGGCGTGTGTGGCGGGCGTTCAGCACGATGTCGAGATCGTCCTGCTGACGGATCTCACGTCCGAGCGTAACGTAGAGCGTCGTGCCCACCAGGGCGAACACGACCAGCGTTGTGGCTGCGAAGGAGATTGCCAGGGTTGTGGAGAGCGGTCGGGCAGCCATCAATCCACCGATTTGATCTCGGCGACATAGCCCACGCCACGCACGGTGTGAATGATCTTGACGGGGAAGTCGTCGTCCACTTTCGCTCGCAGACGTCGGATGGCGACTTCCACGACGTTCGTGTCGCTGTCGAAGTTCATGTCCCACACGTAGGAGGCGATTTGCGTTCGGGTGAGCACTTCCCCCTGGCGACGCACGAGGATTTGCAGCAGGGAGAACTCGCGCGGTGTCAGATCGATACGCATCGTGCCGCGACGAACGCGCCGGCGTGTCACGTCGATCTCAAGATCACCGAGGGTAAGAATGTCGCTATCGCGAGGCGGGCCGCGACGCGCCAGCGTACGCACTCGCGCGAGCAATTCGACAAAGGCGAACGGCTTGACCAGATAGTCGTCGCCGCCCAGCTCCAGCCCTTTGACCCGATCGCTGATATCGTCGCGAGCCGTCAGGAACAATACCGGCGTGCTTTGGGATTTTCGCAAGGTTTTCAGGACGGACCAGCCGTCCATCTGGGGCAGCATGACGTCGAGCACGATCACATCGTACGTCGCTTCACTGGCGAGAATCAGGCCTTCGGCACCGTCGTTGGCAACGTCGACGACGAAGCCGGACTCTTCCAGCCCCTTCTTGACGTACGCACCGGTTTTGCGTTCGTCATCGATTACGAGTACGCGCATTGTCGTCGCCCCCCTTTTCCGCCTGCCTGGATTGTATGCGCTGCCTGGACAGTTGTGTGACGCCTGGCGAGTCCACCGCACGAACCTTTCAGAAATGTAATGTGGGCGTCAGGCGTCCGTTAACTTGGCGCCATCGGGCGCCTTCGCCAGCTTGCATGCAATTCCGCGTGAGGCTGCCGGTCAGGACTTCACTGGGACGTACCGCTTCCCGCATGAGCCTCGTATGTCTGCAACAGGCAGTAAGCGGCGGTGAGCAATGGGGACGTCACGCCGGCCTGCCGAGCGCGTGTCAACATATCTCCCACGATGGCGTCAGCCTCGATTCGCCTGGCGCCGCGCTCGATATCCCGCCGCATGGAGGCCTTCCAGGCGGATGCCGGATCGAGCAGCAGACGCTCGATGGAGGCACGCGCATTCTCACGCGGCGCTTTCCCCTGGGCGGCCGCAGTGGCGACGCAGTCCTCGAGAATCTGCCGGACAAGACTCGTGCCATCGCGCGTCGCGACAATCTCGCCAATGGAGGCCTGCATCAGGCACGTCGCGGTGGCGCCCGTCGCGAGCATGACCCATTTCTCCCAGAGCTCCTGCTCGATATCGTCGGATATCTCTCGCAGCCCTTCTCCTTGAGATAACGCGGCGTAAAGGCTTTCGATCGCATGGCGCTGGCTTGCGTGCCGGGCGCCAACGATCAGTTTGTCAGCGGCGTTCAGATGAACGATGTCACCGGACTCGTCGAGCATCGTTGCGATGTACGCAACGCCACCCGCAATTCGCTCGCGTCCAAATCGCGCGTCGAGCTGATCGTAGGGCTTGAGTCCGTTCAGGAGGGGGACGATCACCGTATGAGCCCCGACATGAGGCGTGATTGCATCCATCGCTGCGCGCAGATCGTAGGCCTTGCACGCAACAACGACGACGTCGAACACTTCCTCTGAATCACCCGCGACGATCGCGCGGACGCGGCCGTGGAAATTCGCCTGCGGACTTTTCACGCGCAGCCCCTCGCGCTGCAGCGCCGTCGCGCGATTCGGCCGCACCAGAAACGTTACGTCGGTACCGGCCTGTAGGAGCCTGGCACCGTAATACCCGCCAATGGCGCCGGCGCCAAGTATTAGCACTTTCATACAACTCTCCGTCTTGATGAGTGGACTTGACAGCCCTTCACACGGAATCGGTATTCCGTGCGTGTCTTGCCTCGATTCATCAGCCAACACTCGGATGCTCGATGAAAGCGACGCAACTCTGTGAAAATTACCCTCGCGGATAATACTACTATGATGATAGTATTTGGTGCGGAAGTACTTTGCAAGCCGGATTGAATCGAAGTCGCCAGATCACCACAAACCATGCCTACCGAACCACTGAGCGCGTCATACCTGTACTCGAGAGAGCGTTGGATGATATTCGTACTGAGTCTCGCGGTCTTCATCGCGTCGCTGGACATGTTTGTCGTCAACGTTGCTCTGGGGGCGATTGGACGTGATATGTCCGCACCGCTAAGCGACCTGGCCTGGGTTCTGAACGGCTACACGATCTTCTACGGAGCGTTGCTCGTTCCAGCAGGTGGATTGGCGGACGTGATTGGGAAGAAAGAGGCATTTATCGCAGGACTGACCCTCTTCATGGTGGCGAGTGTCGGGTGTGCGGCAAGCGGCGGCGTCGGGATGCTCGTCGTCTTCCGGTGCATCCAGGCGGCCGGGGCCGCGCTGCTGACGCCGGCGAGCATGGGGCTTCTGGTCGCCGCGTTCCCCGCTGAGGTCAGGCCTCGAGCGATTCGTGTCTGGGCCGCGAGCGGTGCTCTGGCCGGAGCCGCCGGCCCGGTCGTCGGAGGTATTCTTGCGGCGTATGGCTGGCCATGGATATTTCTGATCAATGTGCCGGTTTGCCTGATCGCGATACTCCTGGGCGCGTACATCATTCCCGCGCAACCCAAAGTGGTGTCCGACGCGCGATTCGACTTGTTGGGTAGTTTGCTGCTGATCCTTGCGTCCGGTGCAATCGCCCTGGCGTTGGTCAACGCCGGCCATTGGGGGCTGACGGCACCATCGTTGACTACGTGGCTGGTAGCGACGCTCGCGGTGTCGCTGCTTTGGCGCAGAGTCGCGAGACATCCCGCTCCCGTCGTGCCACGTGCATTGCTGAGCGAGCCGCACATGAGGTCTGCACTGGCGGCAATCTTCGTGATGTCGCTATCATTCGGCGCACTGCTGCTCGGCGCATCCCTTTACTTGCACGATGTCGTGAGCAAGGATTTGATGGTCGTTGGCATGATGATTGCGCCTGGACCGTGTGTTGTCGGCCTGATTTCCTTCTTGACGAAACGCACCGAATTGGGCGGATTGTATCGACGCGTCAAGGTGGGCTCGATGGTACTGGCATGCTCGTCCTTTGCGCTCGCCCTGATTGTCGGCCGCGATGCGGGACCTGCTTGGTTTGTCGTTGCCTGGACCCTCACCGGAGTGGGCGTAGGTCTCGTCTTTCCCAATCTGTTTGCCATCGGCGTCGTCAAACTCGGACCAGAGCTGGCGTCGACGGGCAGCGGAGTCATCAACATGAGCCGTCAGTTTGGCACCACCGTCGGCACAAGCCTTTTGGTCATGACCCTGGGGTCGCAAGGCGGCGCTTTTGCCGAGGCCTTCTGGATCGCCGGAGCGTCTGCGATCGTAGGTCTTCTTCTGCTTGGACGGCGCTAGCGGACATATCGATGGGCTCTCCCGATATTCAAACTTCATCGCACGACGGCTTTGGCCCCAATTTCATCTTTAGACGGTATCGAGCGTGAAACGAAAAGACTTTACCTCCATGGATTGTCCCGTGGCGTTGGCGTTGGAAAACGTTGGGGAGTGGTGGAGCCTGCTGATTCTGCGGGACGCACTCCAGGGTTCGACCAGATTCGAGCAGTTTCGCGAAAGCCTTGGCATTTCACCCACGATTCTGACTCGTCGTTTGACCGATCTGGTCGCTTCCGGGTTGCTGGAAAAGCATCGCGCGTCTGTCGCATCGGGTCGGGACGAATATCGCGTTACGGAGCGCGCGCGGGATCTGTCGCCTGTTCTGATCGCACTTTTCGCGTGGGGGCGCAAGCATGTGAAAGGTCACAACTGGGGCATCGACTTTGTCGATCGCTCGACGGGAAAGGCCGTCGATCCCGTGATGATCGATCGCAACACGGGCAAGGTCATCAGCCGGGAGGCGCACGCGTTTGTTCCCGGTCGCTTTCCTTCGGCATCGACCTTGAAGCGACTCAAGCCGCTCGCGCAGCTCGAACCGGCTGAGAAATAGATTCAATTCACGAAACACGCCTCGTCATTGAAAAGTGGAGAGTTCCATGGACCAACTGGATCCGGTTGTCATTATTTCCGCAGTGCGCACTCCGTTGGGGAGATTCGGGGGGAATTTCTCGGCGGTCAGTGCTCCCGAGTTGGGCGCACACGTCATTCGCGCCGCCGTGGAACGCGCAGGTCTCGATCGCGAGAAGATCGATGAGAGTTTCATGGGATGTGTTCTCGCGGCCGGCATTGGACAAGCCCCGGCTCGCCAGGCATTGCGCGCGGCGGGGCTATCGGACGCGACCGGGGCGACCACGGTGAACAAGGTCTGTGGCTCGGGTATGAAGGCCATCATGATTGGACACGACCTGCTGCTCGCCGGCTCGGCGAACTTTGTGTTGAGCGGCGGGATGGAGTCGATGTCGAGCGCGCCGTATTTGCTGCCGGGCGCGCGGGGCGGATATCGCATGGGGCACAACCAGGTGGTCGATCACATGCTTCTGGATGGCCTGGAAGACGCCTACGAAAAAGGGCGATCGATGGGCGATTTCGGGGAGGCCGCGGCGGAGCGGTTTGGGTTCGATCGCTTGCAACAGGACGAGTACGCCTTGGAGACATTGATGCGAGCTCGCAATGCCATCGAAAGTGGTGCATTTTCCGATGAAATCGCACCGGTCACGGTCCTCGACAAGGGGGTGCCGCGACTGATTGCCCACGACGAACACCCCCTGAAGGTGTCGCCCGATAAAATCCGGTCGTTGCCGCCAGCCTTTCGTCCGAACGGCACGATTACCGCGGCGAGCGCTTCCTCCAATAGTGATGGCGCAGCGGCGCTGGTCCTGTCGCGACGCTCGATCGCCGAGCGGGAGGGACTGCCCGTTCTTGCGACAATCCGCGCGCACGCGACGTTCAGCCATGATCCTGCCTGGTACACGACGGCGCCAATCCCCGCAATTCGGAAGTTGCTCGACAAGGCCGCGTGGGACATCGGCGATGTGGACTTGTTCGAGATCAACGAAGCCTTCGCCGTAGTTGCCATGGCGGCGGCAAAGGAGTTGGCGATTCCTCGTGATCGGTTGAATGTCAACGGGGGCGCATGCGCCTTGGGGCATCCGATCGGTGCGACAGGCGCACGTATGGTTGTCACACTGCTGCACGCACTGCGTCGCCGGCGTCTTCGACGCGGTGTCGCAGCGTTGTGCATTGGCGGAGGCGAGGCTACCGCGATTGCTGTAGAGGTGTAGGATCTGTCCAGTGCCTTGGCGGAAAAAATCGGTCCGTAAGCCGTGCCGTCCGCTGGGGACCGCTTGTTGCGACATGCACGAATCCTACGTGGATCGGGAGCTTGATATGGCTACGATCGGCACTGTGCCGCTCAATCGAGTGAAACTATGGCGTGAGCCGGATTTCGCGAACGCCGAACTGATGGTCGCGAGTTACCGGACACATCGATTTCCGCCGCACGCGCATGACGAATATGCGATCGGCGTCATCGAGCGAGGCGCGCAGGCGTATCTCGACGGTCGAGGGCGGCGCGCGATCATGCCGCAAGGCACGATCTGTGTCATCAATCCGGGAAGCATTCACGAGGGGAGACCGGCGATCGACGGCGGGTGGGACTATCGTATGGCATACATTCCCACCAGGGATTTCGTTCGTCTGGTCGGGGCGCATGATCCCGGCCTCAAGGGAGAGCTGCATTTTCCCGATGTCGTCATCGACGACGTCGAGACAATGCGGTTGCTTCTCGCGGCTCACCGATGCTCGCAGTCGACCGACGCAAGCCAGTTGGAGAAGAGCTCACGGCTGACCGTTGCAGTCTTTCAATTGATTGACCGGCATTGTGTCGGTGCCAAAGGTGTTCGACATCCGCTGGCCATACCGATCGCCGTACGGCGCGCGCGTGACTATATCGACGCGCATGTGACGGCGAACCCGTCGCTTGACCAGCTTACGAAAGTGGCCGGCATCAGCGCATTTCATCTACTGCGCGAGTTTAAGCGCGTGATCGGCATTGCGCCTCATGCCTATCTCGTTCAGCGGCGCGTTGCGCTGGCAAAAGGGCTTCTATTGAGAGGCATGCCGCTGCGCCAGGTCGCTATCGAGGTGGGATATTGCGATCAGAGCCACCTGAGCCGGGAGTTTTGCAAGTTCTACGGGGTTCCACCCGGGACGGCGCGCCAATAATATCCGCAAGATTATCCAAAAGACGCATTTCATTTCATCCCACACTGTGGGGCCATATGTTCCCTTGGGGAGTCATGAAATGATCGATTTGCGCAGCGACACCTGCAGTCAACCCACCCATGCAATGCGAAGTGCCATGGCTTCCGCGATCGTTGGCGATGATGTTTACGGTGACGACCCGACCGTAAAGGAACTCGAGCGAGAGGTTGCAGCCTTGTTGGGCAAGGAAGACGCCGTCTACATGGTCACCGGGACGATGACCAATCAAGTGGGTATCCGGGCTCACACGGAGCCGGGGGATGCCGTGCTCTTTGACCAGAATGCTCACGTATATCTCCTGGAGGGAGGCGCTCCCGCTGCGTTATCGGGCGTTCTGCCCCGCCTCCTGCCCGGTAATCGCGGCGTATTCTCACCGGAGAACGTATCCGCTGCGTTGGGGGAAGCGCATCGATTCTTTCCGAACACCATCCCGGCGCCGGTGAAGCTGCTGTGCCTGGAAAACACGCATAACATCGGTGGTGGCAAGATTTGGCCGCTCGCCCAGTTGAAGGATGTTTGCGACCTGGCCAGATCACGGGGTCTCTCGCTGCATCTCGACGGTGCACGCCTTTGGCATGCAACGGCGTCGACGGGCATCGCCGAGGCGGAGTACGCGAAACACTTCGACTCCGTGAGCGTTTGCTTTTCCAAAGGTCTGGGCGCCCCGGTGGGTTCAGCCCTCGCCGGCTCGAAGGAATTCATCGACCGAGCGCGCCGCTTCAAGCAGCAGATCGGAGGTGGGTTTCGACAGGCGGGAATCATTGCCGCCGGCGCGCTGTTTGCGCTGCGGCACCATCGGGAGCGCCTTCTGGAAGATCACGAACATGCGCAGCTGCTGGCTCATGGAATCGCGGATTTGCCGGGCATAGAATTGGATGTCGCCACCGTGGAGACGAACATTGTTCGCTTCGGCATCAACAGTCTCCCGGCGGGAGAGTTCGTCGAAAAGCTCTACGAACGCGGACTTTATGTCCTTCCGTCCGGTACCGACGGCGTCCGTGCCATTCCTTACCTGAATATCTCGCGAAAGCAGATTCGAGAAGCCATCGACATCATTGCGTCGGTTGCCGAAGCCCATGCGAACACAGCCGGCGCAAGCAAAACGTCAAAACAACCGTCCGGGTCCGGGTACTGACGCGCGAAGTTGCGCCCCTGGTTCCTGGCGATCGCATCGAAGGTCGGTTCGTCTGCCTTGCGACGGTGTCGTCCGCGTCTTTGTGGTGTCTTGATATTCGAACCGCGAAGACGCGCAGTGTCCGCCGGCATGGCGAAGTCGATGACCGGTAGAATCGAGGGCATTCCCTCGTCAGCCGTTTCACCGCCATGCTTGCGCACGCCTTTGCCCCGTTCGAGACAACCATTGCCGCCGTCCTCGACGCGCTGGGCATCAACCCGCAGGATGCGCATGCCGACGGTTCGCCCGATGGCACGCCCGATGGCACGCGTGATGGCTCCCACGATGCCTCGCATCTGATTCGCGTCTGGAAGCTCGTGAAGGAGATTGCGGTGAACGGCCAGGCCGCCGATCTCGAGATGCTCGCCGTGGCTACGGTCTTGCACGATTGCGTGCCGGTGGAGAAGCACGATCCGCGTCGCGCGTTGGCGTCGCGGTTGTCCGCCGACAGGGCAAGCGCGATCCTGCGCGCGATGGGTTGGGAGGCGGCGCGCATCGACGCCACGGCGCATGTGATCGAGGCGCACAGCTTTTCGGCCGGGATCACGCCTCGCTCGTTCGAAGCCCAGGTGCTGCGCGATGCCGACCGGCTCGATGCGATCGGCGCCATCGGCATTGCGCGCACGTTCTACGTGGCCGGCCGCATGGGCTCGCGCCTGTACGCACCCCTGGACCCGTTCGCCGCGCAACGCCCGCTCGACGACCGCCGCTATGCGCTCGATCACTTCGAGACGAAACTCTTCCAACTGGCCGACGGCCTCGTGACACCGGCCGCGCGGGCCATTGCCGAACGACGCGTCGCCACCATGCGCGCCTTCATCGACGCGCTGCGCGAGGAAATTGCGCCGCAGGCATGAGCACCGCCTAAGCGGCTACTTCCCGTCAACCGCGTCCAGCGGCACTTCCAGGCCAACCTTCACGTTGCTCATCGAGACGAGCGTCTTGAAACGCTTGACGTTGTTGCTCTCGAAAAAGAGCGAGCGGGTGAGTTCGGTGTACTGCGCCATGTTCCGGACCACCATGATCACCACGAAGTCGCACTCGCCCGCGACGTAGTAACACTGCTGGACCTGCGGGCACGCGAGGAAACTGCGCTTCATCGCATCGAGCAGGTCGAGCCGCTCGTTCTCGACTTCCACCTCGGTGATGATGGTGAGCGGATAGCCGACGCTCGCCGGATCGATGCGCGAGACGGTGCCGCACGTCACACCTTCGTCGGCGAGTTTCTTCAGGCGTCGGTTGACGGCCGCGGACGACAGGTTCACCCGCGCGCCGAGCGCGTGCTGCGGTGTCGTGGCGTCCTGCTGAATCGCCGCGAGCAGGGCGATGTCGTAACTGTCGAGGCTCATGGTGCGCAATAAAAATTCGATTACAGGCGACAAAACGCGCAAATCGTACGCATGCCGCGGAATATTATTCAGGCTTGACGATGATACTCCGCCAGCGTCGACACTCCCATCGACGAGCGCGACACCCGAGACTTTCCCATGCCCCAGACGAATTCTTCCGACACGCTCGAACTCAATGGCGCGCGCCTGTTGCAGCAACTTCGCGAGCTCGGGGAGATCGGCGCCGATCCCGTGGCGGGCGGGCGCACTCGCGTGGCGCTGACCGCCGACGAAAAAGCGGGCCGCGATCAGGTCGTCGCCTGGATGCGCGAACTTGATCTCGACGTGCAGATCGACCGTATCGGCAACATCTTCGGCACGCTGGCGTCGTCGAATCCGACGGCGCGCCCGCTCATGATCGGGTCGCACATCGACACCGTGGTCAACGCCGGTGCGCTCGACGGCTGCTACGGAGTACTGGGTGGCCTCGCGGTCGCGCGCGCGTTTCGCGATGCCGGCATCGTGCCGTCGCGTCCGATCACGGTGGCGGCATTTACGAACGAGGAGGGTGCCCGCTTTCATCCCGACATGATGGGGTCGCTGGTGCATGCGGGCGGCTTGCCTCTCGATGAAGCGCTCGATGCCATCGGCACCGACGGCGCGCGTCTGGGCGACGAACTCGTGCGCATCGGCTACGCGGGCGAAATGACACCGGGCACGCTGGTGCCGCACGAGTATCTCGAACTGCACATCGAGCAGGGCCCGATCCTCGAAGCGGAGGGGTTGGAAATCGGCGTGGTGGAGAACCTGCAGGGCATTTCATGGCAGCAGGTGACGGTCCACGGCAATGCGAATCACGCGGGGACGACGCCGACGCACCTGCGCCACGATGCAGGTTACGTCGCCGCCGCCGCCGTGGCCGAGCTGCGACGCATCGCCATCGACGCCGGCACGACGCTCGCCACCGTCGGCACGTTCAGGGTGGAGCCGGGCGTCGTCAATGTGATTCCGCGCAAGGCGGTCTTCACCGTCGACATGCGCGATCCGGACGAGCAACGCCTGGCTGCGGGCGAGGCCCGCTTCGCCGCGTATCTCGCGACGATCGCCGAGCAGGAGGGCGTGCGCATTTCGACGGAGCGTCTCGCACGCTTCTCGCCCGTCGTTTTCGACGCCGGGCTGACGGACGTCATCGAGACGTGCACGAAGCGTCGCGGCTTGTCGTATCGGCGCATGACCTCGGGCGCGGGGCACGACGCGCAAATGATGGCGAGGATCGCACCGGCGGCGATGATTTTCGTGCCGAGCCGCGGCGGCATCAGCCACAACCCGCGCGAGCATACCGACGACGATCAGCTCGTGCGCGGCGCGCAAATCCTGCTCGACGTCGTCGCACAACGTCTGGGCGCGACGACGTAATCCGCCGCCCACCCAAGCCCGCGCCGCTACACCGAATTTTCCGGAGCCCCCCATGTTCTACGTCAACCCGCATGCCACGCGTGCGCCATATCCCGCGGATCTTCAGGACATCATGAGCATCGCGCGTGCGCAGCAAAGCCGCGAATGGCTTGCGCACTGGCAGGGCCTCGCGCCCGGAAGCACGCCGCTGCGTGCACTGCCCGATCTCGCGGCCTCGCTCGGCGTGCGCAGCGTGCTCGTGAAGGACGAAGCGCTGCGCTCGCCGCTGGGCAGCTTCAAGGCACTCGGTGCGCCGATTGCCCTCGTGCGCCTGTTGCTGCGAGAGTTCGCCGGGAGCCACTTCACCGCGCGCTCCCTGCTCGCCGGCGAGCACCGCGCGGCGCTCGCCGGCGTCACCGTCGTCAGCGCAACGGATGGCAATCACGGCCGCGCGCTGGCCGCGGCGGCGCAGAGCATCGGCTGCCGTTGCGTGATCGTGCTGCATGCGCACGTGAGCGACGAGCGCGAGCAGGCCATTGCGGCCCATGGCGCCGAGATCGTGCGCATTGCCGGGAATTACGATGCGTCGGTGGAGACGGCGGCGGCGCTCGCCGCGCGTCACGGCTGGCATGTCGTATCGGATACGTCATACGAGGGCTACGAGGCGATCCCGCGCGATGTCATGCAAGGCTACGCAACGGTGGTGGCGGAAGTCGTCGAGGCGTTGACCGCGACGGCTTTGCCGGCGGACGATGCCTGCCCGGTCACGCACGTCTTTCTGCAGGGTGGCGTAGGCGGACTGGCGGCCGGCATCGTGAGTTATCTTTGGGAGCGTTGGGGCGCATGGCGCCCGACCTTCGTGGTGGTGGAACCCGAGCAGGCCGACTGCCTGTATCAGAGTGCCATCTCGGGACGCGCGGCGTCTGCGTCGGGTTCGGTCGACTCGGTCATGGCGGGATTGGCTTGCGGTGAGACGTCGCCGCTTGCGTGGCGATTCCTTCAGCCGTCGGTCGATGCCTTCATGACCGTGACCGATGCGCAGGCGGTCGAGGCCATGCGGCGTCTGGCCCGCGGCAGCGAGCACGACGTGCCTTTCGTGGCAGGCGAGTCGGGTGCGGCGGGGCTGGCCGGACTGATCCGGGCGGCGGCAGTCCCTGCCATCGCGTCCGCGATCGGCCTGACGGCGCAATCGCGCGTGTTGCTCATCAGCACCGAGGGTGCGACGGCGCCGTCCGTCTACGCGGAACTCGTCGGCGAGACGGCCGCGTCGGTCGCCGGACGTCAGCAGGCATGGATGGCGCGCTGAACGGCGCCATCGGACATCGACTCAGGGAGACGCTCGCATGACTCAGGACACCTACTTTGCCGACGCGCTCAAAAGCTGGCGCCATGCGTTCCACCGCGAGCCGGAGACCGGCTTCGAGGAGGTCGGCACGTCGCAGCGCGTGGCCACGATCCTGGAGAGCCTGGGGCTCGAGGTGCATCGCGGCATCGGCGGTACGGGCATCGTGGCGAACCTGCGGGTTGGGGAGGGGGGCGGCGCGATCGGCATCCGCGCCGACATGGACGCGCTCATGATCGCCGAGCAGGCGCCGGGGCGCGCATACGCGTCGCAGGTGCACGGCAAGATGCACGCGTGCGGCCACGACGGGCACATGTCGATGGTGCTCGGCGCCGCGAAACTGCTCGCCGGGTCGCGCGACTTCAACGGCACGGTGCGTTTCATCTTCCAGCCGGCCGAGGAACACGGCCGAGGCGCGAAAGCCATGATCGCGGACGGCCTGCTCGAGCGCTTTCCCATCGATGCGATCTACGGCGTGCACAACATGCCGGGCATTCCCGCAGGGCATTTCGCGACCCGCGCCGGCGGCATCATGGCGAGCGAAGACAACTTCGTCATTCGCATTCGGGGCAAAGGCACGCATGCCGCGCGCCCGCACATGGGGATCGATCCGCTGGTCATTGGCGCGCAGATCGTCCTCGCGCTTCAGACCGTGGTGTCGCGCAACGTCGACCCGGGCCACCCAGCGGTCGTGTCCTGCACGGAGTTCGTCACCGACGGCATTCGCAACGCCATTCCGACGCATGTCGTGATCAAGGGCGACACGCGCAGCTACACACCCGACGTGCAGCAATTGCTCGAATCGCGCATGCGCGAGATCTGCATCGGCATCTGCGCGATGCACGGCGCGCACTGCGAGTTCGAGTACACGCACGAGTTCGCGCCGACGGTGAACTGGGCCGAAAACACGGCGCTCGCGGTGAAGGCAGCGCGGTCGGTGACGGAACCCGCAACGGTCGATGCGGACGTCGCGCCCATGATGGCGTCGGAGGACTTCGGTGTGTTCCTGCAACATGTGCCGGGCAACTTCATGTTCATCGGCAACGGCAGCGGCGACGCGCCGGGGGCGATTCCCCTGCATAACGCCTGCTACGACTTCAACGACGCGATTCTGCCGCTCGGTGCGCGCTACTTCGCCCGGATCGTGCGCGACAGCCTGCCGCGCTAAAGCTAAACGCCAGGCGCCGAGCGCGGCACGCGATGCGGCGAAAACCGCTCAGCGCACCGGCGCGAGCGGCACCGTGCCGGCGTTGATGACGGCGTCGGGCAACTCCCGGACCGCTTCGAGCGTCTTGCGGATGTGGGTCGCGAGCAGTGCCGTCGCCTTGTCGGCGTCGCGCGCGAGGCAGGCGTCGAAGATTGCCTGATGTTCTTCGTGAACGTCGCGCGGCACCGGCCGATGGGTGATCGACAAGCGCCGGTAGCGCTCCGACTGGCGATAGAGGATCGCGAGGAAGTGGTGCAGCCAGCGCGACGGACACGCCCGAATCAGCACCTCGTGAAAGGCGCGATTGCGCGTCTCCCATTGGGCGAACTGACCGCCGTTGTCCCCCATGCCGTCGCCCAACCGCTCCTCGGCGAGCGAGAGCAGGTGAAACGCGCTCGTCAGGTCGGCTTCCCAGACGTCGTCCCCCAGCGCGATGGACTGGCGCAATGCCTCGGTCTCCAACTGCACGCGCGTTTCGGTGATGTCGATGAAATCGGCCAGCGAGATCGGCGTGACGCGAAATCCCCTGTGCCCATGCTGGACGACGAGCGCGTCGGCCACCAGCAACGCCAGTGCTTCGCGCAGCGTACCCGCGCCAACGTCGTATCGATCCTTCAGATGCTCCACGCGCAACTTCTCCCCGGGCGCGAGATGCCCCTCGACGATGTCGCTGCGAAGCCGCAGGTAGGCGCTCTGCGCGAGTGTGGCATCGGCGCTCGGGGCCGACGACGGAGTTGGGCTGTGCATGCGAATGGGAGTCGGAAGCGTAGGGAGGACCGCCGCAAGGGTGGCGTGCCGAGATTATAAGCAGCTTCCGCTCGATTGTCGCAAAATCATCATAAAATCGAGATAAATAAAAATTCTCGAGAAAATGTTGACGAGACCCATGGCATCGCCGTATCGTTTGCCTCATGCCGCCATCGGGACGCCTGACGCACCCGGGCATGGCAGGCCGTCGCGAACCAACTAACAGAACGAGAGTGAGCCATGAAGGATTTCCGCAACTTCATCAACGGTGAGTGGGTGTCTAGCGCACGCACCTTCGAGAACCGCAACCCGGTCGACAACCGCCTGATCGGACACGTGCACGAAGCCGGGCGCGCTGAGGTGGACGCCGCCGTGCGTGCCGCGCGCGCCGCGCTGGCCGGGCCGTGGGGCACGATGACGGTGGCCGCGCGCGTCGACCTGCTGCACGCGGTCGCCGACGGCATCCATCGACGCTTCGACGACTTCCTGGCCGCCGAGATTGCCGACACGGGCAAGCCGCACAGTCTCGCGAGCCATCTGGACATTCCGCGCGGCGCCGCGAATTTCAAGGTGTTCGCGGACATGATCAAGAACGTGCCCACCGAGTCCTTTGCGATGACCACGCCCGACGGCGGCAACGCGGTGAACTACGGCGTTCGCACGCCCCGCGGCGTGATCGCTGTCGTGTGTCCGTGGAACCTGCCCCTGTTGCTGATGACGTGGAAGGTCGGCCCGGCGCTCGCGTTCGGCAACACGGTCGTGGTGAAGCCGTCGGAGGAAACGCCGGCCACCGCCACGTTGCTGGGCGAAGTGATGAACGAAGTCGGCGTGCCGGCGGGCGTCTACAACGTGGTGCACGGTTTCGGCCCTGAGTCGGCGGGCGCATTCCTGACGGAGCATCCCGGCGTGAACGGCATCACGTTTACCGGCGAGACCCGCACGGGGGAAGCGATCATGAAGGCCGCGGCCAACGGCGTGCGTCCGGTGTCGTTTGAGCTCGGCGGCAAGAATCCGGGCATCGTGTTTGCCGATGCGGATTTCGACAAGGCGGTAGCGGGCATCATGCGCTCGGCGTTCGACAACAGCGGTCAGGTGTGCCTGGGCACGGAGCGTGTCTACGTGCAGCGGCCGATCTTCGAGCGCTTCGTCGCCGCGCTCAAGGAACGCGCGGAGTCGCTCAGGCTTGGCGACCCGTACGCCGAGGGCACCAACTTCGGTCCGCTCGTCTCGCAGGTGCATCGCGAGAAGGTGCTTTCGTATTACGCCAAGGCGCGTGAAGAAGGGGCGACGGTCGTGACCGGTGGCGGCGTGCCGGACATGCCGGCATCGATGAAGGATGGCGCCTGGGTGCAGCCGACGATCTGGACCGGCCTGCCGGAGACGGCTTCGGTCATCCGCGAGGAAATCTTCGGGCCGTGCTGTCACATCGCGCCGTTCGACACCGAGGAGGAAGTCATCGCCATGGCGAACGCGACGCCGTACGGTTTGGCCGCCACGGTGTGGACCAGCGATGTCGGCCGGGCACATCGCATGGGCGCCGCGCTCGAAGTGGGCGTGTGCTGGATCAACGCCTGGTTCCTGCGCGACCTGAGAACCGCGTTCGGCGGCGCCAAGCAATCGGGCATCGGCCGTGAAGGCGGCGTTCACTCGCTCGAGTTCTATACGGAATTGCGCAACGTCTGCATCAAGCTGTGATTCGACACGAATCCGCTACGACGCTGGCGCCCGCCCCGGGCTGATTCGCGGGCGGGTCGACACAAGGGCCTCGCTCACCGCCCCCTCGGGGACGGCTGGCGAGGCCCTTGCCGCCGGATCGGTGTGTCGATCCGGATGTCGATCGGCGCGTTGCCGCTTTACGGGTTCGTAGCCTGAATCGCCCGCGCCAGGCGCGCTACACCTTCCTCGATGGCCGGCACGTCGGGCGCGGCGAACGACAGCCGCAGCGATGCCTCGTCAGGTGTCTCGGCGAAGAACGCGGTGCCGGGCACGAACAACACCTTCTCGGCGATGGCATGCGGCAGCAGTGCACTGGTTTGCACCGACGAGAGGCGCGCCCACACGAACATGCCGCCCTGCGGCGCGTGGAACTGGATCGCGTCGCCCAGTCGCGTGCGCAGCGCGCCGCACATCGCGTCGCACTTGCGCCGATAAGCCTCGGTGATCGTCGGCAAGTGTCGAGCGAGCGCGCCATCCGCCAGGTACTCGGCGGCAATTGCCTGCGTCCACGGCACGCTGCACAGATCGACGGTTTGCTTGGCGACCACGCAACGCCGCGCGATCTCGGGCGGCGCGACGGTCCAGCCCACGCGCAGCCCCGGCGCCGCGATCTTCGACAGGCTCGAGAAGTGCACCACCCAGTCACGCGAGCCGGGGACCTCGGCGGTGAGCGCGAGCATCGTCGGCACCGTCTCCCCCGCGAATCGCAGATCCCCGTACGGATCGTCCTCGACGATCACGAAGCGGTACTGCACGGCGAGCCTCAGCAGCGCGAGGCGCCGCTCGCGCGAAAGCGTGGCACCGGTCGGATTGGCAAACGTCGGTACCGTATAGAGCAACTTCGGCACGGGCATCCTGTCCTCGCGCAGCCAGGCATCCAGATGCTCGACATTCAGGCCATCGGCGTCGACGGGCATCGTCACGATCGTCGCCTGTGCAAGGCGCAAGGCCTGCAGTGTCGCGGGATACGCCGGCTGCTCGGTCACGACGACATCGCCCGGGGTGACCATCACGCGCAGCAGCAGATCGAGCCCTTGCTGAGAGCCGGTCGTCACGACGAGCGATTCGGGGGCGCACGGCGCGCCGCGCGACGCCATGAGCGTCATGAGCTGGGTCTTGAGTTCGGCGAGCCCGTCGGTCGGCCCGTATTGCAGGCAACGCGTCGGTTGCGCGAAGGCGCGCGCCTGCGCGGCGGCAAGACCTTCGACGTCGAAAAGCTCGCTCGCCGGGTACCCGCCCGCGAACGAGATCATGCCCGGCTCGGACAGGTACTTGAACAATTCGCGAATCGGCGAACCGGTCGGGTTGGCAAACGGGGAGGTGAAGGCGTACATGTGGGCCTCGCTGGCGAAAGCGTGACGAATCGGGGCGTGGTTCCGAAGGGGGGGCGGCAAGCCGGGGCGCCGGCGCCCCAAACAATATCGACGACGAGCGACGACGAGCGGCGACGAGCGGCGACGAGCAGCGGGACGTCATGCATGGCGCACGTCGTCCCGCGCGTCCGCTATTGCGACTTCACTCGATCGAGAAGTCGATGCCTTGCGCGAGCGGCAGGGCGGAAGAGTAGTTGACGGTGTTCGTGGCGCGGCGCATGTAGCCCTTCCACGCGTCGGAGCCCGACTCGCGGCCACCGCCGGTTTCCTTCTCGCCACCAAACGCCCCACCGATCTCGGCGCCGCTCGGTCCGATGTTGACGTTGGCGATACCGCAGTCGCTGCCGGCCGACGAGGTGAAGCGCTCGGCTTCGCGCAGGTCGTTGGTGAACACGCACGACGACAGGCCGTGCGACGACGCGTTGTTGGCGTCGATGGCTTCGGAGAAGTCGCGGTACTTGAGCACGTAGAGAATCGGCGCGAACGTTTCCGTGAGCACGACTTCCGTCTGCGACGGCATCTCGACGATGGCCGGCTTCACGTAGAAGCCATTCTCCAGGCCTGCCACGGCGTGGCGTTCGCCGCCGGTGACCTTGCCCCCCTGCGCGCGTGCCTGATCGAGTGCGGCCTGCATGCGCGCGAAGGCGCCTTCGTCGATCAGCGGGCCCATGAGCGTGCCACGCTCCAGCGGATTGCCGATGGCGACTTTGCCGTACAGCGTCTTCAGGCGTTCGACGGTTTGTTCGTACACGCTCTCGTGCACGAACAGGCGGCGCAGCGTGGTGCAACGCTGACCGGCGGTGCCCACGGCCGAGAACAGGATGCCGCGCAGCGCAAGTTCCATGTTGGCGCTGTCGGTCACGATGCCGGCGTTGTTGCCGCCGAGTTCGAGAATCGAACGGCCGAAGCGGCGTGCGACTTCCACGCCGACCTTGCGGCCCATTTCGGTGCTGCCGGTCGCGCTCACGATTGCCGAGCGCGGATCGGCGACGAGCGCCTCGCCCACGTCGCGACCGCCGATGACGAGGGCGGTCAGGCCCTCGGGGGCATCGCCGAATTCGGCAATCACCTCTTCCATCAGCTTGTTCACTGCCAGGGCGGTGAGCGGCGTCTTCTCCGACGGCTTCCACACCACGGCATTGCCGCACACGAGTGCGAGCGCGGCGTTCCACGACCAGACGGCCACCGGGAAGTTGAAGGCGGAGATCACCGTGCAAACACCCATCGGATGCCACGTTTCCGCCATGCGGTGGCCGGGACGCTCCGAAGCGATCGTCAGGCCGTAGAGCTGGCGCGACAGGCCCACGGCGAAGTCGCAGATGTCGATCATTTCCTGGACTTCGCCCAGGCCTTCCTGAAGGATCTTGCCGGCTTCGAGCGTGACGAGCGCACCGAGCGCCTGCTTGCGCTCGCGCAGCTTTTCGCCGAGCAGACGCACCAGTTCGCCGCGGCGCGGCGCGGGCACGTTGCGCCAGGCGGTGAATGCGGTTTGCGCGCGCGCAAGGGCGGCCTGGGCGTCGGCGACAGAAGCGCTGGCCACGCGTCCGATCAGTTCGCCGTTGATCGGCGAATGCACGGCGATGTCGCCCGCTTCGGCCAGCTTGGCAATGCCCAGTTCGTTGAGGATGGAAGTTGCGTTCACGTGGATACCCCTATGGAATTCAGTGTTGGCCGCCGGTGCCGCTCACCGGTGTCGGCAGGTGAGGTGGCGGCACGGGCACATGGGTATTGTGCGCCGAGGCCGCCATGCCTCGCTTGACTGGGCTACTTGGCGTTGGCCGTCATCTTGAAGATGCCCTGCGCGTTGCCGGCATCGAAGCGAAGATCGATCTTCCAGCGACGGTTGACGGTGTCGTACTCGCGATGGCGCGTGATGAACTCGTAGAAGGAGCCGGGCACTTCGCGCGCCACGATTTCGCCATCCTTGCCACGGAATTCGCGACGCACCGTGTCGGCGCGATAAGCCGTCTGGAATACGCGGCCCGAGCGCGAGCGCTCGACCTCGGGCTTCATCGGGCGACCCTTGGCCTTCTCGGCGTCCGACAGGGCGAAGACGTCGTCCACGCGATCGGTCGCATGGTTGAACGCGTTGCCTTCGGTCGCGATCCAGGCCATCTCGGCGGATTCGGCCAGCAGCAGTTCGTAATCGGCCTCGCTCGGCACGTCGTGCTGACGCGCGAACGCACCCACGATCACCGGCAGGAGCGCCTGAGCGATATCGAGCGGCAGCGTACCGTCGCGCTCCAGTTCCCAAAGCTGCGCGACGGCTGCCGGCGTGAGCGGGTCCTTCGAAGTTCCCACCACGCGCGACACGGCTTGCTGGAAGGTCTCGGAGAAGCGCTCCGGATGCAGCTCGCTCACGAAGAACTGGGAGATCTCTTCCGGGGCGTCTTCGTGAGCGTAGGCGCGCCCGGTCATGCCCAGACGATCGAGCGGATAGCGACCATTCGGGCGAAAGCCCAGCGGGCGCAGAATGCGCGTGAAGGCCGCCTCGCCCGGTGGCAGGGCGCCATTGTCGGCCCAGCGCACGGTGCGTAGCGCGCCGTGGTCGAGATAGACGCTGCCGCCTGCGGCAATCGCTTCCTCGGTGTAGGTGCGACCGTTCGGCGAGCGTGCCAGCAAGTCTTCGAACAGCGCCATGTTCATCGCCTGCGCCAGTTCGGCGCGGGTCACGAGGCCGGGCTCGCCGTCCGACAGAATCGACGGCGAATTGAGCGTGGCGAACAGCGCGTCGGTACGCGCCTGCCCGATCAGGGAAACCAGCAAGGATTGCACATTCGCATTGCGCATCGTGATGTCTCGCAGGGAAGACGCCGTCTCGGGCGGCGTCGCAGGGGGGCGGGGCGGGCATGGGATGCATTTCCCCATACCTTCTTGCAGTGACAGCATTATTGGAACGGACGCGACGCCCGTAAAGCGAGATAAAATTGCCACTTGATGCCTTTTGGGAATCAACATGCGCAAATTCAAGACGCCCGGCACCGCGGCGCTACTCGCCTTCGAGGCGGCGGCCCGGCACGAGAGCTTTACCCATGCGGCGCGCGAACTGTTTCTGACGGAGAGCGCCGTGTCGCGTCAGATCGCCACCCTCGAGGCACAACTGGGCGTACGCCTGTTCGTGCGCGCCAAGCAGCGCGTGGTGCTCACGCGGGCCGGACGTCTATACAGTACCCAGGTGCGGCGCACGCTCGAGCAACTCGATCGCGACACCCTCTCGATCATGGCGCACGGCAGTGGCGGCGGCTACCTGGAGCTTGCGGTGCTGCCGACTTTCGCGTCGGAGTGGTTGATTCCCAGAATGAAGGACTTCGACGACCGGCATCCGGACGTGCGCGTGAACATGGGCGTGCACACCGACCTCTTCACGTTCGACGAGACGCACTTCGAGGCGGCCATTCACTTCGGTCAACCCACGTGGCCGGGGACGTCGTCGGATTATCTGTTCGGCGAGGAGGTGGTACCGGTATGTCGGGCGTCGTTGCTGCGAGGGCCGGTGCGTACGGCGGCCGATCTGCTGGACTACCCGTTGCTGCACTCGACGACACGGCCGAGCGCGTGGACGCAATGGTTCGCCGAGCAACGCATCGAGGACAACCGTACGTTGCAGGGCGTGCGCTACGAGTTGCATACGATGCTGATCGCGGGGGCCGCGGCGGGATTGGGAATAGCGCTCGTGCCGAAGTTCTTCGTCGAGGGGCAATTGCGCACGCTTGGCCTCACGATTCCGTTCGACGTGAAGAGCGTGGCGGGGTCGGCCTATTACCTCGTCTATCCGACCGAGCTCACGCACGGGCAGCCGCTCAGTGTGTTTCGCGAGTGGCTGCTTGGGCAGGCGAGCGCCTACCGGCCGTCGGGCCGGCAGGACGCACGGTAAGCGCTGGAACCGCTGGAAGCAAGAATTCGGACGAGCGGCGTCGGTTCAGCAACCGGTGTAGCGTCCCGGTCGGTGCCACGCCACCACCATGCCGCTCATGGCGACGGCCGACAGTGCCGACCAGGCGACGCGTCCCGCCGGGATCGTGGCGAGCGAGGCGAGCAGGATCGTGCTGTCAATGCAGACCTGCGAGATGCCCGCATTGATGCCGCGCTTGCGTTGGAGCCACAGGGTAACGATGCCGGTTCCGCCCACGCCGGCACCGTGACGGGCGAGCGCCAGGATACCCATGCCGCACAGCGTGCCGCCGACGAATGCCGCGAACAGCGGATTGACGAAGGCGACGTTGAACGTCTTCGGCATGGCCGCCAGTGCGAAGGTGATGCCGAAGCTCGCGACGGTGGACTTGAGCGCGAAACGCGGGCCCATCGTGAAGTAGGCGAACAGGAAGAACGGAATGTTCACCAACGTGAAGATGGTGCCCACCGGTAGGGGAAAGACGTAGGAAGCGAGCAGCGCAATGCCGGCCACGCCGCCGGTGACCAACCCGGCAGCCTTGAGCAGCACCAGACCGACCACCACAAATGCCATGCCGATGACCATCGCATAGATGTCTTCGAACACGGAGTGCGGAACGCCGATTGTGTCGGCTGCCGCAATGACGCCGGATGCGGCGCCCGAATCGTGTTTCATGATCTGCAAGTCAAGTACAACGAGACGGCGCGCCCGACTCTCCTTATGTCGTGACGCGCCGTCCAAGATTTCCCGCGTCGCTGTCTCGGGCGACGCGCAGCTTCACAGCTTGTTATGGCGATACGGCAGGCGATTGCGTGAAATTACGCCACGTGGTGGACCCAGCCGAACGGATCGGCGACCTTGCCACGTTGAATGCCGGTGAGTTGGTCGCGAATGCGCTTGGTGACCGGGCCTTCGCCGCCGTCGCCGATGGCGAATTCGCCGTTCGCGTGGCGCACCTGGCCGATCGCCGTCACCACTGCCGCCGTGCCGCAGGCAAACGTTTCCTTCACGCGGCCGCTGGCGGCATCTGCCTGCCATTGCGCGAATTCGTACGGCGTTTCATTGACCGTCAGGCCTTCGCGCTTGGCGAATTCGATGATCGATGCGCGCGTGATGCCCGGCAGGATCGTGCCCGACAGCGGGGGCGTCTGGAGCGAACCATCGTCCATGACGAAGAAGACGTTCATGCCGCCGAGTTCTTCGATCCAGCGGTGCTGCGCGGCGTCGAGAAACACGACCTGATCACAGCCCTTGGCGCTCGCTTCGGTCTGCGCGATCAGGCTGGCCGCGTAATTGCCGCCGCACTTCGCCGCGCCAGTGCCGCCGGGCGCCGCACGCGTGTACTGGTCCGAGACCCACACGGTCACGGCCGACTTGCCGGGCTTGAAGTAGGGGCCGACCGGACAGGCGATCACGCAGAAGATGTACTCATGCGCCGCACGCACACCGAGGAAGCTTTCCGAGGCGAACATGAACGGGCGGATGTACAGGCTGCTGCCTTCCGCGCTCGGGATCCATGCCCGATCGATGTCGACCAGCTTTTCCACGGCTTCGAGGAACACGGCTTCCGGCAGATCGGCCATCGACATGCGCTGGGCCGATTCGCGAAAGCGCCTGGCGTTCGCTTGCGGGCGGAACAGGGAGATCTTGCCGTCTTCGCCGCGGTAGGCCTTCATGCCCTCGAAGATTTCCTGCGCGTAATGCAGCACGGCGCATGCCGGGTCGATCTGGAACGGGCGGCGCGCTTCCACCTTCGCGTCGTGCCAGCCGGTGCCCTCGGTCCAGCGGATCGTGACCATGTGATCGGTGAATACGCGGCCGAACACCGGGTTAGCCAGCTTGGCGGCGATCTGGTCGGCGGGGGTGGGGTTGGCGTGCGGCTCCACGACAAAACGCAAAGGATTATCAGCGCTCATGTTTCTTCAATGTCTCGGCAGAGGTGGCTTGAGTCGTCAGTGCCGTTAACGTAAACGGCAAGGTGCCAATATTTTCCTCCTTTCGGGGCCCGGCTGTCGACTGAATTCACCGCGAATCCCGTCACGTCGGGGCACGCGGGCCCGGAACGCCGGAAAATCTCGGAATTTGGCCGTTTTTTGCAGGAATATCGCGAAAATTTCGCCGATAGGTGGCGGGTGCTGGCCAGGAACGGGGCGAGCGGGGGTAACAGTGTGTAAAAAAACATTTCCGGTCACGAGGCGTGCGCGCTGGACATTTAAGATCGGAGGCGGATGATGGCGGCAACGCCAGCGGATACGGTGCCCTGAGTGACAGGGTGGACGCCGCAGGCGTTTCGCCAGGCGGGCGGCAAAGGGAAAGGGGGGAGAAGCCGAATGAAATCGACGACGATTCGGATGTTGCGTGCCTATCTGCTCGTGGCTTCGCTCGGGGCCGTGTGTATCGACGCCTGCGTGGTGATCGCCATGCTGGTGTTCGACGTGCCGGAGTCCGTCTTCACCTCGGCGGATTTTCGTATCGCGATGGCGGGCTCGCTGCTGCTGCTCATGCTCGCAGCCCGCTCGCTGGCCGGTGCAGCCTATCAGGCGGCGCTCTCGAGCCGCCACGCCAGCGTGGACGGCGAGGGGCGAAAGGTCGCATTGCGCGACGACTGCCCTCATCGCTGGCTCGTCCTGTTTCACATCTTCATTCACCGTCAACCGCTGGCTGCGGCGGCCGTCTGAGCCGGTCGGAGCCTGTCGATCCCATCGAGCCTGCCAGTCCGCCGCGGCAGGCGCTTACGCGACCGCTTTTCCTGGCTCGTGGCCGACGGCGTCTCCCGGACGCGGCGGGCGCGCCATGGCCATCCACTCCTGCACGGCCGGTCGGGCGAACTGACGGCGTGCATACGCGACGAGCGGCGCTGGGACCACGTCGTCGTTATAGATCAGACGATTGAGCATCAATGCGAGATCGACGTCGGCGATGCACCACGCATCGAACAGCGACTCGCGGCCGTCGGGCAGCAGGCTTTGCGCGACGGCGATCAGCTTGCTCGCGGCCGTGTAGCCGGCGTCGGACAACGGGGCGGCCGTTGGCGCGTAGAAAATCACTTCCGTCGAGCGCTCGGCCCGCAACGCCCCCAGATCGCTGCGCAGCCATGCCTGCACCTGACGTGCGCGGGCACGCTCGCGCGCCTGCGCGGGATAGACCGGCACCTCCGGCGCGATCGTCTCGATGTATTCGCTGATCGCCGACGATTCCGACAACGTGAAATCGCCGTGCACGAGCGTCGGCACACGGCGCGTAAGCGACATGTCCGCGAAGCGCGACTCGCAATGCGCGCCTTGCAGCAGATCGACGGTGCGCAGCTCGAAGGGCAGCCCTTTCTCGCGCAGCGTGACGAAAACGGAAAGGGCATAGGGGCTGGTGAATTGCGTGTCCACGTATAGCGTGAACGGGGCGGGGGCTGCGGCAGGCACGTTGGGCTCCTGAAAAAGTGAATGGCGGGCGACGCGCGACGCTCGGCATGGCTGCCGGACCTCAGCGCCCGATTTCCTCGCCCGCACAGGCCTATCTTGCCGTACTGCCGCGGTGATAAGCTACGACACAAATCGCCGATCAGCTGTGAGAAATATTCACGGCCAATCGGGTCGTCGGCAAACGCCACGTTGCGCTCCATCGCGCCCTATTTAGCTCCATTTAGCCCTATTGAGCCCTGTAGCTCCCCTCGGGTATTCCGGCCTCCGCCCCATGAATTCACAACGTCGCTCGCGCCCGCCGCTGGCCAATCTGGAAACCGTCTGCCTCGTGGCGCGTCACGGTTCGTTCACCGCCGCGGCCGAGGCGAGCGGCCTGACGCACGGGGCGATCAGCCGCCGTGTCGGCGCCGTGGAGAACTGGCTCGGGTGTCCGCTGTTCGAGCGGCACGGGCGCGGCGTGAGTCTGACGTGCGACGGCCAGCGTTTCCTCGGCCGCGTCGAGCACGCGTTCGACGTCATCGACGCGGCCGCCGACCAGTGGCATCAGGCACGCAAGACACCGGCCGTGCGCCTGAGCGTGGTGCCGTCGTTCGCCAAGCTCTGGCTGCTCGAACGCCTGAGATCGCTCGAAGCCGGCGAGCCGTTCATCGACATTCAGGTGACGACGGAACACCGCAATGCCGATGTCGGTGCGGGCGAGGTTGACATCGCGCTGCGCTACGGCCGTGGCGGCTGGACAAGCATCGACGCGGAACCCTTGATGTCCGAAACGTTGTATCCGGTCGCCTCGCCGGAGGTCGCGGCGCGCCTCGCGGGCGCGGATGTGGCGCAAATGCTGGCCATGCCGCTGCTGCACGACTCCGATCTCACCGGCTGGCGCGCGTGGTGCGGCGCGCAGGGCGCGAGCCTGCGCCCGCGAGCGCGCGATCGTCGCTTCGAGGATTACACCGTGGTGCTGGCGGCCGCCGAAGCCGGTTTGGGCATTGCGCTCGCCCGAGCGCCGCTGGCCGACGGCTGGCTCGCGCGCAGCCGGCTCGTGCGCGTGTCCGATGTGGAAGTCGAGTGTCCGTTGCAGTACCACATCGTGACCGCCAAACGTGAGAAGCGCCCCGAGGTGCTGGAAGTCATCGCGCGTTTGCACGCGGCGGTGCGAGCGGGCGCGCGCACGTGATACCACGAACGTCGCCGTGCGCGCGGGCGGGGTTTACCGCACTGCGCACGCGCCCGAACGTTGCCTAAAATGCGGCAGCTTCTTGCAGGACGGTACGGCTGGGGATGAACTTACGCTCGCTCGATCTGAATTTGTTGCTCGTGTTCGAGTCGCTGCTGCGCACGCGCAGCACGACGGTGACGGCCGAGGAACTGAACCTCACGCAATCGGCCGTGAGCAACGCCCTCAAGCGCCTGCGCCTCGCGTTCGGCGATCCGCTCTTCGTGAAGACACCACAGGGCATGCTGCCGACCGATCTCGCCAACTCGCTCGCACCACCCGTCACCGAAGGCCTTGCCCTCATCCGCAGCGCGCTCGAGGCGCCGCAGGACTTCGAGCCCGCCAACGCACAACGCACCTTCCGCCTGTACCTGAGCGACATCGGTCAGCTGATCTTCATGCCGAAGCTCATGGCCACGCTCGCGGCCGAGGCCCCCGGCGTGCGCATCGTGACCGTCGACACCACGCCGCGCGAGGCGCAGAACGCCATGGCGATGGGTGAGATCGACCTCACGCTGGGTCTGTTCACCCGATTTTCGTCGGGATTCCATCAGCAACGCCTGTTTCGCGAGCACTATGTCGCCCTGGTGCGCGAGGGACATCCCACGATTCGGGAGCGGCTTACGGGGGAGGCGTTCCTCGGCGCCGCGCACGCGGTTTATCGTCCCACTGCCGGTAATCACGACCTCTTCGAGACGGCCGTCGAGCAGTGGTTCGCACAGTCGGGGCGCCAGCGGCACGTGGCGTTGCGCATGGCGCATTCAATGGGCCTCTCGGCGCTGATTGCCGCGAGCGACCTCGTGGTGTGCGTGCCCACGCGGCTCGGACGCGCGCTCCAGGCCGCCGCCGATCTGCGCACGCACGCATTGCCGTTCAACGGTCCCGAGTTCGACATCTCGCAACTCTGGCACGAACGCTTTCATGCGGACGCCGGCCATCGCTGGTTGCGCAGCACCATCTTCCGGCTTTTCCACGGCGAAGACTGATCCCGGCCGGCCGCTTCCTCCGCTTCCTCCTCTCCCTCCTCTCCCTCCTTCCACCGTTCAAGCGAGTCCGGCGCGCGTCCGCCATCGCCCCAGGCCGCGCCGCGTCCATGCTGCACCCCCAATTCACGACGTAAATACCGCGCATTTACGCAATTTGTTGGCGTCATGCGGCGCCGCTCCTTATCGTATCCCTCACGACATAAACCGGGCGCCAGTCCGGGACACAAACTTTATCCGCAGGAGACAGGCGGTGATCAATCTGCACGACATCCGTTACGTGCGGCTGGGCACGCGCGACCTCGAAGGGGCTACGCGCTACGCGCGCACCATTCTCGGTTTGCAGGAAGTGCGCCGCGAGGCCGGTTGCGTATTCCTTCGCAGCGACAGCCGCGACCATTCCGTGTGCTATTTCGAGGGGGATCCGACCGACCATACGGTCGCGTTCGACATCGCGAGCGACGCTCACTTCGACGCGGCCGCGGCCCAGCTCGAGGCGATGCGCATCGATTTTCGCCGGGGCACGCGCGACGAGGCGCACCTGCGCCGCGTGGCGGACTTTCTCTCCTTCCGAGATCCCACGGGTAACCAGATCGAGCTGGTGCTGCGCGCGGCGCAGACCGGACGCGGTTATCACGGCGAGCGCGACGCGGGCATCGACTCGTTCAGTCACGTCGGGTTGTGCACGACCGACGCACGACGCGACGAAGCGTTCTGGACCAGCGTGTGCAACGCGCGGGTGTCGGATCGCATCGGCGAAGCCCCGCTGCTGCGCATCGACGAGGTGCATCACAAGATCGCGTTGTTCCCCGCGAGCCGCGCGGGCATCCAGCACGTGAACTTCCAGGTCAACGGTATCGACGACCTCATGCGCTCCTGGTATTTCCTGCGCGAGCAAGGCGTGCCGATCCGCTTCGGCCCCGGCCGCCATCCGACGTCGCACGCCATGTTCCTGTACTTCGCGGGCCCCGACGGCATGGTCTACGAATACTCCACCGGGGTGCGAACGATTGCCCCGGAAGACGAAGCGACGTACGTGCCACGCCAGTTCCCGTTCGATCCGACCGGCTTTTGCATGTGGGGCGCCAAGCCCGAGATTCCCGAATTTTCGGCCTGACGCATCGCGTCGATTTCTCCGGCGACGACAAGCGTCGCGTTTGCCCATGACACCACACACACTCGACGGCGTCGCCGACCTCGATCGCGCCGTGCGCGTGGCGGCCCGCACGCTCGCCCGCGCTGGTCTGGCTCACGCCTATGGCCATTGCAGCGCGCGTCTGGACGCCGAATCCTTCGTCGTTTGCGCTGCCCGCCCGATGGGGCTGATCGGCGTGGGCGAGGCGGGCACTGTCGTGCCCGTCGACGGACCGCTGCCGGACGGCGTGCTCGGCGAGGTCCGTCTGCATCAGCAGATCTATCGCACGCGGCCCGACATCGGCGCAGTCGCCCGCACCATGCCGCCCCGGACGATGTCGCTCTCGACGCTGCGTCGCACCCCACGCGCGTTGCACGGGCCCGGCACCTACTTCGCGCCCGGCGTGCCGCTCTGGGACGACCCGCAACTGATTCGCACCGATGCGCAGGCTGAAGCGGTCATCGCGACGATGGGCGGCAACGCCGCCGTCGTCATGCGCGGCAACGGCGCGGTCGTCGCGGCGGACACGCTCGAGGCGATGGTCGCACTCACCTGGTATCTCGAAGACGCCGCACGCGTCGACCTGGAGGTGCTTGCACTCGAAGCCGCGCAGCCCGCGTCGTTTTCCGCCGCGGTGCTCGACGCGGAGGCGTGCAGCGCTCGCGCCACACGCTCGGGCCGCATCATCGAGCGCATGTGGGAATACCTTTCGGCGGGCGACCCCGAATTGCCCCCTATCCGGTGACGCCGCGGCGCGCGGCGTAACACGCCGCGAAATCGCGTCATGCGCAGTTGTTTCAGGTAATCGCCCCCAACCGGCGGCGCGGCATTCACAGAGCGTCGACAACAGACGCCACCGCCCGCCGCCTTGCCCGCGGTCACGACCGCACAGGAGACAGACATGGAAATATCCGCTTTGATGAATCGCAGGGGCATCACGCCGTTTCAATGGCGCGTGATCGCCCTGTGCTTTCTGATCGTCACGCTCGACGGCTTCGACACGGCCGCCATCGGCTATCTCGCGCCGGCCATTCGCACGGAATGGGCGATGGCGACAACGAGCCTTGGCACCGTGTTCGGCGCAGGTCTGGGCGGCCTGATGCTCGGCTGCTTCATCTTCGGTCCGTTGGCCGACCGTATCGGCCGAAAGCGTGTGCTGATTCTCTCCGTGATCCTGTTCTCGGTGGGCAGCATCGCCTCGGCCTTCGTCCATAGTCCCAGCGAGCTCGCCGTCATGCGCTTCCTGACCGGCATCGGGTTCGGCGGCGCCATGCCCAACGCCATCACGCTGAGCTCGGAGTACTGTGCCGAGCGCATGCGCTCGCTGCTGGTGACGGCCACGTTCTGCGGCTTCACGCTGGGCTTTGCCATCGGTGGCGAGATCGTCGCGCAGACGCTGCCGCACATTGGTTGGCGCGGCGTGCTGATCGCCGGCGGCGTGGTGCCGCTCGCGGTCGTGCCGGTGCTCATGCGCTGGTTGCCGGAGTCGATGCGTTACCTCGCCGCGCGCGGCGATCGCGCCGAGCAGTTGCTGGGCATCGCGCGTCAAATCGACCCGCAGGTCACGCGCATCGACCCGGAGGTCGCCCCGGCCGGGGCTTCGGATTCGGCGGTGGGCGGACTGTTCGCCCGTCGTTATGTGGTCGGCACGATGCTGCTCTGGGCGACGTACTTCTGCACGCTCTGCGCGTTCTACCTGTTGACGAGCTGGTTGCCGCTCGTCGTCAAGGATTCGGGCTATTCGCTCGCCGAGGCGGCGCGCATCGGCGCAATGCTGCCGCTCGGCGGCACGGTCGGTGCGGTGCTGATCGGCTTCGCCATGGATCGTACGAGCCCGTACCGCGTGCTGGCGGCATCGTACGTGATGGCCGGCGTGGCGCTGTGCGTGCTTGGCACGGTGACGCATCAGGCAGGGTGGCTCATGCTCGTGGTGTTCCTCGCCGGCTTCGGCGTGGCCGGCTCGCAAACCGGTGCCAATGCGTTGACGGCGGCGTATTACCCTACGGCGTCGCGCGCGACCGGCGTCGCATGGGCGCTTGGCGTGGGACGTCTCGGCTCGATTCTCGGGTCGAGCCTGGGCGGCGTGCTGATCGCATCGTCGTCGAGCATCGCGCAGGCGTTCCAGATCGTCGCCATCCCGGCGTTCCTCGCGGCGGCACTCATGCTGGTGATGCGTCGTCGCGTGAGCTGGGCGAGCGCGCGGACGCCGGCGGCCAAGTCCGCGGCAGGCGCCGTCTGAACCCTTTCGTCGGTTACGGGGCGAATGCAACGCGTTCGCCCTCGCAGCATCCGCCACGCCATCGTCCCCCGACGGGCGGCGCGGCGGCGCTTCTCGTCGTTCACCGGCCGACACAGGCCGGACCACCACATGATTCAATGGAGACACACCGTGACCCACAAGGGACTGCCCGCGCTCGCGCTGGCCGCCGGTCTGGCGCTGGCCGGCACATCCGCCTCGGCGCAAACCGTGACGCTGTACGGCATTCTGGACACCGGCGTCGAGTACCTCTCGCATGCCGGCACGAACAACAGCTCGCTCGTGCGCATGCCTTCGAACACCGGCTCGCTGCCATCGCGCTGGGGCCTGCGCGGCGATGAGGATCTCGGTGGTGGCCTGCACACCGTATTCGCGCTCGAGAGCGGCTTCAACGTTCGCGCAGGCGACCTGAACCAGGGCGGCCGGATGTTCGGCCGCCAGGCGTGGGTGGGATTGTCGAATCCTTACGGCACGCTGTCTTTCGGCCGTCAGTATTCGATGACGTTCTGGGTCATGGGCGACGCCGACATTCTCGGCCCCGACCTCTACGGCAGCGGCTCGCTCGACAGTTACATCCCGAATGCGCGCAGCGACAACACGATCGCTTACAAGGGCGTTTTCCACGGCCTGACGCTCGGCGCCACCTACTCGTTCGGTCGCGACAGCGGCGGTACGGGCAACTCGCCGGGACAGGGCACGTGTGCGCAGGTCCCCGGCCAGATGACCGCGTGCCGTCAGGTGTCGGCGATGCTCAAGTACGACACCTCGTGGTTCGGCGTGGCCGGTGCGTGGGACGAGCAGCGTGGCGGCGCCGGCGCGGCGGCGAGCTTCTTCAACGGCGCGGCCGCCGTGCCGCTCACCAGCTCGTCCGACAAGGACACGCGCTGGCAATTGAACGGCTATGTGAAGGGCGGCAACTGGAAGGCGGGTGCGGGGTGGCTGGGGCGTCGCGTGCAAACGGCGTCGGCGGCGGTCGCCGATGTGAATTCCGACATGTTCTACGTCGGTGCGCTGTATCAGTTCACCCCGGCGTTCGCGGTGGACGGCGAAGTGTTCCGCATGCTCAACTCGCGTCAGAACACGCGCGCCACGATGGCCACGCTGCGCGGCACTTACTTCCTCTCGAAGCGTACCGCGCTCTACACGCAGGTCGCCTGGCTGGGCAACAGCGAGCATGCCGCCTACTCGGTCAGCTCGGGCGGGCCGGGCGGCGCACCGGTGGCGGGCAGCAATCAACTGGGCGTGAACATCGGCATGCGTCACACGTTCTGATGCCGTGACGCAAAAGGCCACGGCGCACCGTTTGCACGGTGCGCCGTGGGGCGTTTCGCGCCGAGGCGCCGTGCGCCACGCTCGCGTTACAGCAGACCGGCTTCCGCCAGCTGGGCGCGACGCGGATCGCCCTGGCGCGAGAGCATCCAGCCCGGGTACTCGCTCGGCAGCGCGCTGGCCGCGTCGATGGCGGACAACTCGCGCTCGTTCAGGGTCACCCGTGTGGCCGCGATATTGTCGTCGAGCTGATCGACGCGCTTCGCGCCGATGATGACGGAGGAGACCACAGGCTGGGCGAGCAGCCAGGCAAGCGCGATCCGCGCGACCGAGACGCCCTTCTCGGCGGCGATGCCGCGCATGGCGTCGATCACGTCGTAGGCGCGTTCCACGTCGACCGGGGGGAAGTCGAAGGCCTGACGGCGGCTGCCGGACTCGCTCTGGCCGTCACGCGTGTACTTGCCGGAGAGCAGGCCGCCCGCGAGCGGACTCCACACCATCAGGCCAACGTTCTCGCTGCGCAGCATCGGCACGATTTCGCGCTCGAGGTCGCGCCCGGCGACCGTGTAGTACGCCTGCAGCGATGCAAAGCTCGCGAGGTTCAGGCGAGCGGAGATGCCCAACGCCTTCGCGATTTGCCAGGCGGCCCAGTTGGACACCCCGATGTAGCGGACGTGCCCGTGGCGTACCAGGGTGTCCAGCGCACCGAGTGTCTCCTCGATCGGCGTGGCCGGATCGAATCCGTGTACCTGGTACAGGTCGATGTGATCGAGCTGCATGCGCTTGAGGCTGGCCTTGATGCCGTCCATGATGTGGTAGCGCGACAGGCCTCTCGAGTTGGGGCCTTGCGCTCCCGTCGCGCCGAAGACCTTGGTGGCGACCACGACGCTGTCACGCGGCACCTTGAGGTTGCGCAGCGCCTGGCCGGTGAGCACCTCCGACTGGCCTTCCGAATACACGTCGGCGGTGTCGATGAAGTTGATACCCGCATCGAGCGCGCGACCCACGAGCGCGTCGACGTCGTTTTGCTGCAGGTGCCCGATCTTGCTCCAGAGTTCGCCCTGCCCGCCGAAGGTCATCGTGCCGAGGCACAGTTCCGAGACGAAAAGGCCGGTGTTGCCGAGTTTGCGTTGTCGCATTGCGTCGCTCCGTTGAATTGGCTGCCCATTGCACGAATCGTTGGGGGAGAGGGTGTGCACGGGATGGGATGAATTATGCGGTGCTGCGTTGGTATGACTGTACTAGCGCGCCGTCGCCCGCGTCAGCCGGGTCAATATTTCCTTGGTCAACCGCTGCTGCGCGGCCTTGTCATAGCCCTCCCAGGGGTCTTGCCTCAGGGAGGAGACGTGTTCCACGGCGTTGCGCACATTCCATGCATCGGCGCCGGGCAATGCGGTCAGATCCTCCCAGCGAACCGGCATCGATACCGCCATGCCTTCGCGCGCCCGCGACGAATAGGCGCACACGGTCGTCGCGCCGCGGTAATTGCGCAGATAGTCGATGAAGCATTTCCCCACGCGATGCTTCGGCCCCATCGTTGCCGTGAAGCGATCCGGAAATATGCGCGCCATGTGCCGGGCCACTGCCTCTGCGAAGGCCTTGGCGACGTCCCACTCATGACGGCGTGCCAGCGGTGTCACGATGTGAAGACCGCGTCCCCCGCTGGTTTTCACGAAGGCGGTCAGGCCCAACTCGTCGAGCAATCCGCGAATCAGCCGTGCGCCTTCGACGACGGCCGCGAAATCCAGGCCTTTGCCGGGGTCCAGGTCGAAGATGACGCGATCGGGACGCTCGATCAGATCGCTGCGTGCATTCCATGTGTGAAACTCGACGGCGCCCATCTGCACCGCGCCGACAAGGCCCCGCACGTCGTCGATCTGCATGAGCGCCGCATGATCGGGATCGAGCGAGGGATCGAGCGTGTGCACGCCGGGCATCGTCTTTGCTGCGTGCTTCTGGAAGAACATCTCGCCGCCGATACCCTCCGGCGCACGCAGTACCGCCACCGGGCGCCCGGCCAGATGCGCAAGCATCCAGGGGGCCACGGCGTGGTAGTACGCGGCAAGTTCCGCCTTGGTGACCTCGGAGTGGGTATCCATCACCCGATCGCCGTGGGTGATCTTCACGGGCAACGAAGGGGGTTCTGCGTTCGATTTCGCACTGCGCGGCATTGGCGATGTCTCCTTGTCGGGGCGACCACGTTGGCGGGATGGCGCGAGCGCGTTGACGGTTCCACGCATGCGCGCCTCGCGGCGAATGTCCTTCGCGGGCTTGTCGTCGCGCATCGCCACGAACGACGCCTGGCGCACGTTGCCGTCGCGGGTCCACTCGGCGAAGCGCACCTCGGCCACGAGCGTGGGTTCGAGCCAGCGCACGCGTGCGGCGCCGGCAGGCTTCGGCGCGGGCGACAACGGCGCGCGCGGCGATCGCACGGCATCGAATCGCTTGCGCAGGCGCAGCAAGGCATCGGTGTCGAAGCCCGTGCCGACCTTGCCCGCGTAGCGCAGCGTCTTGCCGTCGTCATCGTAATACCCCAGCAACAACGCACCGAAGCCTTGCCGCGTGCCGGACGGTTCGGTGAAACCGAGCACGACGAACTCCTGACGCTGCGAGCACTTGAGCTTGCGCCACGCATCGCTGCGTCCCGCGACGTAAGGCGAATCGTCGCGCTTGACCATGATGCCTTCCAGTCCGGCCTCGCACGCGCTATGCCACAGCGATTCGAGTTCGCCGCTCACCGGTTGCAGCACGCGCACGGCGTCGGTTTCCCCACCTTCGAATATCGCCGCGAGCGCGGCCTGTCGTTCGCGCAACGGCATGTCGCGCATGTCGTCGCCATTGCACCACGGCATATCGAAGACGTAGATCAGGATGGCGTCCTGCGCGTTCGCATCGAAGGCGCGTTGCAACGCCTGGAAATCGGGTAGACCGTGCGCGCCGACGACCACGGCTTCGCCATCGAGCCACGCGTTGGGCAGGGCGCATTTGCGCAGCGCGTCGCACGCGGGACGAAAACGATGCGTCCAGTCCTGCCCCGAGCGCGTGAATACGCGCACGTCGTCGCCGTCGATGCGGATCAGCACGCGGTAACCGTCGAGCTTGATCTCGGCATGCCAGCCAGCGGACGGCGGCGCTGCGTCGACGAGGGTGGCGAGCATCGGGCTGAGTGTCGTCGGCGGGCTTTGGGACGATTGACGAGAAGTCTTGCGCGTTCGCGTTCGGGTTGTGGTTTTTGCTTCGGTTCTCGCAGCAGCGGACCGCGTTTGCGTGGCGGCGGGTGTCGACGCCTGAAGCGTGGTGGCGTGGCGTGTGCCATCGCGCCGGTGGATCAGCAGCCATTGCGGTTGACGCGCCGGCTTCGTGGTGCGAACGAGCGTCCAGTCTCCGTCGAGACGCTCGCCGTGCAAGGTGAACGACAGCTTGCCGTCCTCATAGTCGCGCCGCGCGTCGCCGTGCGGCTCCCACGTGCCGCTGTCCCAGATGTCGACGTGCCCGGCACCGTAGTTTCCCGGTGGAATGTCGCCTGAAAAATCCGCGTATGCCAACGGATGATCCTCCACCTGAACGGCCAGTCGCGGGCGGCTGACGTCGGGGCCGGGCTGCTTCGGCAGCGCCCACGACTTCAGCGTGCCGTCGAGTTCGAGCCGGAAGTCGTAGTGCAGATGACTGGCGTCATGGCGCTGGATGACATACCGCATCGCGCGTCCTTGCGCGGCGCGCTCGCCGCGCGGTTCTGGCGTCGCCGCGAAATTGCGCCTGGCATCGTAGGCGGCCAAAGCATCGGGCGCGTCGCGCGACGACGAAGGGCGCTGCGAGCGCTTCGGGCGCTTCGGGCGCTTTGGACGTTTCGGACTCGCGTCGCGTCTTGTCATGCGTGACCTCAGTCGGCTTTCGTACGTTTTGCCGTGGGCTGCTTTGACACCTTCGCCGCCTTCGTGGTTTTCCCCGCTTTCGTCGCCTTCGTCGCCTTCGTCGCAGCGGGCTTCCGCGGTTGGCGCGTGGACGCCTTGGCAGCTTTGGCAGCTTTGGCAGCCTTGTCCGCGGCCGCGGTCTTCGGTTCGACATCCTGCACGGCTGCCGCCTCGCGCTTGCCGCGAGTGCCGAGACTCTGCCTGAGCAGGGCCATGAGGTCGGCAGTACCGCCCGCGCCTGGCAGCTTCGGCGCGCTGGCTTCGATCTGGGCGACCTCGCGTGTCTGGCCCGAAGCGATCTTGCGGTCGATGAGCGCCTTCAGGTCGTCCTGGAACGTGTCGCGAAAGTCCTGTGGGCGCCACGGCCCGGACATCTCGTCGATCAGCCGTACGGCCATGTCCAGTTCGCGCTCGCCCGGCGCGGCGAGTTTGCCGAGCTTCTCGCGGGTCAGGCCGACCTCGGCCGGGTCGCGCATTTCGTCCTGCCAGCGCAGGGTGTCGAGCACCAGCGCATCGCCCGCCGGCGCGAGCACCGCCAGGTGTGCGCGCGTGTGCATCACCACGCGGGCGATACCCAGCTTGCCGGCCTTGACAAGCGCCGCGTGCAACAGGGCGTACGCCTTGGCGCCGCCGCGTTCGGGCACGAGATAGTACGGCGTGTCCAGGTACATGAACGAGACGTCGCTGGCGTCGACGAACGCCAATATGTCGACGGTTTGCGTGGCTGCCGGGTTCGCGGCGCGGATCTCATCGTCGCTGAGCACGACATAGTTGCCCTTTTCGAACTCGTAGCCGTGCACGATCTGGTCGCGCGGCACCTCCTTGCCGTTCTCCTTGTTGACGCGCTTGTAGCCGACCGGCGACATGGTGCGCTTGTCGAGCCAGTCGAGATCGAGCGTGTGCGTGGTGGAGGCGGGAAACAACGTGACCGGCACGTTGACGAGTCCGAAGCTGATAGCACCCTTCCAGATTGCGCGAGCCATATGTGCTCCCAAAGCGGCGTTCCGAGGGTTGGCGCGGGTGAATCATCCAATCGGCGGAATTCACATGACTGGATTGACAGGTGCCCGCGGGCGTTACCTTGCCATTACCTTGCCAGTATAGGAGGCATGAAGGTGCGATCGACGCGCCGTCCCGCGGGTTCCCGGGTATTGATTTTCTCAATGCGTCGTCGCCGGCCATAAGGATTCCTTGATGAAACAAAGCCGATGGACGTCTATCCCACAAAGACCACTGCGACCACTGGGACAGTAGGCAAATCAGACAAGGGAGGTTGACGATGGCGATGATCGTGGCAGGACGGTTCACGACGTTCGATCAGGCGAATCTGGTGGCAAGTCGGCTGTACGACCGGGCGTTCCGGCCGGCCGATGTCTCGGTCTTCTTTCTCAATCCCACGGGACAGCACGCCCGGTTTCCCATCGGCGGCGATGTCGATGCGGATGCCGCCGCGCGTCCCGCGGGCCGCGGCGCGGCCCAGGGCGTGATCGCGGGCGGCGCATTCGGATTGGCCGTGGGGGCGCTGCTCTTTGCGTTGGTCTGGCGTTTCTGGTTGGTGCCGGTCGTCGGCATGATGGGCGGCGCCTACCTCGGCGCGTTTTTTGGCGCGTTGCGGCGCATGCGCGGCCGCGAGCGTGTGTCGGCCAGTCAGGCGGGGTTGCGCGACGCCGGCGTGATGCTTGCCACGCACGTGAGCGAGGCCACGGCCGACACCGCGATTGCCGTGCTGCGAGATGCCGGGGCGGCCGAGATCGAACAGGCCGACGGTGTTTGGGAGAACGGCGAGTGGCGAGACTTCGATCCGCGCGAGCGCGTGCATCGCGCCCCGGCGCCGGAGGGCCATGCCGAGCCGACCGTCGGCGTGGCGGCGAACGATTTGCCGACGAAGGCGCCTGCGTCGCCCCATGGCGAGACTGGTGGGGCGACGCGGGATCGACGGCCCGAACTGCCAGACTGGCCCGGCCAGCCCGACGATCCGGAAGCTTCCGATCCTGGCCACGGCCGTCCCCGCCGCACGGACTGGTTGTAGAATCGATCACGTCGTCGACAGGAGAACTGCCATGCGATCGATCCACACCGGTTTCGTTGTCTGCCCGACCTGCAAGGCCCGTTTTCCCGTGGCGGCGAGCGAGCCCACCGTCAAGGCGCTGAGCGATTATCTTCATTCGGATGCCGAAGTGAAATGCCCGACGTGCGAAACGGTCTTCACGACGGGCAGCGCCCGGAGCAGCATCGAGTTCGAACCCGTCAATGACGGCGTCACGCTTTCCGCGTCGCCGGAGCGCAGCATCGACGGGTTGGACAATCACTGACGCGCGCGCACTTACAGCGGCGTCATCACCGGCTCACCGGCAAGGTAGCGTCGCGCGTTTTCGAGGAACATCGCGAGCGTGGCCGCCTCGGCTTCCGGTGAGCGCCCGGCCACGTGCGGGCTGAGCACCACGTTCCGCAAATCGATGAGCGCCGCCGGAGGGGAGGGCTCGCCCTCATAGACGTCGAGCCCGGCGCCGGCGATGGTGCCGTTGCGCAACGCCTCGGCCAGCGCGGCAGTGTCGACGATGCTGCCGCGCCCCAGATTGACCAGAAAGCCGTCTTTGCCCAGGGCCTTCAGGACTTGCGCGTTCACGAGGTGGTGCGACTGCGCGCCGCCGGGCGCGGTCACGACGAGATAGTCCGCCCATTCGGCCAGCGCCAGCACGCTGTCGAAGTATCGGTAATGGGCCGGCACGTCGTCGCGAGGGTTGCGATTGCGATAGCCGATCTGCATGTCGAAGCCTTCGCCGCGCCGGGCGAACTGGCGTCCGACGGCGCCAAGACCCACGATTCCCAGCTTCTTGCCCGACACGCCGGGCTGCATCGGCAGCGCGTCGCGCCACACGCCCTTGCGGCAGGCGGCGTCGTATTCCGGAATGCGGCGCACGGCGGCGAGCAGCAGCGCAAAGCCCTGGTCGGCAACGGTGGGGGCGTTGGCCCCGGCACCGTTGACCGCCGTGATCCGGCGCGCGTGCATGGCGGCCACGTCCAGGTTCTCGTATCCGGCACCCAGTGCGCTCACGAATTCGACCTTTGGCAAATGCGCCAGCTCGGCCGCGCTCAGGCCACGTGCGCCGTTGGTGAGGACGAAGCGTGCGCGCGCGCCTTCCGCTCCCCAGCCTTGCGGCTCGGGATGGTGGCTCGGCCGGTAGATCACATCGAAATGGGTCTGCAGTTCGGACAACTGCTCGGGGTGCATCGGGATGACGACCAGCAAGGGGGGCAGCGACACCTTCAATCTCCGTCAGAGGGCATGGGGTTGCGCGGCGCGCGATGTCGTCTGTCGCGACATCGCTAGGGCGCCGTCATTCAGCACTCTAGCCGGATCCCGAACGATTTGCGCGGCACGTCGCCACGCGCCCCGCTCGCGGGGCCGACGCCGACAACGCCATAAAAAACAGGCGGGCGCCAGCGCGGATGGCGACTGGCGTCCGCCGGGGAGAAAGCGTCGTGGTTGCGTGTGGCGAAACGACTAGACGCGCTCTACGCTGACCGGGGCGCGTGCGGACGTTTAAGCGGTCGCCTCGTCAGACCGTGGCGCCCACGGCAAGCGTGGCCTGACGGTGGCGCAGGCGACCGAGCGTGAGCATCGTCAGACCGGCGAGCACGGCGGGCACGCCGATGGCCGCGAACAGCGCCGGCATCGACCAGCCCATGGCCAGCATCGAGGCACCACCCACCGAGCCCACCACCGACCCCAGGCGGCCGACGCCGTTGGCCCAGCTTACGCCCGTGGCGCGGCAGTCCGTCGGATAGAAACCGGCGGACAGTGCGTTGGCGCCGACCTGGCCGCCCGATACGCAGAACCCGGCCCAGAACACTGCGACCGACGCGAGCAGCGGCGAACCGGCCAGCGGTCCGACTGCCGCGATGCAGACGCCCGCCAGCACGTAAGCCGTTGCCAGCACATAGTGCGGATTGATGCGGTCCATCAGCCAGCCGAGCACGATGGCGCCGAGCGTGCCGCCCACCTGGAACATGGCAGTCACGATGGCCGCGTTGCGAAGCGTCAGGCCGTTCGTGCGCAGCAGCGTTGGCAACCAGCTCGACAGCAGGTAGATCACGAGCAGGCTCATGAAGAACGTGGCCCAGAAGAGCAGCGTGCCGCGCAGCAGTTCGGGCTTGAACAGGTGTCCCACCGGCGAAGTGGTCGATGGCCGGGTCGCGAGGTTGAACGTCGCGCCACGCAGGTCTTCCTGCGGGGCGATGCGCTGGAGCGAGGCCGCCACGCGCTCGGGAGACTTGCCGGCCATGACCAGAAAGCGTACCGATTCGGGAAGCGCGCGCATCAGCACCACGCCGAGCACGATCGGCATGACGCCACCGGCGATGAGTACCGAGCGCCAGCCGAACGTCTCGATCAGACCGGCCGACGCCAGGCCGCCCAGCGCCGAGCCGAGCGTGAAGCCACAGAACATCGTCGTCACAAGGAACGAGCGGCGCGAATCGGGACAGTATTCCGAGGTGAGCGTGATTGCGTTGGGCATGGCGCCGCCGAGGCCCAGCCCCGTAAGAAAGCGCAGGGCCACGAGGTGCCACAGGTCCGTCGACCAGGCCGACGCGAGGCTGGCCACGCCGAAGAACATCACGGAAAAGATCAGGATGGTCTTGCGGCCGAACTTGTCGGCGAGCGGTCCGAAGATGAACGCGCCCGCCATCAGGCCGGCCAGCCCGGCGCCGAAGAGCGGGGCGAGCAGGGCGGGCGAGAGCGACCACTCCGCACGAATGGCGGGGGCGATGAAGCCGATGGCTGCCGTGTCGAAGCCGTCGATGGCCACGATCAGGAAGCACAGAACGACGATCATCATCTGGAACGGCGAAATGCGATGCCGGTCGATGAATGCCGTCACGTTGATGGGGGTGGCTGGCATGGTTGTCTCCTCGAAGGTGCCAGAGGCGTTGTCGGCCGACAGGCCGACATTGCCGAATGCATTGCAGTGTTTGTTGTTATGGGTACGGCATGCCAACGCGTCGCGGGCTGCGGCGCGGCGGACGTTGGCGCGACGTCGTTGGGGACGTCGCGCCAGGGCACTACGTGACTACAGGGTGATTTGGGTGATTCAGCCCGCGCCGTGCGTCTCAGGCGTCATTGAGCCAGGGCGTTTGCGACAGGCAGTTCTCGGCGCGCCAGCCGTGCAGCCACTGCAGCGCGTCGTAATACTGCGTTTGCGTACGACCTTTCCACAGCGAGTTGCGCACCCAGCGATCGACGCCCTTCGCGTGGTACACGCGGCCCATGTCGCGCGCGCCGTAAAGCACGCGAGCCGTGCGCGGAATGCGCGCATGTTCGTAGCGGCGGAACGCGTCGACGAAATCGCCGTTCGCGGCCGCATACGCCGCGCCCAGCGTGACCGCGTCTTCCAGCGCCTGGCAGGCGCCTTGTGCGATGTATTGCGTCATCGGGTGCGCGGCGTCGCCAAGCATCGTGGCGCGCCCGAAGCTCCACTGATCCACCGGATCGCGATCGGCGGTGGCCCAGCGTCGCCACGACGTCGGGCGGTCGAGCATCTGGTGCGGCAGGGGATCGATTCCCTGGAAGTACGACAGCACTTCTTCCTTGCTGCCGTCGCGCACGCCCCAGACTTCCTGCTCGCGGCTGTGGAACGTGACCACCAGGTTGTATTGCTTGCCGCCGCGCAGCGGGTAGTGCACCAGGTGGCAGTTCGGTCCGGCCCACACGACCGGCGCATTGACCTGCAGGTCCTTCGGCATGTTCTCGACGTCGACGACGGCGCGATACACCACGTGACCGGTCACGCGCGGCTCGTCGCCGATCAGCACGGCGCGCACGGCGGACTTCACCCCGTCGCAGCCGATCACGGCATCGGCCGTGTGGCGCTCGCCATGCTGGTCGATCACCGTCACGCCGTGCGCATCCTGTTCCAGCGCGACCACGCGCGTGGCCGTGCGGAACTGGATCAGCGGGTTGCGTTGCACCGCTTCGAGAATCGACAGATGGATGTCGGCCCGGTGAATCACGGCATACGGGTTACCGAACCGTTCGCGGTACGGCGCGCCGACGTCGACTTGCGCGATCACGCTGCGATCGATGGCGTCGCGCAGCGTGATGTGATCGGTGAAGACCGACCGCCCGCGTGCGGCTTCGCCGACGCCGAGGGCGTCGAGCGCGGCGAACGCATTGGCCGCGAGCTGAATGCCCGCGCCGATCTCGCCAATGGTCTCGGCCTGCTCCAGGAGTTCGATGCGCACGCCCTGATTGGCGAGCGCGAGGGCGGCGGCCAGGCCACCGATCCCCCCGCCAACGACGAGGGCCTTGGGTTGATGGGTTTGATTCATGATTGTCTCCTGCGGCCCTTCCAGCCGTTGCGGACGTCGATCAGGCCGAATAATCCGGCTGGCGGTTGGGGGCGGCTGCGAGGAACGCCGGGTGCGTTTGGGCCACGGCGTATACCGCCATCGCGCGCGGATACGCCGACATATCGCAGCCCATGCGCTGTGCGTTGGCGATCTGCGGCACCAGGCACACGTCGGCGAGTGTCGGCGCGTCGCCGAAACACCACTTGCCGTGGCCGTGCCTGGCCAGCAACCGCTCCACGCCCGCCATGCCTTCGGCGATCCAATGGGCGTACCACGTGTCCTTCTGCTGCACCGACAGACCCATCGGGCCCTGCAGGTACTTCAGGATGCGCAGGTTGTTCACCGGATGGATGTCGCAGCTGATGAGCATCGAGAGTTCCAGCACGCGTGCGCGGGTCTCGATGTCGCTCGGGATCAGCGGCGTGCCCGGATACTTGGCGTCGAGGTAGTCGAGAATCGCGAGCGACTGGCCGAGCGACAGATCGCCGTCGACCAGCGCCGGCACCGTCGCCGACGGATTGACCTCGTCCACGTAGGCTTCGGCGCGATGCTCACCCACGCGGATATTCACCGGCACGGTGTCGAACGACAGCCCCTTGAGCGCGAGCGCGATGCGCACGCGATACGACGTCGAGCTGTTGAAGAAGCTGTAGAGCTGCATGACCTTGCCTCAGACCACGCGCACGGTGATCTCGCCGAGGCCTTCGACGGCCGTAACCATGGTCTCGCCCGCCTTGACCGGACCCACGCCTTCCGGCGTGCCGGTGTAGATCAGGTCGCCCGGTTCCAGGCGGAAGAACTGCGAAAGATACGAGACCGTTTCGGCCACCGACCAGATCAGGTGCGTGATGTCGCTCTTCTGCTTCTGCACCCCGTCGACCGTCAGCGAAATCGCGGCCTTTTCGATATGGCCGACGCTCGAGGCGGGGTGGATCGGGCCGATCGGCGCCGAGGCGTCGAAGGCTTTGCCGATTTCCCACGGACGGCCCATCTCGCGCATTTTCATTTGCAGGTCGCGACGCGTCATGTCCAGACCCACGGCGTAGCCCCACACATGCTCGAGCGCCTGCTCGAGGGGGATGTCCGAACCGGCCTTGCCGATCACGGCAACCAGCTCGGCTTCGTAGTGATAGTTGCTCGTTTGCGCCGGGTACTTCAGTTCGAGCGTCTCGCCGTAGGCCACCGGAATCACGGCGTCGGCCGGCTTGCAGAAAAAGAACGGCGGTTCACGGTCCGGATCGAAGCCCATTTCGCGGGCGTGCGCGGCATAGTTGCGGCCAACGCAGTACACGCGGCGCACGGCGAACTGATCGTTGCTGCCAACAACGGGAATGGCGACGGTGGCGGGCGGAGCGAAGACGAAGGACATAGGTTTTGACTCGACGAATAAAGAGGAAAGCGGGGCGCCGCGTTGCGCGTGTTTCGTGTGCGATGTCCGCGGGGCCGATGTGTCGTGTGTGCGCGCTGACTCAGGTGCGCGACTCGCGCAGCAGATTCAGCGCGGCGAGTACCGGGCGGTCGGAGTAGCTGAACAGCACGGCGTCTTCGAGCGCGGCGAGTTGCACCGGGGCCCACGACGGTACGACGAAGTGGTCGCGCGGCTCGAACTGGAACGTCTCGTCGCCGATGCGCACCGTACCGCGACCTTCCACGACCGAGAAGACGGTGGCGTCGGTGCTGCGATAGGTCTTGCCCTGGAAGCCTGCCGGGAGGTACTGCATGAAGGTCGCCATCGTCGGCATCGGCCAGCCGCCGGTGGCCGGATTCACGTAGCGTAGCTTGATGCCGTCCCACGCATCGAGCTCGCCGTTGCGGTACAGCGTGTCGAGCGCCTCGCGCGAGCGCTCGTACGGATAGCTGAATATCGGCGAGGTGGGATCGCTCACCTTGTGGTGCACCGGCAACATGTTGAACCCGTATCGCGCAAAGCTGTCGCCCTCGGGCCGCTGCACGGGCTGCTGCGATTCGGGGTAGTTCTCCGCGAAGCCGGCATCGAAATACTGCACGAGCGGAATGTCGAGACCGTCGAGCCACACCACCGGTTCGCCGTCCGCGGGGTTGCCGTGGTCGTGCCACGTCCACGACGGCGTGATGATGAAGTCGCCCGGGTGCATGGTGGTGCGCTCGCCGTTCACGGCGGTCCAGGCCCCGCGACCTTCGACGATGAAGCGCAGCGCCGACTGCGTATGACGATGACTCGGCGCGATCTCGCCCGGCAGAATCAGTTGCAGCCCGGCGTAGAGCGAGCCGGTAATGCTCGACGAGCCCGGGGTGCCCGGGTTCTGCAGAATCAGCACGCGCCGCACCGCTTCCTCGGCGCTGATGACACGCCCGGCTTCCATTACCAGCGGACGCACTTCGTTGTATTTCCAGATGGCGGGCACCACGCGCGGGCGCGGTTGCGGGGGCACGAGGCTGTGCAGCGATTCCCACAGCGGGGCCATGTGATTGCGGCCGATGTGCTCGTAATAGGCGGCGCGCGCTGCGCTGGGTGCGCGTTCGGACATGCTTGTCTCCGGGTTGGCAGGGGGCCCGGTCGGCGGGCGCCGCATTCGCGTCCTCTCGGTGTCGTGCAGGGCGCGCGCGGCGGGCTTTCGGGTCTATGGATAGCGTTATACTCGGCGAGACATATTCTTTGAAATGAAATAATCATCGGATCCATACGAAAAATCGTATGGGTCGAGACGATTTTGGGGCGCCCCCAGGGGTGCCCGGAGACTGCGCATGGATTGGACCCATCGCCTGCGTCTACGCAACCTGCAGATGCTCCTGACCCTCGCGGAGACCGGCAACATGAGCCAGTCCGCCACGCTGCTCAACACGACGCAGCCCGGATTGTCGAAGTGGCTCAAGGATCTCGAGGACGATATCGGGCTGCCATTGTTCGAGCGTCAGGCGCGGGGATTGCGCCCGACGGTGTACGGGGAATCCCTGATCGAACATGCGCGCCGCATCGAGGCGCAACTCGATACCGCGCGCGACGATCTCGACGCCATGCGCGAGGGCGGCAGCGGTCTGGTGGCGATCGGCACATCGGGCGCGTCGTCGGCCGACACGGTGCCGCTCGCCGTGCTGCTGCTTCTGCAGCGCATGCCGCGTGTGCAGGCGCGCGTGATCGAGAACACGATGGACCGGTTGATGAATCAGCTCGCGCACAGCGAGATCGATATCGTGGTCGGGCGCTCGGCCCCCGAATTGCAGGACCGCAACGTGCGCGCCGAAGCGCTCTATCTGGAGCCGCTGCACTTCGTCGCCCGAGCCCGGCATCCGGTTTTTTCGCTCGCGCAGGTCCAATGGGAGGACATTCAGCGCTACCGCTGGGTCGTATGGCCTCGCGGCACGCCGATACGCAATGCGCTCGAGGCGGCGCTCGCCGAAGCCGGGTATCCGCTGCCGAACGACACGGTGGAGTCGAACTCCACGATTCTCAACCTGACGCTGCTTAACAACAGCGACATGATCGGGCTGGCGTCGCACCGCACGGCCAGCCGCTTGCAGGCGCTCGGCGCGCTGCGGATCGTGCCGCTGCGACTGGCGGGATTCGGGGCGATCTCGATGTACTGGCGCGACGACGGCGCCAACCGCGCGGCCGTGGCGGCCGCCCTCGAGTGTTTGCGCAGTGCCGCCACGCGTTCGACCGGCGACGCGGTGATCGGCGTCACGGACCCGAGGTAGTCCCGCGTTCGCGTGGGTTCGGGGGCGGCCGTTTGCTACACTTGCCGCCTGTCGAAGTCACTCTCTCGGGGCGTCAATGATTGGCCGCATCTCCGGCACGCTGCTGGAAAAGAATCCGCCGCACATCCTGGTCGATTGCCAGGGCGTGGGCTACGAAATATCGGTGCCGATGAGCACCTTCTTCAATTTGCCGAACGTTGGCGAGCGCGTCACGCTGCTCACCCAGTTCATCGTGCGCGAGGACGCCCAACTGCTGTTCGGCTTCGGCTCGCCCGACGAGCGCAACACGTTTCGCGAGCTGCTCAAGATCTCGGGCGTCGGCGCGCGCACCGCGCTGGCGATCCTCTCGGGCATGAGCGTTGCGGACATCGCACAGGCCGTGACGCTGCAGGAATCGGGGCGTTTGACCAAAATCCCCGGCATCGGCAAGAAAACGGCCGAACGGCTGCTTCTCGAACTCAAGGGAAAGCTCGGGGCGCAGTTGGGCACCGTGGCCGGCGTCGCAACGCCGCACGATCACAAGAGCGATGTCGTCAACGCGTTGCTCGCACTAGGCTATTCCGACAAGGAAGCGCTTGCCGCCGTCAAGTCCGTGCCTGAAGGCACGGGCGTGTCGGAGGGCATCAAGCACGCACTCAAGTCGCTCTCCAAGGCATGAGGCTCGGTCGGGGCGAGGGAAAGACGACGCCATGACGATCGCGTGAGGACACGGCATGCAACTGCGATGGCTGGAAGACTTCGTCGAACTCGCGCGCACGCGCAGCTTCACGCGTGCGGCGGAGAACCGCTTCGTCACGCATCCGGCTTTCGGGCGTCGCATCCGCGCGCTGGAAGAATGGGTGGGCACCCGGCTGGTCGAGCGCAGCAAGCCGCTGGAACTCACGGCGGCGGGCACCGTATTTCTCGACGCCGCGACCAACGCGCTCGATATTCTTCACAGCGCTCGCACCCAGTTGCAGGACGCCGCGCCCACGCTGGAAAACAATCTGAAAATCGCCACCGGGCGCACGCTCGCCGCGACATTCTTCCCCGATTGGTACGACCAGATGGTCGCGCGCGTCGGCTTCTTCAGCGCCACGCTGTCCACGAGCGGGGCGGAAGAGGCGATTCTTCGACTGGCGGCGGGAGAAGTGGATCTGCTGATCGTGTATTCGAGTGCGCACACGCGACTGCTCATCGATCAGGAGCGGTTCGACTGGCTCAGCGTGGCGCGTGAAGTGCTGGTGCCGGTCAGCGCCCTGGACGCCAAAGGGCGCGCCAGATACCGTCTGACGGGTGGCCCGGCGCCGATTCCGTGGCTGGCGTTCACGCGCACGCTCACGCTGCGCGCCGTACTGGCCCGCCACCTCGCGGAGATGCCGAACCGCCCGATGCTCAAGCCCGTGTACCAGGCGGATTCCTACGAGGCGATTCTGGCAATGGCACGTCGGGGCACCGGCATTGCGTGGTTGCCTCAGCGTCTGGTGGCCGACGATGTCGCACGTGGCACACTGGCCATCGTCGGCGGCAAGGATTGGCAGATCGGGTTCGACATCGCGCTTTACCGCCGCGCTCACCAGCCGCACAACGTGCTCGACGCCATCTGGCAGAGCGCGCGACAGGCGTCAGGCGACGATGCCTGACACGACCAGCGAGCCTGCGAGCGCAAGGCCGGTGCGGCGAGTGCTCGCACCGGCCGATACGATCAGTGCTCGTGGTGAAGGTACTTCGCCTGACGCGGCAGGCGCAGGCTCACGAGGAACGCCACGATCATCATGCCGGTGACGTACCAGTAGAACGTCGGCTCCATCCCGGCCTTCTTGAGGCCGAGGGCCACGTATTCCGCCGAGCCGCCGAAGATGGCATTGGCGACCGCGTAGGCCAGGCCCACACCGAGCGCGCGCACTTCGATCGGGAACATCTCGGCCTTCACGATACCGCTGATCGACGTGTAGAAACTCACGATCGCCAGCGCCAGGCAGATCAACAGGAATGCGGCGGTCGGGCTTTGCACGGTCTTGAGCGCGGTCAGGATCGGTACCGTGGCGATGGCGCCGAGCGCGCCGAACAACAGCATGTTGTTGCGGCGACCGATCCTGTCCGAGAGCATGCCGAAAATCGGCTGCATGCACATGTAGACGAACAGGCAGCCGGTCATCACGTAGCTGGCCGTCTTGATCGGCATGCCGGCCGTGTTCACCAGATACTTCTGCATGTAGGTCGTGAACGTGTAGAAGATCAGCGAACCGCCCGCGGTGTAGCCGAGCACCGTGAAGAACGCCGCCTTGTGATGACGGAACAGACCCGCGAGCGTGCCCGCCTCGCTGTTGCTGCGGCTCGCATTCGTCGACGTCTCATGCAGCGTGCGACGCAGCATCAGCGCCACGACGGCCGTGACCGCGCCGACCACGAACGGAATGCGCCAGCCCCAGGCCCTGAGCTCGGCGTCGGACAGCAATTGCTGAAGAATCACGACCACGAGCACGGCAAGCAACTGTCCGCCGATGAGCGTCACGTACTGGAACGAGGAGAAGAAGCCGCGGCGGCCCTTGAGCGCCACTTCGCTCATGTACGTGGCCGTGGTGCCATACTCGCCGCCCACCGACAAGCCTTGCAGCAAGCGTGCGAGCAGCAGCAGCGCGGGCGCCCAGGTGCCGATGCTGGCGTACGTCGGCAATGCCGCGATCAGCAGCGAGCCGAAGCACATCATCATCACGGAGATGACCATCGAGTTCTTGCGGCCGTTGCGATCCGCGATACGGCCGAAGAGCCAGCCGCCGATGGGGCGCATCAGGAAGCCGGCGGCGAACACCCCGGCGGTGTTGAGCAATTGCGCCGTGGGATCGGCGCTCGGGAAGAATGCGGGGGCGAAGTAGATCGCGCAGAACGCATAGATGTAAAAGTCGAACCACTCGACCAGGTTCCCGGACGATGCCGCAACGATCGCGAAAACGCGTTTGCGAACTTCTTCGGGGGTGGGCGGCGTGTCGATTCCGGCGGGGGTTGTCGCTGTGTCTCTCATTTCTACTGGCGATGGGGCATCGCGTTAATTACTGCGTTTGCAACATGACGCACCGGCGGTTCGCCGCATCCAGCCCATATATACATTTCATATATGAAGGAGGCAGGCGCCGACGCGTCGCGGGGGCGGGGCCACTATAGCGGTTCGGAACGGGGGCAGACAATGCCCGCAACGTGTATCGATTATTGTGAATATAGAAACAATCGTCTGGATTGTTGCGTTGCAGCATGGTGATGACGCCCGCCGGGCGGGCGTTCGCCCGAGCACGGCGTCTGTTTCGGTGAGCGCGACCGGAAAGCGGAAAACACAAAAATATTTTTGACCGCATGTGCCTGCCGATTCAGCTGCCGTGTTGTTCCTCCACGAACTGAAGCGCGACATGAAAGCCGTCGGCGGCGGCCACCAGCACCGAGCCGTCATCGCGTGTGGTGTGGGGCACGCCACGCTCGCTCAGCGTCGTCCGGGTGCGTGCCAGAGAGCGCGTGCGAAGGATCAGTGCGACACCGCGCTCGCTGCCGTCGTCCGTGACCTCGAGCTTCCCGAAGCGCTCGGCGGCTTCGGCCGGGGTGTAGAAGTGCACGCGGGCACGGCCGGCTCGCATCGAATAGCCGAGCGTGCCGGCGGCTTCGAGTACGCCGGGACCGAAGACGCGATCGTAAAGCGCGGCCGTGACGGCGGGATTCGGCGACGTGAACACGTACCCGGCGATGTCGGTGACGCCATTCGGATGCTCGCGCCACGCGTCGTGCCAGACATGTTCCGGCGTGAGGTGATGGCAGAAGAACGCGCGTCCGTTGCGCACGAGATCGATGCCCAGGCGCACGGTGCGAAAACGGGCATCGTCGGTCGTGCCGTCGGGCAACGCAACGGGACGAAAGAACGTCAACGGCGGCTCCATGGCCACGCCGCGTGCCTGTAACGTTTCGAACACTCGCTGTACATCGTCCGTCTTGAAGCACAGCCCTGTGAGGCCGAGCGGTGCCTGCATCACATCGGGGCGGGCCGTCGACTTGCCGGCTTCGTAACCGAGCAGTTCGAGGTAGTTCTCGCCGAAAACGGCGAGGTGGTTGCTGCTGCCCAGCGAGTGGTGTCCGCGGGGGGTGAGCGAGAAACCCAGGCGGCGGTAGAGGTCGAGCGCGCCGTCCAGGTCGCCCTTGACGTTGACGACGACATGATCGAGCACGGGCGCGGGGAGCCGGGTCATGCCCGGCCTCCCATGCGAAGCGGCGAGAACGAAACGAGGCAGGCAATACGGTAAGGCATGACGACTCCCGGGGGGGCGATAGGACGATGCACCATTCTAAGAGCCTGAGGGTGCACGACAAGGGGTGCCGATTTATACCGGTCGATGGCACTGGGCCAGAAGCTCGAGAAAGAGATCCAGCGCTCGCGTTCTCGGGCGCGACGCTTCGGTGATCGCGCTGATGGCGTTTTCGTACTCCAGTCCTCCGGGCACGCGCATGAGCGCATGGCGCTTTGCGAACGACGCGGCGTAGTACTGCGGCAACAGACCGACGTAATGGCCGGACAGCACCAGCATCGCCACCGCTTCGAGTCCCGAGGCCGTGGGGCCGCGTGCGAGGCCGAGCGAGTTGAGCGCTTCGTGCACGAACGGCTGCGTTCGATAAACGAGCGGCAGCCGGGCGGCCTCCTTCAGTTGGTGCCGCGCGACATACAACTGGTGACGTTCGATGAACAGCGGCTGGTAACGAAATCCGGCCTCGCGCCGGTACATGCCACGAATGGCGATCTGCACGCGGCGCTCGCGCAGCGCGAGATCCAGTTCGTTGAACGTCATGACGGTCAGTTCCACTTTCACGTCCGGCGCCTGCGCCTTGAGTTCCGCGAGCGCTTCCGGAATGTGGCAGCCGACATCCGACACGATGTGCTCGACCATGCCGATGGACAGCGTGCCTGAGAGCACGCCGCGCACGGCGTCGATCTCGGGCCGAATCCGCTCCAGCGACTTCAGTGCGTCGCGTGCCAGTTCCAGCGCGACCTTGCCCGCATGCGTGAGCACGAATCCCGAGGGCCCTCGCTCGCACAAACGTGCGCCCAGGGTCTCCTCGACGTCCCGGATGTGACGACTGATCGACGCCTTGGACATGTTCAGCTGCTTTTCCGCCGCGGCGAATCCGCTCGCTTGCGCCACGGCGCAGAAGATGCGCAACGAGCGCAGGTCGCGCTCACTGAATTCCCGATTCGCCACGATCCGCTCTCCGGCCGGCAGGCGCCGGGGACCGGCCGGACGGCGCATGCGCAAAAGGTTTCGTTTTTTGAAACCATACCAATAAAAAAATCATTTTTCATGCTCTTTTTGCCCGCATACATTGGGTTCACGAGGCCCATCGCGCCGATGCGCCCGAACGACTCGAAACCCACTCCACGCGAGGCAAGCGATGAAGACCTGCTCCAGACGATCCTTTGTAAAGGCGACGCTCGTATCGGGCGCCGCACTGGCCCTCCCGGCCGTTTCCTCGCTGGCGTTCGCCGAAGGCGGCACGCTCGCCGACATCAAGAAGCGCGGCAAGCTCGTCGTGGGAACCGAGGCGGCCTACGAGCCGTTCGAATTCGTGGAAAACGGGCAGGTGGTGGGTTACGGACATGACGTGCTCGAGCTGATGGCCGCCAAACTCGGCGTTCGGCTCGAACAGATGAACCTCCCGTTCCAGGGGTTGCTGCCGGGCCTCATGTCCCACAAGTTCGACTTCGTGGCCACGAGTGTGGGTATCACCCCCGAGCGCGCCAAGCGTTTTGCGTTCAGCCAGCCGGTCGGCGTGGTGCGCTCGGTGCTGATGGTGCGGGCGGACGACGCGGCCATCAAGCAGGACATGGACATCGCGGGCAAGACCATCGGCACGCAGATGGGCTCGTCGTCGCAGCCGGTGGCCGATGAATTCGAGAAGGAACTCAAGGCGAAGACGGGCAAGGGCTATGCTGGTACGCGCCTGTTCCAGGCCTATCCGGACGTGTCGAACGCGTTGGCGAACAAGACCATCGATGTCGCGCTCATGCCCTCGAACATCGCGGCCGTCCAGATGCGTCGGCAGCCCAAAGTCTTTCGCATCGCGGGAACGATCGGGCAGCCCAAGCTGCTTGCGTGGGTCGCCAATCCGAACGATCTCGAGATCCGCAAGTTCATCAACGATTCGCTCGACGAATTCCGTGCGAGCGGCAAACTCGCTGCACTGCAGACGAAGTGGTTCGGTGCACCGATGGAGACGCCGCACGACAACTATCTGCCGCAGGGGGCGATTTGACAGCGGCGGCGCTGCTCGAGGGGCTCGGCATGGGCAGCATGGCAGGCGTGATGGCGCCGTTCCTGGAAGGCGTCGTATCGGGCACGGCGATCACGCTCGCGGCGTCAGCCGCGGCATTCGCGATCGGCCTGGCGCTCGGGATCGTGCTGCTGCTCATGCGCATCTCGTCCATCGCGGCGCTGCGTGCCGTGGTGGTGCTGTGGGTGAGTCTGATCCGCGGCACGCCGGCGCTGATTCACATGCTGATCGCCTACTACATGGTGCCGGCGCTGTTCGATATCTCGATCTCGCCGATCACGGCCGGCATTGCGGCGCTCGCGTGCAACACGAGCGCATACATCGTCGAGATCCTGCGCGGCGCGCTCGGCACGCTCTCGCACGGGCAGCGTGCGGCGGCGTACGCGATGGGCATGCGCGCCACGCAGGTCTGGCGCCACGTGCTGCTGCCGCAGGTCATCTACCGTGCCATTCCGCCGCTCACCAGCGAGTTCACGATCCTGCTCAAGGCGTCGTCGCTGATGTCGATCATCGCCGTGCCCGAGCTGGCAACCGTGGCCCGCAACGCCACCTTGCAGACCGACATGCCGCTACAGGTGTTCGCGATTACCGCCGCGGTGTATTTCATTGCGCTGTTCTGCATATCGGCCGCCTCGCGCGCATGCGAGCGCCGAGTCTCGAGGATGCTGCCCCATGGCCATTGATTTTTCCATCGTGAGGGAAGCGGTCCCGGTGCTGCTCGAAGGACTGCGCGTGACGGCGCTCGTGAGCGTCATCGGCATTCCGCTGGGGATCCTGATCGGCATCGTTGCCGCGTATTCGGCGCAGTCGCGCACGATCCTGCGTCCCATCGCGCTGGGCTACGTCGAACTCGTGCGCAATATCCCGTACCTGATCCTCGTCTACCTGTCGTTCTTCGGTCTGCCGAAACTGGGCGTGAGCGCGTCGGCCATGGCCGTGGCGGTGGGCTGCACGGCGTTCTACACCGGCGGATATTTCTGCGAAATCCTTCGCGCGGCGTTGAGAAGCGTGGCGCGAGGGCAGACGCACGCGGCGCTCTCGCTCGGCATGACCTATTGGCAGACGCAGCGGCATGTCGTCGCGCCGCAGCTGTTCGGCTTTCTGATTCCGCCGACGACCAGCCTGGTGATCATGATGTTCAAGGATTCAGCGATCTTCTCGGTCATGAGCCTGCCGGAGATGACCTACCAGAGCAATCTGCTCACTGCAAACACATTCGCCTACGTCGAAGTGCTCGGCACGACGGCGTTGATCTACTGGGCCAGCAGTGTCTTGCTGGCCGGCGTGGGACGGCGGCTCGAAAACGTGGTCGGGCGACGTACCCGGCACGTATGACGACCGCTCGGACTTTCACCAAAGGACACTGACATGACGACTTATACCGTGGCACCCCGAACCGGCCATCCGACACTGCTGTACTCGGAGCTCGATCTGGATATCGACAACCTGAGGGCCGACATTGCCGTGCTGGGCATGCCATATGGCGCGCCCTACGCGGCGTCGGACTTCAGCAACGATCAGACCAACGCGCCGTCGGCCATCCGCCAGGCGACGGATCGCGTGGTGCGCCGCCCGGGGCACTACGACTTCGACATCGACGGCCCGCTGCTGCAGGGGCGCACCGATATTCGGTTCGTGGACTGCGGCGACATCATTCCCGACCTGACGCAGCCCGGCGAGCACTACGCGCGTGCCGAGGCGGCGGTGCGCCGGATCGCGGCCGGTGGCGCCATGCCGATCGTGCTGGGCGGCGATCACGGCATCACCACACCCGTACTGCGAGGGCTCGATCAGAAGGGGCCGATCACGCTCGTGCACATCGACGCGCATCTGGACTGGCGCGACGAAGTCAATGGTGTGCGCGAGGGACTGTCGAGCCCGATCCGGCGCGCTTCGGAGATGGCGCACGTCGCAAGCATCGTGCAGATCGGTCTGCGCGCCCAGGGAAGCGGTCGTCCGGAGGAGCTTGTCGCGGCGCGCGCTTACGGTGCACAGATCGTGACCGCATACGAGTTGCACGACATCGGCATGGACGCCGTGTTGGCGCGCATTCCCGACGGCGGCAATTACTACCTCACCATCGACGCCGACGGTCTCGATCCGTCGACCATGCCCGCCGTGGCCGGCCCCGCGCCGGGCGGCGTGACGTTCGTGCAGGCGCGCAAGCTGATTCACGGGCTCGTGCGCAAGGGGCGGGTCGTGGGGATGGATATCGTGGAGATTCAGCCTGCCAAGGACGACGCGAACCAGATCTCCTGCATCACCGCAGGCCGACTGATTCTCAATCTCATTGGTGCGTCGATTCGCGCGGGGCACTTCGACAAATGAGCAGCGCGCAACCCATCATCGAGATACGCGACGTCGACAAGTGGTACGGCACCCATCACGTGCTCAAGCAGTGTTCCACGCAGGTCGCGAAAGGCGAGATCGTCGTGGTGTGCGGGCCGTCCGGGTCGGGCAAGTCGACGCTGATCAAGACCGTCAATGCGCTGGAGCCCATCCAGAAGGGCGACATCGTCGTGGCGGGCACGTCGCTCATGGCAGCGTCCACGAATCTGCCGAAGCTGCGCCGCAAGGTGGGCATGGTCTTTCAGCATTTCGAGTTGTTCCCGCACCTGGACATCACGCGCAATCTCACGCTGGCCCAGCAGATCGTGCTCGGCAGGGAGGCCGCAACCGCCCGCGACAAGGCGCGGGCGCTGCTCGACCGCGTCGGCCTGTCGGCACATGCCCACAAGTATCCGGGGCAGCTCTCGGGGGGCCAGCAGCAACGCGTGGCGATTGCGCGGGCGCTGTCGATGGATCCGATGGCGATGCTCTTCGACGAACCGACCTCGGCGCTCGACCCGGAGATGGTCAACGAAGTGCTGGACGTGATGGTGGAACTCGCCCGCGAGGGCATGACGATGATGGTCGTCACGCACGAGATGGGCTTTGCCCGCCGCGTGGCGAATCGGGTCGTGTTCATGGAGGACGGCGCCATCGTCGAAGACAGTCCGACCGACAGCTTCTTCAACGACGCGGCGAGTCCCGCCGCCAAACGTTTCCTTTCCAGGATTCTCGCGCACTGAACCGCAGCGCGCGACATATGACGTTCAACCGATAACCTGACGAGACACCATGACGCACACCCGAATTCGCAAGTTCAATACCCGTGACACCTATCCCGAGCAAAACCTCGACAACGACCTTTGCCAGGCCGTCATCGCCGGCAACACGATCTATCTGCGCGGACAGATCGGCCAGGACCTCGATACCCGCGAGTCGGTCGGCATCGGCGATGTCACCGCGCAAACGGAAAAGGCAATGGCGAACGTCGCCATGCTGCTCGACGAGTGCGGCAGCCGGCTCGCCGACATCTGCAAGGTCACGGTCTATATCGTGGACCCGCGCTATCGCGAGGCGGTCTACAACGTCATGGGGCGCTGGCTCAAGGGCGTTTTCCCGGTGTCGACGGGCATCGTCGTGCAGGCCCTGGCGCGGCCGGAATGGCTCGTCGAGATCGATGTGACGGCTGTGAAGCCGACGGCCTGAGCCCGGTCGTAATACATGGTGCGTAATGCGTAATGCGTAATGCGTTGTGTGTCACACGCTGCGCGCGGGCCGGTGTTCAGAACCGTCGTTTGACGTACACGGTGGCGCCGATGGCGCGTTGGCCGAGCAGCGGTATGCGCGCGGTCGCGGAGACAGTCCAGGCGTCGGTTTTGAGTGCCAGGCCCCGCTTCGGGTCGGACCCCAGCTTGTCGTCGGCGTTGTTCCATTGCACGAACGACAGTGTTGGCGACGAGGATGGGCCGATGAAAAGATAATGCTGCGCCGTTTGCGTGGCCGTGGTTTCGTTCGGCGAGCCGATCCAGTCGGCGAGGTGGTTGTCGTGGGCCGCGATGACACCGTTGACCGCTTCGATGCGCGTGTAGAGCAGCGCGCTGTCGTCGGCGAAGCGGGTCGCGTCGACACGCTCGCCACGGGCGGCGATGTCTTCGCCGGCGCGCCCGAACGGATAGACCGTGACGGGCACGGGCGGCACCACGGCGACGGAGACCGGCGCGGGTGGGGCGGGGACGTGGATCGGCAGGGGCGCCGGGCCAAGATTGGCCAGCATCATCTGTTCGGATGACCCCGGGGTGGCGCCATCAGCGATCGCCACGCTGCTCAGCGTGGCAACGCAAGCGCCTATCATCCATTTGTTCAGGCACGTCATGGACATGCCTCCCATAAAGGAATGGCAACGCTAAGTCGCTGGCCCCACTTTGACTGCGCATGACGCGCTTCGCATTACAAACTTTCTGAAATCCCTGCACCGTCTTGTGCGGTGTTTGCGCGCCGTATGCATTTAGGAAGTGTAGTCAGACATTTGCGTCCCGCCACCCTTATTTGCACCGAGTGTGATCGGGCGCAAATGCGCGCTCGCGCACAGGCCCGCCGGACCGGGCCCGGCGGACGTTCCATGGCGCGCGCTCTCGGGTTTATCCTGAGGGCGGCCGATGGCGCACCGAATTCGCGGCTCGCTCGGCCTTCGCCCATCCTGCCATGTCGCGATGCACCGTGACCGTGACCGTGGACGTCCGTTCCGGCGTGGCGCATTGCGACGTGGAGCAACCGCCGCAACCGCTCGCGCATCCGGAGGCGGGCGTGGAGACCTGCCGCCTCCTGCGCGGCACGGGCACGCCTCGTCGCGCCAAGGCGTCGAAAAGTCGACGGCCGACCGCCCGGGTCTGACGCGGCAACAGATGCCGCAGCACCGACAACGCACTGGCCACGACAATCACGGCGACCACGACATATTGAACGGCAGGGGACATGGTGGCGGCTCCTTGTCTCAGATCAGCCAAAGCGCCAGGCGATACGTGGCGAACGACACGATATAGGCCAGGCCGAACATGTAGCCGAACGAAATCATCACGTAGCGCCAGGACTGCGTTTCCCGGCGGATCATCGCGAGCGTCGACATGCACTGTGGCGCGAAGGCGAACCATGCGAGCAGCGACAGTGCCGTGGCCACCGAAACGTTGGACGACAGCGCGCTCGCCAGTCCGGCCGCGTCCTCGGCGCCGCCGGCGACCGCGTAGACCGTCGCGAGCGCGGTCACCGCCGTCTCGCGGGCCGCGAAGGCGGGAACGAGGGAGAGGCTGATCTGCCAGTTGAAGCCCAGCGGCGCGAAGATGACCTGAAGCGCCCGGCCGATGTATCCCGCGAACGAGTAGTCGATGGCAGGTCCGATGGCGCCCGCCGGCGGCGACGGGAACGTCGAGAGGAACCACATGAGGACCGTGAGCGCGAGGATCACCCCGGTCAGGCGCCGCACGAAGATCCAGCCGCGCTCCCAGAGACCCAGTGCCAGATTGCGGACCTTCGGCATGCGATACGACGGCAGTTCCATGAGCAGTGCCGGCTGCGAGCGTGCACCGCGCAAGCGTCGGGCGATCCATCCCACGGCCATCGCCCCGAGGATGCCCGCGGCGTACATCGCGAAGAGCACCAGCCCCGGCAGCTTGAAGACGCCCAGCACGGGCCGGTCGGGAATGAACGCGCCAATGAGCAGCGCGTATACCGGCAGACGCGCCGAACAGGTCATCAGTGGCGCGACAAGGATCGTGGTGATTCGTTGACGAGGATCGGCGATGCTGCGCGTGCCCATGATGCCGGGAATCGCGCACGCGAAACTCGACAGCAGGGGAATGAAGGAGCGGCCGGTCAGGCCGACCTTGACCATCATCCGATCGAGCAGGAAGGCTGCGCGTGGCAGATAGCCCGATTCCTCCAGCACGAGGATGAAGAAGAACAGCACCAGAATCTCGGGCAGGAAGCCGAGTACCGTGCCCAGGCCACCGAAGAGGCCGTCGACGACCAGACTTCGCAGCGGACCGTCGGACAGCCCGGCGCCGACCTGCTCGCCCAGCCAGCCGAAGCCGTCGCCGATGGCATCCGTCATGGGTTTGCCGATGAAGTACACCGCCTGGAATATCAGGAACATCACGGCAGTGAGCACGATCATGCCGAACACCGGATGCAGCGCGATGCGGTCCAGGCGTTCGTCGACGCTATCGGTCATCGCGGGCGCACTCACCGACGACGCCATGATCCGACGGACTTCGGCGTGAAGATCGCGGCCCGCGAGATCGGTCGTTGCAACGCGGCTTGCGCTTGCGTCGCCCGTACCGCCATCTCGGGTGAAGTCGTCGAGCGCCTCGATCAGCGCGCCTACGCCGGTGCGGACAATCGCCACCGTTTCCACGACGGGAATGCCCAACTCGCCCGAGAGCGCGGCCACATCGATTTCGATGCCGCGTCGACGGGCGGCGTCCATCATGTTCAGGGCCAGTACGGTGGGGCGACCCAGCGCCAGCACTTCGAGCACGAAGCGCAAATGCAGGCGCAGGTTCGTGGCGTCGACCACGCACACGATCACCTCGGGAACCGCTTCGCCCGGATAGGCGCCGTGCAGGACGTCGTGCGTGACCTTCTCGTCGAGACTGGTGGCCGAGAGGCTGTAGGTGCCGGGCAGGTCGAGCACGCGGACCGTCGTGCCCGCGGGCGAGACGAACGCGCCTTCCTTGCGCTCGACGGTGACGCCGGCATAGTTGGCGACCTTCTGGCGCGCGCCGGTCAGGCGATTGAAGAGTGCGGTCTTGCCGCAGTTGGGGTTGCCGACGAGGGCGATGCTGAGCGTGGTCGATGGCATGCGGTTCACCCCAGCCGGACCTGAACGCGCGCCGCTTCGTCGCGGCGCAGTGCGAAGCGCGTCGCGCCGACCTGCACGACCATCGGGTTGCCGCCCCAAGGCGCCAGCGCAACCACGCGCACCGGTTCGCCGGCCACGAAACCCAACTCGCGCAAGCGATGCGCGATGGCATCGGGTTGCATCTGATCGACGACCGAATCCACGGTCGCGGTACTGCCCTTCTTCAACGCCGACAACTGCATGATACGGATATAACGCGAACGATAATTATTCGCAGTATAAGCAGGGTCGGTCGAATTCCGAAGGGCGGGATAGGGGATGGGCGGCGAGCATATTCATGCGCGGCGCACCGGACCTCAATGCGGTCGGGGCGTTCGGGGCGGTAGGGGGCGTGACATCGCCTTCGCCTGCGGCCATATGCCGCACCCGAACCCGCCCTGGCGCATCATTGCCCTGCCAGCGCCTTCGGTAATGCGTAGCGGGCGCCGTCGTATTCAAGGGTGACGTTTGCGCCTCTCGAGGTGCGCTCCTTGCTCGCGCAGTCGTTGCGAGTCGGCTTGTTCGTGGTGGTGGTGGTCTTTTCGCTGACGACGAGGCTGGCGTAGCCATCCTTTCCCGGCGCGCCGACGGAAACGATGCGCGAGGTGTCGGTGAAGCTTCCCGCGCAGTTGCCGTCCCATTCGCCGCCGCTCGACTGCGTGGCCAGCCCGTCGACGACCTTGCGCAGCGTGGCGCCGTCGACGACATACAGGCTGAGCGTCGTTTGCGAGAAGGGATTCACGCGCGACGATCCTTCAAGCGTCGTGCGTGTGCCAAACGCAGTGACTTGAGGTGTCAGGCGCCACGCTGCCGTATCGAGCGCGAGTCCGCGCAGCACGATGGCATCCGACGTGATGGCGGCCTTCTCGAAACGATGCGCGACGATCTTGCCGCTCTGGCTATCGGCGACGAGCACTTCCACGTCATAGACCCGGTCCTCGTCGGTGCCGCCGGGTTGCGGCAAGGGGAGCACGGCGAGCGTCCAGGCGGGGTTCGCGGGCCAGACCTTGCAGGTGGCGAAGTCGGTGTCGAGCGTGCGGCCGGGCTGGAGCGTCTTCGCCCAACCGGTCAGGCGATCCTTGCAATCGGCATGGGCGAGCAACGGCAGGCACAACAGGGCGGCGGCGAGGGCGTGGCGCATAAGTGTCGGGAAAATGGCCGGAGTGAACGTGCATTCATTCTACCGATGGGCTTCGGTTCGAGGCGCGGCCCCATCGCTCCAATCAGCACTTCTGCGTGCCGAAACGGCACGGAGCCAGAATTTCTGCCGCCTACACTCCGCTTCCTGAGACTGGCAGGGGGTCCGGGGCGCGCATCGAGTGCGTGCCGCGCGACCGCCAGACATTTCCAACGCCAGCAGTAATCCAGAGGAGCAGGGCATGACAGGCAACACCCAACCCCACAACCCGTGGCGCGAGATCTGCGCCGCGAGCATCGGCAACGCACTCGAGTTCTACGATCTGCTGATCTACGGCTACTTCGCCATCGTGATCGGTCAGTTGTTCTTCCCGGCGCACGATGCCACGACGTCGCTGCTGCTGGCCGTCGGCACTTTCGGTATCTCGTTCGTCACCCGCCCGCTCGGCTCGATCATTCTCGGCAGCTACGCCGACCGCGCCGGCCGCAAGGCGTCGCTCACCGTGTCCATCGGCCTGATGATGCTAGGCACCGCCATGATCGCGTTCGCACCGACCTATGAGCAGATCGGCATTGCCTCGCCGCTCATGATCATCGTCGCGCGCATGCTGCAGGGATTTTCCACGGGCGGTGAGTTCGGCGCCGCCACAGCTTTCATGGTCGAGCACGCCGACGCCAAGCGGCGCGGCTTTTTCGCGAGCTGGCAGATGTCCACCCAGGGTCTCGCCACGGTGCTCGCAGCCGGAGTCTCCGCGCTGCTGAGCCTGCTGTTGAGCGCCGACCAATTGAGCGCGTGGGGCTGGCGCGTCGCGTTTGCCGTCGGTCTGCTCATCGGTCCGGTCGGTCTCTACATCCGCCGCAACATCGACGAGACCGCCGACTTCAAGAAGCTGGGCGAGAAGCAACGCGAGACGTCGCCGCTGCGCGAGGTCTTCGGCCGCGACCGCGCGAACATGCTGCTCGGCGCCGGCGTCGTGGCCGCCGCCACGGCGTTCAACTACGTTCACAAGCTTTACATGCCGACGTACGCGGTCAAGCAACTGCACATTCCGGCCACGTCGTCGTTCATCGGCGCCGTGGTCACCGGCGTGATGCTGATGATCGCCGCGCCCGTGGTCGGACACCTCTCGGATCGCTTCGGCCGCATTCGCGTGATGCTCTGGGCCCTGATCCTCGTGGGCGCGACGACCTACCCGTTGTTCGTGTTGCTCAACAAGTACCCCACGTTCCAGACGCTGCTCATGGTGCAGGCGCTGGTCGGTCTGCTCATCGCCGTGAGTCTCGCGCCGCTGCCGGCACTGCTCGCCGACATCTTCCCGACGAGTACGCGCGGCACCGGCCTCGCCCTGTCGTACAACTTCTCGGTGACGCTCTTCGGTGGCTTCGCGCCGCTCATCGTGACCTGGCTGATCGACGCCACCCACAACAAGCTCGCGCCGAGCTTCTACGTGATGGCCACTGCCGTACTGAGCATCGCCGCCGTGATCTCGCTGGGTCGCCGCGTTCGGGCGGGCAAGATCGCGGGCGTCACGCACGGCGGTGCGCGCGCCTCGAAAGCCTGATCGCCCGCGGACGATCCTGCACGAGGCCAGTCCAGGCACCAGGATTTCACCGCGGTTCTGTTTCCCGCCGCAAAGACGACGTGCGCCGTTCTCACGGTAACGTCGTCGTCTTTTTCGGCACCCTTGCGGAGCACTACTCATGACCACGCTCGAAGCGATTCGCGCCGCCCTGCCGGCGTACCCCATCGAAGTCCCGTTCCCGGATATCGCCCGCTGGCGCGAAGGCAACACCGGCGTCGACTACCTGCACACGTTCGACAGCGGCAAGCCCGGCAAGCACGTGATGATTCTCGCCCTCACGCATGGCAACGAAGTGAGCGGCGCCATCGCTGTCGACACGCTGCTCGCCGCCGGACTGCGTCCCACCTCGGGCCGCCTGTCGCTGGGCTTCGGCAACGTCGGCGCCTATGAGCAGTTCAGTGCGGAGAATGCCGATGCCACGCGCTTTCTCGACGAGGACATGAATCGCGTATGGACGCCCTCGACGCTCGACGGCGAGCGCCAGAGCCGCGAGCTGACGCGCGCGCGCGCGATGCGTCCGTTCATCGACACGGTGGATCTGCTGCTCGACATCCACTCGATGCACGAAGCGTCGGCGCCGCTGATGATGACCGGCCCGCTGGAAAAGGCCGTTGCACTCGCGGCCGAACTCGGCACGCCCGAACACGTCATCATCGACAAGGGCCACGCGAACGGCACGCGTATGCGCGACTACGGCGGCTTCGGCGACGCGGCCAGCCCGAAGAACGCCCTGCTCATCGAGACGGGACAGCATTTCGCCGCAAGCGCGCGCGACGTGGCGCTCGACAGCGCCGCGCGCTTCCTGCTGCATGCGGGCGTGGTCGCGCAGGCCGACGTCGCACGGTTCCTGACGCAGACGCCGCCCGCCCGGCAGAAGTTCGTCGAGATTACGCAGCCGGTCGTGGCCCGTTCGATGGATTTCCGCTTCTCGCAACCGTTCACGGGACTGGAAGTCATCGAGAAGGCGGGCACCGAGATCGCCCGCGACGGCGACGAGGTCATCGTCACGCCTTACGACAACTGCGTTATCGTGCAGCCGTCGATGCGCCACCTTGGCGTGAATGTCACGATGATGCGTTTGGGTCGCCTGCTCGATCGTTGATCGACGCGGGACGTTGCCGCCGACGCGGTCGGCGGCCCCGGACACGAGAGCACGGGCCGGCGGATCGCAAGATCGACGGCCTGTGCGGCTTCCGGGGCAGGGCGCACGGGCGCGGCGCGCTAGAAGGTGCCGACCAGCGAGCCGACGACGATGACGGCCACGAGCGCAATCAGCGCGCTGACGATACTCGCCATGACGATGTCGAGATAGCTCTCCCGATGCGTGCTGCCGCACACGGCGAGCAGGGTCACGACGGCGCCGTTGTGCGGCAGGCTATCGAGCGTGCCCGATGCGATCACCGCCACACGGTGCATCAGTGCCGGATCGATGCCGTGCTGCGCGGCGAGGCTCACGTAGGCGGGGCCGAGTGCGTCGAGCGCGATGGTCAGGCCGCCCGAGGCCGAGCCGGTGATGGCCGCGAGCAGATTCGCGGACAGGGCCAGCGAGACGAGCGGTCCGCCGTCGATCGACAACACCCAGTCACGCACGACTTCGAAGCCCGGCAGGGCCGCGATCACACCGCCATAACCCACGAGACTGGCCGTACACATGATCGGCAGAACCGACGCGTTGGCGCCGGCGTCCATGGTCTTGCGCAGGGCGGGCAGGCGCCGCCATTGCAGCGCGATGAGCACGACGATCGCGCTGGCCAGCGCGATGCATACGCCCCACACGCCCGCCACGCTTTGCAGCGTCATGCCGCCCCATCTCGGTTCGGCAAGAGAACTCGCGTCGAGCCGGGGGAAGACGATCACGTTCATCACGAAGTTGCCACCGATCACGACGAGCAGCGGCAACGCGGCCGTGAGAATGCCCGGCAACTCACTGCTGCGATGACCTTGTTCGATTTCCGCCGGATCGAATTCCCGCGCGACGCTGGCGCGCTCGCGAACGACTGTCGGGTCGGCGGCCTTGTCCCAGACTTCGTGCTCCGCGTAACCATGTCCGGCGCGGCGCGCCTGCGCCTCGCGCCACGACAGCCACCACAGTCCCGCCCCGAGCATGATGGCGGAGGCCATCAGCCCGAGGCCCGGAGCGGCGAACGGCGTGGTGCCGAAAAAGGGCATGGGAATGGCGTTCTGGATGGACGGCGTGCCGGGCAGGGCGGACATCGTGAAGGTTGAAGTCCCCAGCGCGATCGCGGCCGGCATCAGGCGCACGGGGATGTCCGCTTCGCGAAACAGTGCGTGCGCCATCGGTGCGAGCACGAAAAACGCCACGAACAGGCTGACGCCGCCGTAGGTGACGAGCGCGCCGCCAAGCACCACCGCGAACATCGCCCGGCGTGCGCGGAGTTTGTCGGTGAGAAACGCGGCGATCGCACGCACCGATCCGCTGTCTTCCATCAGCTTGCCGAACAGCGCGCCGAGCAGGAACAGCGGGAAGAACTGCGCGACGAAGCGCGCGGCGTTCTGCATGAAGGTGTGTGTCCAGTGCGCAAGCATCGGCTCGCCGGAAAGCGCGGCGGCGAGCATGGCGGCCGCGGGGGCGAGCAACAGCACGCTCCAGCCGCGGTATGCCAGCCAGACGAGCAGCCCAAGACCGATCAGGATGCCGGCAAGCTCCATTCAGATCGTCTCCTGAAGCGGGTCGAGATCGAACGACGCGCGCCGACCGAGATCGGCACCATGCGTTCGCAGGAAGTGCTCGGCGCAGCGTCGGCCCTCGTCGCGCAGCATCGCGAGGAAATCCCATTCGGCCGAGAGCTTCGATGAGTAGCCCAGCGTGGTCATCATGTCGCTGGCGATGCGGTGCATGCGCATCTGCGCCCAGCGCCGGCCTTCGCTGCTGCCCGCGTCCACGACCTGGCGCAGCACCGAGATCATGCGCAACTCCTTGAGGAGCGTGGCGTTGAACGAGACTTCGTTGACGCGGTTGAGGATCTCGCGGGCCGAACGGGGAACTTCCGTGCGTTCCACCGGATTGACCTGCACGAGAATCGTGTCGCACGACGACGTTTCACGAATCAGCGGCGTGATCGTCGGATTGCCCGCGTAACCACCGTCCCAATAGGGTTCGCCGTCGATCTCGATGGCGTGGTACAGCATGGGCAGGCAAGCCGATGCCAGCAACACGTCCGCCGTCATCTCGGCATTTCGGAAGACACGACCGCGCCCGGTTCTCACATTGGTCGCGGTGATGAACAATTGGATCGGGCAGGCAGCGATGCCGTCGAAGTCGATGTGATCGGCGAGCAGGCGCCGCAGCGGGTTGAATTCGAGCGGGGCGAGGTCGTACGGCGAGACGACCCGTGCGGCCAGATCGAAGAACATGAAGAACGGGGAGTTATCGAGCGACCACCGCCCGAGCACGATGTCGAGCGGCGTGCGGCGCAAGGGACTGAATCGCCCCGCATGCGCGACGTCACGCCAGAATTGCTCGAGCGCGCTACGTGCGCCCTCCGGGCCGCCATGCGCGTAACCGGTAGCGAGCACCGCCGCGTTCATGGCACCCGCGGATGTGCCCGAGATGCCTTCGATGTGAAACGGGCCGCCGCTGGCCATGGCTTCGAGCAGCCGGTCCAGTACGCCCCATGTGAAAGCGCCATGGGCGCCGCCCCCTTGCAGCGCAAGATCGACGGGCAGGGTGCCGGGCGCGGCCCGACTGGCGGTGGCAGGGGCGTCGCCAGCCGTACGACTGGCAGCACTGGCACGTGGCCGGCGTGGATTGCGTTGAGTGCGTGGCATGATCCCTCGGCGATGCGACGCGGCACCGGCAGGGGCCGGCCGCGGGGGGCGTTACGAGAGTAAGGTTGCAGGCGGTACGCAGGTTGCGCTGCAACATAACCACTGTCTCAGATTAGGAAGAAATCGGCAACCGTGCCGAGCGATCGCCGCGATTCTCCTGATCGGCGGTCTGTGACGGCTTGCCTCGTCGCAGGCTCAGTTGAGCGAGCACGTCGGCGTGCTTGTTGCCCCAGCGGTAAAGCATTTCGATCGGTTCGATGAACAACTCTCCTAGCGGCGTGAGCGAATACTCGACCTTGGGGGGCACCACGGCGTAGACCTCGCGGTGAATCAGCCCGTCGCGCTCGAGTTCGCGCAGCGTCTGCGTGAGCATCTTCTTGGAAATGCCGGGCAACCGACGCAGCAATTCGCCGGTGCGGGTGGTGCCGCACTGCAACGCGTAGAGGACCATGCTCGTCCACTTCACGCTGAAGAGTTCCAGCACGCGGCGCGGCACGCAGGTTTCTTCGAAGACGAACGGCTCGGGTTTGTTCATGGTAACCAAATGGTGACTATCTAACGAAAAGGTGCCTACTGGGGGTTTCGATCCTTCGTCACTATACTTTGTGGCGACAGTGCGCGTCACCCGGGAGTGTCGTTCCGGCCGCCCGACGGACTGCCGGAGGATCGCCCCGGACATGACGCGCAGACCAATGGAGAACCCCATGAGCAGTTTGTCGAAGACGGCCATCTCGATGCTGGATCTGGTGCCGGTGCGCGCCGGTGGCACGGTGGCCGAGGCCCTGAAGCAATCCACGGAGCTCGCGCAGCACGTCGAGCGTCTCGGCTTCACGCGTTTCTGGCTGGCCGAGCACCACAACATGGACGGTATTGCGAGTTCCGCGACCGCGCTGCTGATCGGGCACATAGCGGACAAGACGTCGCGCATTCGTGTCGGGTCGGGGGGTGTGATGCTGCCGAATCACCCGCCGCTCGTCGTGGCAGAGAATTTCGGCACGCTGGCCGCGTTGTATCCCGGGCGTATCGATCTGGGACTGGGGCGCGCTCCTGGCGCGGATCAGGCGACGATGCGTGCATTGCGCCGAGACCGGCTGTCCAATGGCGACGACTTCCCTGAACAGGTTGCCGAGCTGCGCGCGTTGCTGGCGCCGGCCCAACCCGGTCAGCGGCTGGTGGCGACGCCGGGCGCGGGCAGCGACATTCCGGTCTGGCTGCTGGGCTCGTCGCTGTTTTCGGCCCAGCTTGCCGCCCATCTGGGCTTGCCCTACGCCTTTGCGTCGCATTTCGCGCCGCGGTTCCTGTTCGATGCGATACGTCTTTACCGCGAGCTTTTCCGGCCATCGGTCGTCCTCGACAAGCCGTACGTGATGGTCGGCGTGCCGGTCGTGGCCGCGCCGACCGACGAGGAAGCGAGGTTCCTCGCCACGTCGTCGCAGCAGAAGATTCTTGCGCTGATGCGCGGTCAGAGCCTGAAGCTCCAGCCGCCGGTAACCGACATGGACGAGCGCTGGGACCCGGCCGAGCAGCATTCGGTGGAAGCCTTCCTCGGGGTGGCGGTGGTTGGCGGGCCCGAGCGCGTGAAGGCGGGGTTGTCGGATCTCGTCGAGCGCACGCAGGCCGACGAGCTGATGCTCGTGACCGACATCTACGACCCCGCACTGCGGCTGCGTTCGTGCGATATCGTGGCCGCCGTCTGCAAGGACTGACATCGCGCGAGTCCGGGGAGGGGCCGGGGCTCCGGGCGCTGCCGACTATCGGAAGCGACCGATGGAGAACGGGGAAAGGTCGATGTCAGGACGTTCGCCCGACACCAGGGCGGCGATCGTGCGACCCGTCGATGCCGCCGCGGTCAGACCCACATGTCCGTGTCCGAAGGCATAGAATGCGTTCGGCACTTTCGATGCGGCGCCGACGACCGGCAGCGAGTCGGGCGTGCTCGGCCGGAATCCCTGCCAACGCGCCCCGTCGACCGATTGCGAAGGCTTGGCGCCCGCCACGGCGCCGGGGAACATCTTGTGCAACTGACCGAGCAGCAGGTCGGCGCGTCGCCAGTTCGGCGGCGCCTGCAGTCCCGCTAATTCGACCGTTCCTGCGCCGCGAAGCCGCCCGTTCATCGGTGTGGCGAACAACTTTCCCTCGGCCCACATGACCGGGCGCGAGGGCATCGTCTGCGGCGACGCGATCTCCACGTGGTAGCCGCGCTCCGTGTCGAAGACGATGCTGTCCCCCAACTGCCGTGCGAACGGCGCGGACCATGCGCCCGCGGCCACGACGACCGCGCCTGCCGCCTCGCGCCCCGCGTCCGAATGCACGGCAACGGCGTGTGCGCCGTTAGTCTCGATCGCCGTCGCGCTGGCGTCGACGACGCGTCCCCCGCGCGCGATCACCTGCGCTGTCAACCGCGCCAGCAAGGCACCGGGGTCCAGCGTATGTCCGGTCTCGCCGATATATCGGGCACCGACGAATTCATGCGAAAGCGTTGGCTCGAACTCGCGCAGCGCCGCGGCATCGAGGGTTTCAATGTGCACGCCGTTCTCGCGGCGCAGGGCCATGCTCCCCTCGTCGCCGCGCATGCCGCGCTCGCTCGAATAGGCGATCAGATAACCGCGTCGCGTGACGAGATCGTTGGCCTGTGCATCGTCGAGCAACGGCTGGTAGGCGTCGAGCGCCGGGCCAAGCAGTGCCCGAAGTGCGCGGGCCTGCGCCGAGACGCGGGCAGGCTGACTCGCCGCCACGAAGCGCATCAGCCAGGGGACCATGCGAGGCAGATAGGACCAACGCAACACGAGCGGGCCGTCCGGTTGCATCAGCCACCCCGGCACCTGCCAAAGCACGCCTGGCATGGCAATCGGCACGACCGAGGACCCATTGATGCAGCCAGCGTTGCCCAACGAGGCCGCCTGGCGTGCGGACTGGCGATCGACGATCACCACGGCATGCCCGGCGCGTTGTAGATAGGCGGCGGTACATACGCCGACCAGACCGCCCCCGATGACGACGACGGGACGTGAATCGTTCATGAAGCCGTCCTGCGGAATTCGAAAGCGCCTAGTGTACTGTGTTGCGCGCGTGTGACCGAGCGCCTTCAAAATTCCCGGATGGCCTCAGATCATCTCCAGCGGACGCTTGCGTGAGGGCGCCTCGAAATGATGGTCGAGCAACGCCAGCTCCTGTTCGGTGAGCACGATATCGTGAGCGGCGCGATTGGCCCGCACGTGCGCCTCCGTGCCCGCCTTCGGAATGGCGATGACGCCTGGGCGGCTCAGCACCCAGGCCAACGCGATCTGCAGCGGTTCGACGTGACGGGCTTTGGCGATGTCGCCGAGCACGCCTTTGGTCGGCAATCGTCCCTGCTCGATGGGAGAGTAGGCCATCATCGGCAAACCGTGCTCCGCGAGCCACGGCGCAAGATCGTATTCGGGGCCGCGTCGAGACAGGTTGTAGAGCACCTGATCGGTGGCGCATGCATTGCCACCGGGCGTGGCAAACAGTTCGTCCATGTCGTCGGTGTCGAGATTGCTTACGCCCCAGTGGCGGATCTTGCCGGCCTCGCGCAGTGCCTCGAAGCCGGCGATGGTTTCCTCGAACGGTTCGCCGCCGCGCCAATGCAGCAGATAAAGGTCGAGCCGATCGGTGCGAAGGCGCTTCAGGCTGCGTTCGCACGCAGCGACCACGCCGCGTCGCGATGCATTGTGGGGATACACCTTGCTCACCAGGAAGACCTGATCGCGAAGGCCGTCGAGCGCCTCGCCGACAAGCGTTTCCGTCGCACCCTCGCCATACATTTCTGCGGTATCGACGAGCGTCATGCCGAGCGATACGCCAAGACGCAACGCCGCGATTTCCTCGCGACGCCGCTCCGCTTTCTCGCCCATCATCCACGTGCCCTGACCGAGCACCGGCACGGTGTCGCCTTGGGGAAAAGAGATGCTTCGCATGATGTGTCCTCCTGGATTTTTGCTTCCATTATCGGCCCCCGAGTCGAGCGATGACCAGCGAAGTGAGGGCTTCGCGCAACACTTCGCGGCATGCGCCTACCTTTCGGGACAGATTCGTCCTGGTCATGGATCGGACAGGCCCGCTATTGCGTTCGTACGGCGATTCTCTCGGATAGTTCACAGGCCTTTGCGAATGCCCTCGCGTTAAGCTGGATCGACCGATGCGCATGGCGAATGTTGCTCTGCAGCGAGACGGCTCAGTGACGGCGCATGCCGTGTGCATCGGCCCGGCGACGACGGCTGGTGTGCCATCGATTGCGTCGTGGACAAAAAAGAAGCCCCGAGCGGGGCTTCAAGGCCGACCCGGCGTGCATCGGCCAAGGAGGTTTGGCGAAGGCGGCTTGAGGGACGGGGAGCGGGCGTGCACCGTATTGTCGATACGGGACAAAGGCGGTGGGGAAGGAGGAGTCCGAATATCGAATGGAAACTTGGAGTAACAAATGTGACAGTTTGCGACCTTTTCGCGTAACAGAACGCGAGGGATAATGAGGCGCCCCATCACAAAACAGGAAGCTGTCAATGGATAACGCGATCAAGTTTCGTTCCCCCGGACCTTCGATGTCGCCTTCGGGACGCTACGCGCCGCCGGCGATCTTCTTTCACTGGGCGGTGGCGCTGCTGATCGTAGTGGCCTACGCAGCTGTCATCACAAAGGGGTATTTGCCCAAGGGCAGCGCACCGCGCGCGCTGTCGATGACGATCCACGAATGGGCCGGCCTGGCGGCGCTCACGCTGGCGGTGCCGCGTCTTCTGTGGCGGCTGATCAAAGGATCGCCGGGTGCGTTGCCGGGGCAGGCATGGGTGGTTCGCGCGTCGTCCTCGCTCGTGCATCTGCTGCTGTATCTGTTCATGTTCGCGCAGCCGGTGCTTGGCTATCTGGCGCTCAACGCGGGAGGCGACGTGCTCACGATTCCCGGACTGGATATTGCGTTGCCTCAATTTGTCGGGCAGGACGACGCGCTGCGCCGCTCGATCAAGGAGATTCACGAGACGATCGGCAGTGCGTTCTATTGGGTGATCGGGCTGCACGCGGCGGCTGCGCTGTGGCATCACTACTTCCGCCGGGACGATACGTTGCGCCGCATGCTCTGAGCGCTCGAATCGAGGGCCCGGGGGCGCGACGACCCGAGTGCGCCGTCGGCCGCCCGCACCTGGCGCCGCAGCGAAGGCGCCAGGTCCGGCATGAACCAGCGCGGCGCGTGACTGATGCGCCTCGCATCAAAACGGGCGAGATACCTGCCCGTCGATTGCGGTCAGAACGCGAACCGAACGCCCGCGAATACGCTGCGACCGTCTCCCGGATAGAAGACGGCGGTGTTGGCGGTGCGCGCGTCGGTCACCGTGCTGAAGTCGGTGACGTAGCGTTTGTCGGTCAGGTTGCGCGCGTCGACATAGAGGGTGACACCGCGCTGCACCAGATACGATGCCTGCAAGCCGATCAGCGTGTAAGCAGGCACGCGCAGGGTGTTGGCGTAATCGACCCATGCACCGGTCGGCACCCAATCGAGCGATGCGGCGACCTGGAAGCGGTTCGACAGGGCATAGCCGAGTGTCGTGCGCAACACATGGGTGGGAACACCGGCAATGCGATTGTTGCCGTATTGCGGATCGTCCCGGAAGCGGAAGTCGCTGTAGTTCCAGAGTTGTGACAGCGTGATGCGGTCTCCGGTGGCGGCGAGGTTCCTGAACAGGTCGACCGACGCGCCGATCTCCAGACCCTGGAGCACGGTCTTGTTGGCGTTGAAGGTCGACGCGGGAATGTCGGCGGACGTGGTGTACTGAAGCAACTGATCGCGCACCAGGGATCGATAGGCGGTGACATCCCATGCCACGCGATCGAGCTTGCCGCGGGTGCCGGCCTCGATCGTCCAGGCATGCTGCGAGGCGAGCGGTACGAAGCGCGAAGTGGCGCCGAACGTCTGCGACAGGTCGGTGAAGTCGGGGACGTCGGCACTGCGGGTGACGTCGACGAATGCCTGTACGTCCTTGCTGGGCTCCCAAAGCAAGCCGATCTTCGGATTCACTCCCGAATAGGCGGCGCTCGTCGACCGGTAGTTGGGGTCACCGGCCAGACCGCCGTAGTCGATGTATTGTCGTACGTCCCGAAAGGCCTTGGCGCCTACCATCAGGCCCAGCGTCGGCAGGAAGAACCACCGGTTCTCGAAGTAGGCCTCGTAGTTGTACGCGCTCTGACGGGCGTCGAGCGTCTGGGCGCCGCGATTGCCGTTCACGTTCGTGTATTGGTTGGCGCTGGTGTTGCCGCCGAAGAAGCGCGCGCCCACGATCAGGTCGTTACGCATGCCCGCGAGCGTGAGGTTGGCGGTGTAGCGAGGCGCCACGCCATACGTCCAGCCGTCCTGATCGATGACCTGGAAGATCGGGTGATAGAGGCTCTTGTGGATCACCCACGAAGCGACGTCGAGTTGGCCAGTCGCAAAGCGAACCGTCGTCAGGTTGCCCAGGCGTTCGGTGCGAGTGTTGCGTGCCTGATCGCCGGAGACGGCCGATGCGGCCGCCTTCGTCGGATGGTTCAGGGCATCGAACAGCGACAGCGTGCCCGGCAGCTTCTGGTCGACGAGGTAGGCGCCGAAGAAGAAGCGGGTCTCGACGCGCGGCGAGAACTTGTATCCGACGTTGGCGTTGATCTGGGCGTAGTTGCCCCTGTCATGATCGCGATAGCCGTCGGCGCGATTGACGGTCACGGTAGCGAGCGCATCGAGGGGGCCGAAGATGCGTGACATCTGCGCACTCGCACGTATGGTGCCGAAGCTGCCGCCATCGATGCGCAACTGGTTGGGCGCATCCGCCGTGTAGGCGGTGGGCGTGACGAAGTTGAGTGCGCCGCCCAGCGTGGTCGCACCGTAGGTCAGACCGTTGCCGCCCTTGTAGACCTCGGTCGAGCGCAGGCCCAGCGGATCGATCTGGTAGTAGTCGCCGCTGCCGTCCGCGGCGTTCGTCGGAATACCGTCCTGCAGGATCTCGAGTCCGCGAGCATGATAGCCGCGGGCGATCCCCGAGCCGCGAATCGAGACGCGTATCTCCTGCCCGTATCGATTCTGCACATAGACGCCCGGGCTGTGCTTGAGAATGTCGCGCAGATTGAAGGCGTAGGTGTTCTGGTACGAGTCGGCGTCGACGAAACCGACGGCGCCGACGGTCTGGAACAGATCGGCTTTTTGCAAGTCCACGCTCGGCGAAGTGAGCGATTCGGGCGGGGCGGTCACCACCGTCACGGGTAATGTGGCCTCGGGGCCGGTCGTCAGTGCGTGTGCTGCACCGCCCAGCGAGGCAAGGGCGAGTGCGATGGCCGTTTGCAACGGCTTCTGCGTCAGGGAACGCGACATGGAATTCTCTCTCTCGCGACCGCATCGGGCGGTCGCCTGATGTACGTGTACGGCCGCACGCGCATTGTGCGAAGTCTTGTGCAGTGCCGGGTGCGGGGGACGCACGGCGTTCGTTGCATCGTGAGAGATGCACGGCGACGGGCGACGGCGTGCGCCGTCGCGCAGCGCGCGAGCAGACGCACGAACCGGCCAGGCATGGCGCGTTCGGCAAGTGTTACCGGTCGGGACCGGCACGGGAAGGATCAGGCGACGCCGGGCGGCGGTGCGCGCGCGAGGGCGGCGCGGAAGCGGGGGCGCGGGTGGTACGGTACCCGTACCCGGGGGGCGGGGTCGATGTTGGCCTGAGCGGCGCGCGGGAGGGTAAGAACGTCGGTCGTGACGAGCGGCTGGTGCGCCCAGAGCGTGCAGTAGCCGCACTTCTCCCAGTGGTCGGCCGACGCGAGCGAATGATCGGCGCCGTCGTGAAGGCTGTGTTGCTCAGCGGCTTGCGACGGCGTGGGCGGCGCTTGTGCGTCGTCGTGTCCGGAGTGGCCGTCGTGAGCGGGCTCTCGCTGCGCATTGGCGCGCGCTGTGGTGTTCGTTCCGAGCGAGGCCTGCGTGCCTGTCGCCGTGCAGTAGATCGCGAACGGGTCCTGCTGCATGGCCGCCCGCCACTGCGCGATCGCAGGCATGAGCGCCGCCAGCAGGATCGCCAGCAAGGCGATCCCGATTGCGACGCGATGCTGACGGAGCTTGCGCATGCCTGGGCCGGGGGAGTGACGACGTGAGATTCACGGAACCAGGCATTGTAGGCGGGGTCTTCGGCCAACGTAAATGCTTTGCGTTCTCATGTAGGGAGGACGCGACAATTTGACGCATCGCCCGGCGTCGCCCACGGCGTCGCCGACGCGGACTCGCGGCAGCCCGGCCACACGCGAAAAAAAGGAGCGCCACCGTCCGCCAGGCACCTGTGGCGCTCCACACCGGAATCAGAACTTCATGCCGATGCCAACGCCCACGATGAGCGGGTCGATGTGAAGGGTGCCGAGATCGGCGCCGGCAAGCGAGGTGTCGGTCTTCATCCAGACCTTCTTGATGTCGACGTTGAAGAACAGGTTCTTCGTCATCTGGATGTCCACACCGGCTTGCAGTGCCGGACCGACGCTGTGATTCTTGATCGAGATCGGTGTGCCGCCCGCATTCAGGCTACTGTTCCAGAAGCGGGTGTAGTTGACGCCAGCGCCGACGTAGGGCCGAATCTTGCCTGCATGGTTGAAGTGGTATTGCAGCAGCAGCGTGGGCGGCAGCACGTTCACGCCCCCGAGATGTCCGAGGCTCGACGTGAGCTGATGACGCGACATGCCGAGAATGAGCTCCACGCCCACGTTGTCGAGAATCATGTACGTGAAGTCGAGTTCGGGCACGATGGCATTGTTGACGGTCACGCCCAGCGTCGGCAGCACGCTGCCGCTCGCGTGCGAGTCCGGCATGATGCCGATGGCGCGCACGCGCGCAAGGATGTCGCCGGCGTAGATGCCCTGTGAGCTGTCCTTGATGAAGCCGAAGGTCTTCTGCGCTTCGGGGGCGCCTTGTGACGATTGCGACGATTGCGCGTTGGCGCAAGTGCTGGAAATGGCGCCGCCGATGAGCAGCGCGGCGGCGATGGCCGTGGCGCCGAGAGAGTGCTTCATGATGTTGTCCAAAGTCGTGAGTGAGCACGGACGATGGTAGAAGCGGGGGGCGCTTGCGTACTTGATGCGCGTCAAGCGCGGGGAGACACGAGCGCGTCATGCGACAAACTGTCGCGCGCTCGCGTGGCATTCCGATGCATTCAGTCTCGCGACAGCAACACGACGGTGAGCGAGCGCACGCCTTGCGCGCCCTGAATGAGCACCCCTTCGATATCGGCGGTGGCCGAAGGCCCCGTCACCAGCACCGCATACCGCGCCGATGTGAAATCGGGCAGCCGGTAGATGTCCTGCAGGCCGTCGACAATGTCGCGCGGATCGAGCAGCACGACGAGGTGTTGCACGAGATAGCCGAGCGCATTCACGCCGTACTCCTGCTCGGAGAGCCAGACCGAGCCGGTTTCGGCCACACCGAAGCGGGCGCGCACCACACCGACGTCAACGTCGTGCAACGACGCCGGCGCGCGCCCAGCGTCGAGCGGCACGGCGCTTCGGGCCTGTGGCGTCGCGGTGACCGGCGCGACGCCGGGAAAGCGTTCGGCAAGCCACCGGGTCAATGCCGGCGCGTCGTCCAGTGTCACAAGCTTGCCGCCCATGGCGACGAGTTGCTGGCCGAAGCGTTTGTGTCGGTCTCCGGCGGGCGTCTCGAAGACAGGGAGGGCTGGCAGAGGGAAGGGCTCGCGGGTGCCGTCGGCCGGGTGGTCGTCGTCGCGCAGTGCCACGCGTTGCGCCGCGCGCACGCGAACGAGGAAGGCTTCGCGGGACATGTTCACAGGGTCTCCCGGGTGGACGATTGATCGAGGTCGCTCGCCGACGCGTCCGGTGTCGGGTCGAGCGTGCGTCGGTTGGCGTCGTACCAGTCACGAAACGTCTGCGACGGCGCATCGGGAAGGTCGCGGCCCTTGCCCCACGTATTGAGCGGGTTATAGAGCAGCAGGTTGGGCAACCGGTGCAACGCGGCGTTCATCGATTTCACCGACGCCCGGTACAGCACCGGGTTGGCGAGCAGCTTGCCAGCGACCTTGATCAGGCCGCGCTTGACGGGCGGCAACTCGCCTTCCTCGGCCACGATCTGGCGCCACTTGTATAACTGCTCGTGAATGTTGATGCGCACCGGGCAGACGTTCGAGCAACTCCCGTTCATCGTGGATGCGAACGGCAGCGCGCTGTAGCGTTTGAGATCGTATGCGGGGTTGAGGATGGCGCCGATCGGCCCGGCGTAGGTACTGCCGTACGACAGCCCGCTACTGCGTCGGTAGACGGGGCACGTGTTCATGCAGGCGCCACAGCGGATGCACTTGAGCGAGTACCAGAAGTCGTCCATCGCCAGGCGCGCGGTGCGGCCGTTGTCGACGATGACGAAGTGCATTTCGGTGCCGGGACGAGGCGCGCGGAAATGCGAGGTGTACTGCGTGATAGGCGAGCCCAGCGCGCTGCGCGAGAGCAGGCGCACGAACACGCCGAGATCGGCCATGCGCGGGATCAGCTTTTCGATGCCGAGCGACACGATGTGCACTGGCGGCACGTTCGCCGACAGATCGGCGTTGCCTTCATTGGTGCAGACCACGACGGTGCCGGTCTCGGCAACGGCGAAGTTGCAGCCGGTCATCCCGGCGCCCGCCTCGAGAAAGGCGGGGCGTGTCGTGCGGCGCTGGCTTTCCGCCAGGTAGTGCACATCGTCGTTGTTCGGGTCGGTGCCGAGCGTGCGGCCGAACAACTGCGCCACGTCGCCGCGCAGCTTGTGCACGGCTGGCACGACCACGTGCGACGGCGGCTGCCTGTCGAGTTGTTGGATGCGCTCACCGAGATCGGTTTCCATCACCTGGATGCCGCGCGGTTCCAGGTATTCGCGAAGCTCGCACTCGTCGGTCAGCATGGACTTGCTCTTGACGAGTGTTCTGACGTCGTGCGCCGCCAGAATGCCGTGCACGATGGCGTTGTGCGCGGCGGCATCGTGCGCCCAATGCACTTTCACGCCGTTGGCTTCGGCCCGCGCGGCGAACTGTTCGAGATAATCCCCCAGCCGGGAGAGTGTGTGTTCCTTGATCTGCGAGGCGAGTGTGCGCAGCGTCTCCCATTCGTCGATGGATGCCGCTTGCGCGTCGCGCTTCATGCGCAGGTCCCAGAGTCGCTTGTCGTGGAACGCCACATGTTCCGTCTTGGCGAGAAACGCCTCTGCGTTTTTCGCATGATCGACGCGTGTCGTGCGGCTCATGCCGGGACCTCCTCGCGCGCGCCGCCGTCCACCCCATTGAGGATCTGCGCGATATGCAGGAAGCGCATGGGGGTTCGGGTGCGGGCCGCGCAGCCCTTCTGATGCATCAGGCACGACATGTCGGCCGAGACGATGAACTGCGCGCCCGCGTCGAAATGATCGCGAACCTTGTCCTGCCCCATCTTGACGGAGACGGCCTGCTCGGACACCGAGAACGTGCCGCCGAAGCCGCAGCACTCGTCCGGGCGGCGCGGGGCGGCGAAGCGGATGCCCGGCACGCCTTCGAGCAGCGTGCGCGCCTTCGACCACGGCTCGCCGGGAATCTCGCTCGCCGACGCCGCATGCAGGTGACGGATGGCGCTGCAGCTGTTGTGCAGCCCCACCGTGTGAGGGAAGTTGGCCCACGGGAAGTCGCGAACCTGCAGAATGTCGTGCAGGAATTCCGTGAGCTCGTACGTGTTGGCGCGAACCGTCGCAACGCGCTCCGACTCGCCGGCCGCGCTCAGGTGCTTGCGCACGTGATGCACGCAGCTCGAAGAGGGCGACACGATGCAGTCGTAGCCGGCGAAGTTCTCGACGAAGAGCGCTTCGGTCCCGGCTGCGTCGGCTTCGCAGCCATTGTTGGCGAGCGGTTGCCCGCAGCAGGTCTGACGGCGCGGGTAATCCACTGTCACACCGAGTTTCTCGAGCAGTTCCAGGGTGGCGATGCCCACTTCGGGGAACAGCGCATCGATGAAACAGGGAACGAACAGGGCCACTTTCATGGGGGTCTCCTACGGGGGACGACACGTCCGCCGCCGTGTGGCCGGCGACGGACGCTGCTACGGGAAACGGCTTCAGTGCACCAGCATCCCCGTGAGCCAGTAAGCCTGCACGAGCGTGATCAGGCCGGCGAGCACCACGAACATGAGGCTGTGCCAGACCGTGAAGCGGAACAGATCGGCTTCCTTGCCGATCAGCCCGGTTGCCGCGCACGCCACGGCGATCGATTGCGGGGAAATCATCTTGCCGGTCACACCGCCAGTGGTGTTGGCGGCGACGAGCAACGTGTTGGACACGCCGATCTGCTGCGCGGTGGTGCTTTGCAGGCCGGAGAAGAGCGCGTTGGACGAGGTGTCCGATCCCGTCAGGAACACCCCCAGCCAGCCGAGCAGCGGGGAGAAGAACGGAAACGCCGCGCCGGTATGGGCAAGCAGCAACGCCAGCGTCGTCGACATGCCCGAGTAGTTCATGACGAACGCGAACGCGAGTACCAGACCGATGGCCAGCACGGGCTTTTTCAGCTCGGCGACGGTTTCGAAGAAGCTTTTCACGCCATCGGCGGGCTTCATGCGGAGCAGGGCCATGGACAGCAGCGCCGCGATGAAGATGGCGGTGCCGGTGGCCGAGAGCGCGTCCCACTTGAAGATGGCGTCCATCGGCGTGGGGTTGGCGACGATCGGCGCCGCCTTGGCAACCAGGCGATCGAGACCGGGCACGTGCAGGGCCGGTACCGTCCAGGCGAGCACGGCACCCTTGGCGAAGAGTGCCTTGAACGCGGGCAGGCTCCAGATCGTGACCATGCCGGTGAGAATCAGGAACGGCGACCATGCGCGCAGAATCTGGGCGCCGGTGTAAGGCGAGGCTTGACGGCTTCGCGGCGCGCCGCCGCCGAAGCCACCCAGCGCGGCGGCGCCGCCCGAGGTCGTGACGGTCGCGCCGCCGCGCGCGGCCGACGTCTTCGGTTGCCAGACCTTCAGGAAGCTGGCCAGACACACGAGCGAGAACAGCGACGAGATGATGTCCGGCAGTTCCGGTCCGATGTGGTTCGACGAGAAGTACTGCGCCACGGCGAAGCTGCCGCCGGCCACGAGCGCGGCGGGCCACGTCTCCTTCACGCCACGTTTGCCGTCCATGATGAAGACCAGCCAGAACGGCACGAAGGCCGAGAGCAGGGGCAACTGACGCCCGGCCATGGCGCCGATGTGGAACGGGTCGATGCCGCTCACCTGGCCGGCCACGATGATCGGAATGCCCATCGCACCGAACGCCACCGGCGCGGTATTGGCGATCAGGCAAAGACCGGCCGCGTACAGCGGCTGGAAACCCAGCCCGACAAGCAGCGCGGCGGTGATCGCCACCGGGGCGCCGAACCCGGCCGCGCCTTCGAGGAATGCGCCGAACGAAAAGCCGATCAGCAGCATTTGCAGTCGCTGGTCGTCGGTCAGCGAGACCACCGAGCTACGAATGATGTCGAATTGCCCGGTCTTGACCACGACCCGGTAAAGAAACACCGCCGTCACGATGATCCATGCGATAGGCCACAGGCCATATGCGAAGCCGTACACGGCCGACATCGCGGCCATGCGCGCCGGCATGCCGAAATACGCCACGGCGATGAGCAGCGCGAGCGCAACGGTCACAGCACCCGCGACATGCGCCTTCATGCGCAGCCCTGCCAGCCCAACGAAGAAAACGATAATCGGTAACGCGGCCATGAGTGCCGCAATCCATAGCGTGCCACCCGGCACGTAGTTCTGAACCCACACTTCCACTTACGTCTCCTCGATTTGGTGATCGATGCTTTGATGCCCGTTCGGGCTGTATGCCGTGCGCGCGTGCACGCGCTGATGGCGGCAGGGGCACGACGGTCGGCTCGGACGTGATGTCCGGCTGCCGCGATGATCGACACCCGGGAAACGTTCGGGCAAACTGGTCGTACCAGTTGTCGCGGGTGACGACCGATGGAGCAAAATCACGGCATGCCCGGAACATGCGCCGACGGCGTATGCGGGGGAGGCGACATGCGTTCGCCTCGCGGTCCGATCCGCGCATGGCCGATATCCACCGCATTGGCAACGTCGCAGGAGACGTCATCGTGAGCGGTCCCAATCTGACCGAGCGCATCACGCGCGAGCTCGAAACCCGATTGATCGAAGGTGTCTGGTCGCCGGGCGAGCGCATTCCCAGCGAACGCGCACTCGCGACATCGCTTGGCGTGGCCCGCTCGACGGTGCGCGCGGCGCTTCAGCGACTGATTGCGCGCGGGTTGCTCAAGACACGCGCCGCGTCGGGCGTCTATGTCTCGGATCGGTTGCAGACGGGGTTGATTTCGCCGTGGCGGCAACTCGTAGGCGATCACCCGGAACTGCGCCCCGACATGCTGGAATTCCGGCTGATGCTCGAAGGCACCACGGCCTACCTGGCAGCGGTGCGGGCCACCGACGAGGACCTCGCACGCATCGGCGAACTGGTCGACGGGCTGGTCGCTGCGCACGCACACGGCGACACCGTGCTCGAATCGCGCCTGGACGGCGACTTCCATACGGCGCTTGCGAACGCGTCGCACAATGCGATGCTGCGTCACTTGCAGGGCAGTGTGGTCAAGATGCTCTACGAGCACATCTCGCTCAATAACGCCGGACTGACCGAGTTGCGCGAACAGGCCTCGGAGACGATTCTCGCGCAGCACCTCGCGCTCTGGGAGGCGATTCGCACGCGTCAGCCGGACGAAGCGCGGCGCATCATGCGCGAGCACATCGGCTTCGTGTGGCGCAAGCTGGAGCCCGAATCCCCGGTGCCGATCGTGCCCTGACGCCACTCGCGGTTAACCTCGTACGCCTGTACGCCGCCTGCGCAACACCCGCCGCCCCCGCTGGTTTTGGTAGGATGCGGACTTTGCCACGCGGTCCCCCATCGTGAAGCGCCTGATTTCGTCGTTGTTCTTGCTGTTCCAGCATGTCGTCGCCCTGGCGGGGCGGTTTGGCCGGCGCCTCTGGCAACGCCTGCAACCGTATGCCGCGCGTGCATGGCATCACGTGCGCCACCCCACGCGTCGCGGTGTGCTGATCGCCATTGCGGTGCCGCCGGGCCTGCTCATCGCCTACACGTTGATCCTGATTCCGTTCACGCCGGGCATTCGCGACATTCGTCGCGCGATGATCGACCGGCCCGCGCAGGTCTTGTCGGCCGACGGCAAGCTGCTCGCCGAGTTTCGCCCGTCGAATCGCGAGTGGGTGGCGCTCAAGGACGTGTCGCCGAATGTGGTCAAGGCGCTCATCGCCACCGAAGATCACCGCTTCTACGAACACCATGGCATCGATCTGAAGCGTACGGCCGGGGCGGCGCTGCGCACGTTCTCCGGCGATCGGCAGGGCGGCTCGACGCTCACCCAGCAGCTCGCCCGTAACCTTTATCCCGACGAAATCGGCCGTGCACCCACGCTCACGCGCAAGCTCAAGGAGGCGATCACCGCGCTCAAGATCGAGGCCGTGTACACGAAGCCCGAGATTCTCGAGACCTATCTGAACACCGTGCCGTTCCTGTACAACGCCTACGGCATCGAGATGGCCGCGCGCACGTACTTCGACAAGTCGGCCGACCAACTGGACGTGGTCGAGGCCGCCACGCTCGTGGGCATGCTCAAGGGCAACAGCTACTACAATCCGGTGATCAATCCGGAGCGCGCGCTGCAACGGCGCAACACGGTGCTTGCGCAGATGGTGAAATTCGGCGATCTCGACGCGTCGAAGCTCGCCGCGCTGCAAAAGCGCCCGCTGCGCATCGACTTCGAGCGCCAGACCGAAGCGCCGGGCCCCGCGCCGCACTTCGCGCAGCAGTTGCGCAAGTGGCTGATCGGCTGGGCGGATCGCAACGACTACAACATCTACTCCGACGGCCTCGTGGTGCACACCACCATCGACTCGCGTCTGCAGGCCATCGCCACGCAGGCGCTCACGCGTCAGGCGAACCAGTTGCAGGGCATCGCGGACGCGAACTGGTCGGCGCGCGGCGGCTGGCGCGACAGCACGGCGCTCGTGCAGTCGTTCGTGCGTGAGTCGGCGGAGTACCGCAATGCGGTGGCGGCTGGCGAAGCACCGGAGGCGACAATGAAGCGGCTGCTGGCCGACAGGTCCTTCATGCAGAATTTGCGCACCACCAAAACGCGTGTGCAGGCGGGCTTTCTCGCCATCGATCCGCGCACCGGCGAAATTCGCGCCTGGGTCGGTAGTCGCGATTTCACGATCGATCCCTTCGATCATGTGCAGCAGGCCCGGCGCCAGCCCGGTTCGACGTTCAAGCCGTTCGTCTACGGCGCGGCCTTCGTCAAGGGACACAAGCCGGAGGACACCATCGTCGACCAGGTCGTCGACATTCCCCTTGCGGGCGGCGAGATCTGGCGCCCCAGCGACGATTCCACGCCGACCAACAAGCCCATGACGCTGCGCGATGCGCTTGCGCAATCGCGCAACACCGTGACGGCGCAACTCATGCAGGACGTCGGGCCTTCGCGCGTGGTCGGATTGGCGCGAGCGATGGGGGTGCGCGAGAGCAAGCTCGATCCGGTGCCGTCGCTGGCGTTGGGCACGAGTCCCGTCTCGCTCAAGGAGATGGTGGCCGCCTACGGCACGATTGCCGACGGCGGCGAGTATCGCGAGCCGACCATGGTCACCGAGATTACGAACGGCGACGGCGATGTGCTCGCCACGTTTTCGCCGGCTCGCCCCGAGCGCGCGCTCTCGCGGACCGACGACTATACGTTGCTCGACACGATGCGCGGTGTCGTCAACCGGGGCACCGGGAGTGCGATCCGTACGCGCTTCGGCATTCGCGCCGACGTGGCGGGCAAGACGGGCACGACGCAAGACAATGCCGACGGGTGGTTCATCCTGATGCAGCCGCAACTCGTGGCGGGCGCCTGGGTCGGCTTCAACGACAGTCGCATCACACTGCGCAGCGACTATTGGGGGCAGGGCGCGCACAGCGCGTTGCCGATCGTCGGCGATGTGTTCTCGCGGGCGCTGCGCGCCAGGGTGATCGATCCGAACGCAAAATTCGAGGCGCCCGACAACCATCATTGGTACAGCGATTGGTGGACGAGGGCGTCGGAATGGGTGACGTCGCTTTTCGCGAAGTCCCCTGAACCGGAGTCCAGGCGCAAGGCGCCCGTGAAGCGGCCCGCCGCATCCGCGCCGTCCACCGCGTCGGTGCCCCGGCCGGAGGCGGCGAGCGACGGCGGACCGTTGCCGGTGCCCGTGGCGTCCGCGGTGCTGGCGCAGCCGGAATATGCGTCGCCTGCGAGCGTACCGCCGGCCTCGGGGGTGTCAACTGGCGTCCCATCTTCCACGCCCTCGCAGACGACACCCGGCGCGCCGCACGGCAACACGATTCCCGGCGTGCCCGGTGAGTGGAACGGGCCGGGCGGGGCGGGGCCCGCGCCGAACGGCAGTCCGACGTCGTCGGGCCGCGCGGGCGCGGCAAGCCCGGGAAGTGCCGGCACACCGATCTTCTCATTGCCCGGCGCTTCCGGTTCGACGCCATCCTCGTCGCCCACTTCCGCGTCGGGGCAATGATCGCGCCGCGGGCGCGCATTCTCGATGCGATCGGCCGCCCGGCGCGACCATGACAGATATGCGGCTTTCTCATGACTGACCCACGATGGCTTGCGCTATATTTGAATGTATATAGCGAACGCGCATGCCATGACGACCGTGGCATTCGGAACCGGGGAGGCGCAGGGCATGTTCATCCGTCAGTTGAACTATCTGGTAGCGCTTGCACAGGCGCGGCATTTCCGCCGGGCGGCTGAGCTGTGCAATGTCTCGCAGCCGACGCTCTCGGGCGCGATTCGCAGCATCGAGGAGGAATTCGGCTTGTCGATCGTGCGACGCGGACGCCGCTTCGAAGGCTTCACGCCCGAGGGCGAGCGTGTGCTGGCCTGGGCGCGGCAGGTGCTCGCCGATTGCGAGGGGTTGCGGCAGGAGGCGAGCGCGGGGCGACGCGAGGTCAACGGCTGCCTGCGCATTGGCGCGATTCCGACCGCGTTGCCGCTCGTGCCATTGCTCACCGACGCCTGTCTGACGGCGTTTTCCGGCATGCGTCACGAGGTCTTCACGCTCTCCGCCACACAGGCGCTGCGTCAATTGTCCGAACTCGATCTGGACGTTGGACTCAGCTATCTCGACGATCCGCGTCTGCGCGCGTTCGAAACCGTCTCCCTGTTTCGTGAACGCTACGTGCTCATCGTTCGCGACGCGTCGGTGCTCGGGGGGCGCGCGTCGCTGTCATGGCATGAGGCGGCCCGACTGCCCCTGTGCCTGCTCACGGGAAACATGCAGTGTCGCCAGGGGATCGATGCGGCGTTTTCCCGTGCCGGAACGTCGGCGTCGCCGCGCGTGGAGACGGACTCGCTCATGGCGCTGTATGCCCACGTGCGATGCGCGGGCCTGTGCAGCATCGTGCCGCACAGCGTGCTGTGCCTGGCAGAGATGCGCGACGAATTGCACGCCGTGCCGTTGCAGCCCGCGCTGCATCGCGAAATCGGCTTGATCCTTCGGGAGCGCCAGCCGCGCCCGCCCTTGCTCGATGCGGCCATTGCCGCCTTTCGCAGCGTGGATCTTCAGACGCGGCTCGATGCGCTGCTGACGCCGTAACGCGGCGGCGCCGTGTCGGCATATCTCGGCGCGCGCCTCGGCCTGGTGTCGCGTCGAACCAGGATGACGAATTCGCCACACGGGAGCCTGTCGCGCTGCCGAGCGCGCCCGACGTGATAGATCCCGCCGATCATCCGATCGACCGGAACGATTTTCCCTTCCCGCCCGCCGCAACGATCATTGGCCTCAATGCCGGGTCGCCACGAGGCGTCGCCGATGCAGATATCTTGCAGTCAACCCTTCAGGAGCGAGACATCATGGCCAAGATTGTGTGTGTGCTGTACGACGACCCCGTTGCCGGATACCCGAAAACCTATGCCCGTGACGACCTACCGAAAATCGAGTGCTATCCCGACGGGCAGACACTGCCCACGCCCAGGGGCATCGACTTCGCGCCGGGCGCGCTGCTCGGCAGCGTGTCCGGGGAGCTGGGCTTGCGCAACTATCTGGAATCGAATGGCCATCAGCTCGTGGTGACGTCGAGCAAGGACGGCGAGAACAGCGTGCTCGATCGCGAACTGGTCGACGCCGAGATCGTCATTTCGCAACCGTTCTGGCCCGCCTATATGACGGCCGAACGTATCGCGCGTGCGAAGCGGCTCAAGATGATCGTGACCGCCGGTATTGGCTCGGATCACACCGATCTGCAAGCCGCCATGGAGCACGGCATCACCGTTGCGGAAGTGACCTACTGCAACAGTAACAGCGTGGCCGAGCACGTCATGATGACCACGCTCGCGCTGGTGCGGAACTATCTCCCGTCATATCAGTGGGTGCTCAAGGGCGGTTGGAACATTGCCGACTGCGTGTCGCGTTCGTACGACCTCGAAGGCATGCACGTGGGAACGGTCGCGGCCGGGCGCATCGGCTTGCGCGTGTTGCGGCTGATGAAGCCGTTCGGCACGCATCTGCATTATCTCGATCGTCATCGGCTGCCGGCGTCTGTCGAGCAGGAACTGAATCTCACGTACCACACCAGTCTCGAGAGCCTGGCGAAGGCGTGCGACGTGGTCACGCTGAACTGCCCGCTGCATCCGGAGACGGAGCACATGATCAATGCGCAGAGCCTGAAGCACTTCAGGCGTGGTGCCTATCTGATCAATACCGCTCGCGGCAAATTGTGCGATCGCGACGCGGTGGCCGCCGCGCTGGAGAGCGGCCAGCTCGCGGGCTACGGTGGCGACGTGTGGTTTCCGCAGCCGGCACCGGCCGATCATCCGTGGCGCCACATGCCGCACCACGGCATGACACCGCACATCTCGGGCACGAGCCTCTCGGCGCAGACGCGCTATGCGGCGGGCACGCGCGAAATTCTGGAGTGCTATTTCGAGAATCGTCCGATCCGCGACGAGTACCTGATCGTGCAGCGGGGCCGACTCGCGGGCGTGGGGGCGCATTCGTACAGCGCGGGCAATGCAACGAGCGGCTCCGAAGAGGCGGCGCGCTTCAGTAAGTCGGCATAAGGCTTCGGAACTTCCGCCTCGCGTGACTTCGTGCTCAACGGCCGGGCATCTCATCGATGCACCGGCCATTTTTTCCTCAGGCGGGACGCTTGGGAATGTCGAGGCCGCGAATCACGGCAGGGCGCGCGACGAAGGCATTGAGCGCGCGTTGCACGTTGCGGAACTGCTCGAAGCCCACGAGCTCGCCCGCTTCGTAGAAGCCGACGAGGTTGCGAATCCACGGGAAGGTGGCGATGTCGGCAATGGTGTACTCGTCGCCCATGATCCACTCGCGCGTTGCCAGATGCTTGTCGAGCACCGCAAGCAGGCGTTTGGACTCATTGACGTAACGATCGCGAGGACGCTTGTCCTCGTACTCCTTGCCGGCGAACTTATGGAAGAATCCGAGCTGACCGAACATCGGTCCCACGCCGCCCATCTGGAACATCACCCATTGCAGCGTTTCATAGCGCGCCGCCGGGTCGGCGGGCAGCAGTTTTCCGGTCTTCTCCGCCAGGTACCAGAGGATGGCGCCCGATTCGAACAGCGGCAGCGGCTTGCCGCCGGGGCCGTTGGGGTCGAGGATCGCCGGGATCTTGTTGTTCGGATTGAGCGACAGGAATTCCGGCGAGAGCTGATCGTCGGTCTGGAAGCTGACCAGGTGCACTTCATAAGGCAGCCCGATTTCCTCCAGCATGATCGATACCTTCACGCCGTTGGGGGTGGGCAGCGAGTACAGCTGCAAACGTTCGGGATGTGTGGCCGGCCACTTGTGCGTGATCGGAAACGAGGACAAATCGTGGGACTGATCGGACATGGGAATCGATGCAATCGGAATGAGCGGCCAAACGCACCGCGGGACAGCCAATATAACGCCAAGTGCACTGGCGCGCTGACGCACGCACCGTCGCCAGTCATGCATGCACCGCGATCGTGCGTCGAGGTGCCGCTGCGGCTTTCATGTCAGCCTTGCGGCGTGTCGTGTGAATCCGGCTCATGCGCGCATCAAGGTAACTCCACTTGAACGCGCGTTCATCGCGGCATTAAATAGAGTTCCTTCGCGTGGCGCGCGTCATTGCCGCCGCACGAAGTGCTGTCGCTGCGGCGGGCGCCCTGCGCAGCGCCGCGTTCCTGTCGAGACGCGGCTTCCCCCCGCCATGACGGCGTTGCGTCTCGTTCCCCCCTCCTCCTCGTTCTTAGTTCTTATCGCGCATTGCGCAAGGATCGAACCATGAGCACGTTCAAGACGAAAGACGGCACGTCGATTTATTACAAGGACTGGGGCTCTGGCCGCCCCGTGGTGTTCTCGCACGGCTGGCCGCTCAGCGCCGACGCCTGGGACGCCCAGATGCTGTTCCTCGTGCAGCACGGCTATCGCGCGATCGCGCACGACCGTCGCGGGCACGGCCGCTCGGACCAGCCGGGGCACGGCAACGACATGGATACTTATGCCGACGATCTCGCGGCGCTGGTCGAGCATCTCGATTTGCACAACGCCACCTTCGTGGGCCATTCGACCGGCGGCGGCGAGGTGGCGCACTACCTCGGACGCCACGGTACGAAGCGCGCGGCGCAGGCCGTGCTGATCGGTGCCGTGCCGCCGGTCATGGTGAAGTCCGACAAGAATCCGAACGGACTGCCCATCGGCGTGTTCGACGAAATTCGCGCCAACGTCGCCGGCAATCGTTCCCAGTTCTATCGTGACCTCGCCGTGCCGTTCTACGGCTACAACCGGCCGAACGTCAAATCGTCGCAAGGCGTGATCGATGCCTTCTGGCTTCAGGGCATGTGGGGATCGCACCTCGGGCAATACCTGTGCGTGAAGGAGTTCTCCGAGGTCGATTACACGGAGGACCTCAAGAAGATCGATGTGCCGACCCTCGTGTTGCACGGCGACGACGACCAGATCGTACCGATCGACGATTCGGGCAAGCTGACCGCACAGATCGTCAAGAACGCCACGCTCAAGGTCTACCCCGGTGGCGCGCACGGCATGTGCACGATCGAGGCCGACAAGGTGAACGCCGACCTGCTGGCATTCCTGCGCACGGCGTCCTAAGCGGCGCGAGACAAGAAAAAAGGGACGGCATGCCGTCCCTTTTTCATCGCGTCGGCGAAGCGGCAGCGCTCAGCCGTTCTTGAGCACCTTGGCGATGCTGTCCGCCACCACGGCAACGTTCTTCTCGTTGAGCCCTGCCACGCACATGCGGCCCGAGCGGATCAGGTAGACCCCGTACTGCTCGCGCAGCACGTCGACCTGCGCCGCCGAAAGACCCGTGTACGTAAACATGCCACGCTGCTCCAGATAGCGCGAAAGCATGTTCGCCGGCACGTGAGCGCGCAGCCCTTCATGAATCGCACCGCGCATGCGGGTGATGCGCTGGCACATTTCCGAGAGTTCGGCTTCCCACGCCTTGCGCAGTTCCGGCGTGCTCAGCACCTTGGCCACGATCTTGGCGCCGTGCGTGGGCGGGTTGCTGTAGTTCGAACGAACGGCGCTCGTCAACTGACCCAGCACGCGATCGGCCGCTTCCGACGACTCGCAGATCACCGACAGGCCGCCGCAACGCTCTCCATACAGCGAGAAGTTCTTCGAGAACGAATTGGCGACGAACGCCGGCACGCCCTGACGCGCGAGTTCGCGAATCACGAACGCATCGGCGTCGATGCCCGAACCGAAGCCCTGATAGGCCATGTCGACGAACGGCAGCAGTTCGCGCTTTTTGAGCACGTCGATCAGTTGCACCCATTGAGCGTCGTTCAGATCGACACCGGTCGGGTTGTGGCAGCACGCGTGCAGCAGTACCACGCTGCGGGCCGGGAGCTTGTCGATGGCGTCGACCATTGCTTCGAACTGCAGACCGCCGGTGGCTTCGTCGTAATACGGATACGTATTCACGGTGAACCCGGCACGCTCGAAAATGAAGCGATGGTTGTCCCACGTCGGGTCGCTTACCCACACCTGCGAGTTCGGGAAGTAACGCTTGATGAAGTCGGCGCCGACCTTGAGCGCCCCGGAGCCGCCGAGCGTTTGCACGGTGGCGATGCTGCCGTTGGCGCGGGCAGGCGAGTCCTCACCGAAGACCAGTCCCTGCACGGCGTCGCGGTAGTTGGCGAAGCCCGCCATCGGCAGGTACGGCTTCGGCCCGACTTCGGCCAGCAGCAGGGCTTCGGCTTCGCGCACGGCCTGCATGACCGGGAGACGGCCAGCTTCGTCGTAATAAATGCCGATGCTCAGGTTGACCTTGTTGGTACGCGGATCCTTGGCGAAATTCTCGTTGAGCGAGAGGATCGGGTCGCCGGGATAGGCATCGATATGTTCGAACATGGCAGTTCCTGAAAAAACGATAGAGATTCGTGACGATGTCGCTGACGCAGGCCCGGATCAGAGCCACGCCGCCGGGCGCACCCGGTGGCAAACGCTTGATGATACCGCTAGTGAGGTATCCCCGGGGATTGCCGGAATGGCCGGAATTGCGGAGATGACGAGTGACGCGGCAGTCGGCGGGGGGGGGGTGG